>JAISCI010000023.1 GCA_031265685.1 Clostridiales bacterium
CCAATACGATTTAAATCCGTTATCATTTTTGCAAAGACCGCTTAGTTAAGCGGCTCGTTTTAATGGTGGCGGATTTTTATTTCATATTGGGTGGTGGATTTTTCGCTTGACATTTACACTCGAAATTCTGTTACGCGAAAATTACCTCGCTTTTTAACGTTCGCTTAAATTCGCTCTTTGTTATGTGGTTGATTTTTTGCTTGACTTATACAATCAGTTCTTCATCTATCGGCATTTTACTGTATATGTCAAGCGAAAAATTACTCACTCGCATAACAAAGCACGGGTTAAGCGAATTTTGAAAAGGGAAGGTAATTTTCGCGTGATGGAATTCAGCGTGGTTTAAGCGAAATTCCATCACGCGATAATACGATCGAAATTCGCCCACGCGAACTTTCATGGCGCGAACCTCAAAAACAAATGCCAGCCTTAATCCTGAAACAGTATTAGTAGATGTCTATTGTCGCCGTAAACGGCTCGTAGCTTGATTGTGACCAAGCGAAGCCTTTGGCGTGGTGTGACGCGGACGGATGCGACGCGCCGATGCCCAAGGCGGTGAGAACCGCCGTACCGCCGCCCGCGGAGACGGTTTGGTTTTCGGCGGCGTAGATCTTGACTAAGCGGTCGGTTCCATCCTCGTATACCGCGATTATAAGCGCCGCTGTCACGGCGGCTGCCGTGTTGTTGGTGAATGTGAGCGTTCGGTCCGCCGCGCCGGAAGACGTCAGGGTATATCCGCCCAAGATGATTACAGTATATGCCTGGTCGTCATAGTTCGGCATGGGGGTTCCGCCGTTCATGAAATCCGGGTCGGTCGCGTAATCGTATTCGTTGGCGGCACGGATCGTGAAAGTATACGTCCCCGCCGAGGCGGGCGTCCCGCTGACAAGCCCGTCGGTGGTGAGCGTAAGCCCGGCAGGCAGACTGCCCGACTGCAGCGTAAACGTAATCGGGTCGGAGCCGGTCGCCTCTATCCGCTGGCTGTACGGCGTACCGGTCTCTCCCGCAGGGAGGGTTTCCGTCACGATTACCGGCGGCTCCTGAATCGAGGCGTAAAGCGTAGCCGGAATCATATCGGACCCGTAATAATAGCTGGGATACGTCGGCTGATTGTAGGCCGACTGCTGACGGGCGATCTCCTCACGGTAGCGGCGGTCGGCAAGGAACGTCGGCAGCTTATGCTGTGAGTCCTCACTGTTGTTGGTGAATATCCGGATTGACGTGTTGCTGCTGTTACGGGCGATAAGCTCCTCGCGGTAGTCGCCAACAAGATCGACAACAAGCGGCGGGACGGCTTTCGTCGTGTTGATGCTGATATACGACGAGCTGGTACTCCACATATCCGTGGAGCTTAGCGCCATTCCGCTCAAGCTGTAACTTACGATCGTAAACTGGGAATCCTCGCCGCTGCTCGTAACCTGAGTCGTCATGTTAGCTTTCCAGAACATCGTGAAGTTATTGCCCGTGGCGCCGGTCGAAATCTGCGCGCCCCGCGCCGTTGCCCCCGCCCCCGACCGCAGGCCCATGGCGGTTCCGCTGGCGGTTGCTGTCGAGCTTTCCCAGCCCCTGTTGCCGGTTACGAAGTCGCCCGTGGCGGCGCGACCGTTGTCTTTCGCCCATTCGCCGCCGAAAAGGATCTGACCGGTGGTGCCGTCGCGCATCGCTTCGCCGAGCGCTGTGGCGCTTTCATGGCAGGTCCATATCTCGAGTCCGGGCCGTTCGGGGATAATGTCCGCTACGTGCAGCGAATCGCCGTGGCCGAGGTAGTCTCCGTCCAAGCCGCCCGTGGTATTGTACACGTATATGCGGCTTGTGTCCCCGCCCTCAATATTCGCGGCGTTCAGGCGGCTGCTGTATTTAATCGTGCCGTCATGGTTCAGCGTCGCCGAGCCGTAAATAATCTCGTCGTACCCGTCGCCGTCAACGTCGGCTATGGAAAGGTTGTGGAATCCCTGCCCGGCGAGACTGCTCCAGTCCCCGGTCGCGCCTACGCCGTTGGTCCAGTTTGTGTTGCGGCCAAGTCTGCCGTGCGGTCCTCCGGTGGACGCGCCGTTCGTGTATTCGGAAAACGGGTTCTGGTACACGGTGAAGCCCGTATCCGCGATCACCGCGGCGCTTAAAGAGTATCCGTTCCAGTCGCCGCGCGAGACGGTCGAGCGAGTGTAATAGCCCCGCCCAAAAACGCCGCTGGCGTTTTCACCGTTGCCGTCCAGGTGCGCCACACCCGCAAGGAAACGGTCCGGGCGGTTAAGCGTTTCGGAGCGGTTCCCCACGAAGTCTCCCCACATGATGCCGATATCGCCGCGCGGGACGGGGAAATCAACCGTGCCGCCCTCGCTGCCGTCGCCCAAAAAGCACGTCAGATATTCGGGTCCGGTGTAGATATAGCCCTGCTGGTCAAGGATAGTCTGGCTGCGAGAGCTTCCACCGCCCTTGTACCACGCGAACGCGGCGAGCATCTTGGTGAGCGCCACGGCGCGGGCATTGCTGATCCGGAAGGATGACGGACTGATAACGCCGGAGACCGCGCCGTTCTTAGCCGCGTTGTACACCGCCGAAGTCCACGCGTTAGAGAGCGCTGTGGGCGCCCCGGTCAGCGCCGTGTACGACGTGCCCCAGTTGTCGTTTGCGCTTGAAAAATCCTCCATAAGGTAGAACGGATCATATTTCCAATTGCCGTTGACGACCTCCGGCAGGATGTGCCAGTTCTCAAAATACTTGACCCACCACTGGAACAGTTTGCCGCTCTCCAAGGCTACGCCGGACAGGCCGTCGTTCGTGCGATAGTCGTCCGTGTGCGCCACGGACATGACGCCAAGCACGGGATCGGTGAAGGTGTCCGCGGGCAGGGTGATGTAATGCCAGCCTGCCTCAAGCGTCTGGCCGCTTGCCGCGCCGCCCGCCGCGGCTTGCGCGTTCATCTTGTAACGCGAGCCCGGCGCGGTTTTCACCATCATTTCCGACTTGCCGTCCTGATCGTAATCGTATACCATATACTGGGTATAGTGCGAACCGGCGCGGATATTGACGCCCAAATCGACCCGCCACAGCAGCGTTCCGTCTATTTTATAGCAGTCGATGAGGACGGGCGCGGAATATCCCTCGCTGATAACGTCGAACCCGTCGGTCTCCCAAAGAACATACAGCTCGTTTACGCCGTCGCCGTCCGCGTCGCCCGTGGACATATCGTTGATCGAGTAGGCTTTTGACGTAGTGCCGCCCGAATTGTTGGAAGGCACCGCGCCATTCGGGGGCTTGGATAGGGTTATATCCCAGTAAGCCGCGTTATTGCCTGAGTTCGTCCATCCGCGCTTTACCGTCTTGCTCTTTGAGATTTCGGCGCCGCTTGGGTCCACCGTGACGACGACATACTCGCTGGCGGCGGTTCCGGACGCATCGATATAGTCGGTGGAGTCGGTAACGTCGGCGATTTTCGTACCGTCGCGGTATATCGCGAAGTTGTTGCCGGAAAGCCCGTCGGTCGCCCCGCCGTTACCCGTGCCTTGATACCCGGTGGCTTCCGCGGGGAAAAATCTCCATGACAGGAAATTACCGGCGGTTCTGGCGGCCACGATAAGGCCGCGATCCATGACATACTGCCCCTCGACATAGAACAGAGCCTCCGGGAGCGCGTCAAGGCCGACCGCTTCGGTTACGGCGATTGAGAGCGCTTTCGCGGCGCTGCCGGCGCTGTTTGACGCCGTTACCGTAAAGTTGGACGTTCCGATGGTAGTCGCGGTGCCTGAAATGACGCCGCTCGAGGCGTTAAGGCTAAGCCCGGCGGGCAGCGCGCCCGACGTGACCGCCCACGTGATCGGCGGCGTGCCTGACGCCGTCAGCGCCGCGCTGTAGGCGGCGTCTTTCAGCGCGCCCGGCAGGCTCGCCGTCGTTATCGCCGGAGCCACGGCGGATACTTGTATCGTATAGTCCCGCTCGGCCGAACCGCCGGCGTTTGTCACCCGAACCGTAAAGTTAAACGTGCCCGCCGTCTCCGGCGTACCGTAAATTGTGCCGCCGCTGAATGTCAGACCCGCCGGAAGACTGCCGGAGACCGTCCAGCCTGTCGCGGAAGACCCGGTGTAAGCGATCGTCTGGCTGTAAGCCTCGCCCAGCGGGGCGTTCGGCAGGGCGGTCGTCGTGATGACGGGAGGAACCGTCGGCTGTCCGGCGACTTCCCATAGCTCGGCGCCGTCAGGCACAACGATGATCCCCGCCACATTGCAAGCGCGGCTCGCGGTTCCTCTGGTCTCAAAATAGATTTTCCCGTCGGTCGTCGTGACATTGTTCGGCAATACATAGGCTATGCCTTCGTCCGTGCCGTTGTTGCCCGCGACGCAAGTTGTTATGGTCGTCGTTCCGGCGGCCCTTATTTGCGTCGCGTCTACTCTTGTCGAGCCGTTCAGCGCCGCCGTTATGACGTACACGTCATAATCGCCCGCGCCTACGTCCATTTGGAACACGCCCGGGTTGGAGCTGGGATTGAGGCGCACGCCCTTTTGGTACACAGCCGTAGGGATGTAAGGGTAGTCAGTCGGATTGGTTACGCCCGTGTCTGTTTGAGCGCCCGTCGGGACGGTATCAACCCAGCCGTATCCCTTCGCGGCGCTGTACAAAGACCCGCTGTCGCCGATCAGGACGGTGGTGTAATCGTCAGCCACCGCTCCGTTGGTTCCGGTATTAGTGAAATTAAAACGCCAAGTAGTCGTACCCGGCGCGGCGCTCGCCGGAACGATAGTAAACGCCAGCGCCATTATGGCCGCCAGCGCGGCGGACATGGCACTCCTGGTTTTGGATAGTTTCCCTCTCATGTGTCGCAGCATCTCCTTGTCATTAAATGGAGATTAGGTTAGTTTGAGCAAGGCGCCGTTAATAACCGGCGCCTTGCTCCTCGTTTCATTCGCGTTTCCTAATAAATATCCACGGCGGCCAGATAAGGCTCATAGCCGTCATTCCACGCGTATCCGCGCGCGTAATAGTCCGCCGCCGGATAGTCCGTCCCTATGCCGCCTGCCGTCAGGACGGCATAGGACTGGGCGTTTGCGGCGAGGCCGCTTTGGCTGTAAGTTTTCACAAGACGGTCGTCGGCTGTCCGATAAACCGCGATGATCAGCGCCGCCGTCACGTCGGACGCCGTGTTGTTGGTGAACGTCAGCGCAATATCCGTCGTACCGGAGAAGGTCAGCTCGTACCCGCCCGACCACTTAACATAGAAATCATAGCTTGCCGTATTGCCGACGCCGACGGAAGCCGGGGCGGCAGCCGTCTTGGCCGCGTTGGCGAACAACCCGAGATTGTCTTCACCGTCTTTCGTGAACGCTGTAAACGGCGTATACGCGCGGTCGTTGCGCAGGGTGTAGGCCACGCCGCCGGCGATGGTCGATTCCGTGCGGAAAGCGTCCGCCGCGCCGGCATAGTGCAGAATCGTCCCGCCCACCCCGCCGTCAAGGTAGTATGTGACGGTGTAGGACGCGTAAGGAACGGCGGAGGCAAGGTTGCTGGTAGCCCCGTTTGCGCCGACGCGGATCTGGACTTTGTATTCCGTGCCGTCCGCCAGCGAGGCGTTCGTGACGATGATCGTGTAACCGTCGCCGGTTACGCCGCCTTCGGCGGATTCAACCGCCGGGACGTAAGTACCTTTGCTCGCGATCGACGTCCAGCCGATAATGTCCGCGGTGTCGGCCGCATTGCGCACGCGGTAGTAGTACGTATTGCCGTCGGCCGCGTTGGTCGCCGTCAGCCAGCTGATCTTAAGCTGATTGCTACTCCCCGTCCCGGACGCCGACGCGATGGGCGCCGCCGCCGTCGTGATGCTAATCGGCTTCGGCACATAGCTGTCGCGGCCGTTGCTCTGGGCGACGACTATGTATTGATACGTCTTGCCGGGGATCGCCGACGTGTCGGTATATTTGTACGCCCGCGACGCGGTGTATGTCGTGCCGGACGACGACGTGGTGATGTTTGTGTACACCGTCGTGCCGGGGTTCGTAAACGTATAAGCGCCTGAAATCAGCGTCAGATCGGAAACAGGGATATTCGCCGTTTCGATGTAATAATCAAGCGCCTTGACGACGTTCGAGCCGCTTATGGCCACAAGCGGCGCCGTGCCCGCGCCTTCGCGGCGGTAAATCTTGTATCCCTCAACCGGGAAGCTGCGGTCGCCGTCGCTGGCCTGGGTGAACGTCAGCTCGACCGCGCCGCCCGCGTTGTTCGCGGTGAAGCGCGAGGTCAGCGTTCCCTCGGACGGCAGGTAGGACGTGTGCGGCGGCTGGTTGTAGGTGCCGTTTTGCCACGCGATCGCGCCGCGGTACTGCTGATCAAGCATCAGGCACTTGACGACGTATTCGGTCCAAAGCGTCGTCATATAGACGCGAACCGCGTTCGTCGTGCCGACGCGGAAGATTACCTCTTCGCGCCAGTCGCCGATCAGGTCGCCGGACAGGCACGGATTGCCCTTGGTGCCGTTGTTGGTGTAGGCTTCCGTGCTCTGGAAATACGTCAGTTCCGTACCGGACAGATAATCCCACTTGGTGATGTTTGAGTAATTGAATGTAGCGCTCGATTCGGTGTAGGAATGATCCTGCATTTCAACCATCAGGTCGCCGTCCCAATAGAGCGAGAAGTTCTGGGAAGGCGACGAGGCGGAAAGACGCACAAGCTCCCCGCGGGAGTTAGCGGCTGTTTGCGGAATCAGGCCCAAGCTCTCGGTCGAGAATACGCCGCCCGCCGTGGTGACGCTGGACGCTTTGCCGTTTACAGCGCCCGCGCCCCAGAATTCCGCGCCTACGCTCGTTGGATCCACGTCTCCGGCCATGCCGCGCCCGGTATCCGCACCGACAAAATAGCCGGTCATCGGCGTGCCGCCGTCCTCGGCGTCGTGAATCTCGACGTGGTACTCCTTGGTAGCGCCCTCATGCACCTGCATGATTTCAAGGCCGGGGTTACTTGGGATCCAGTCGCCGATATGCTCGGCGTCGCCGTGGCCAAGGGTGCTGGAGTAGAGCATTTTCATCCCAAGGCGCGTAATGCCGTTGGACGTGGTTTCACTCGCGGTGGCCGGGTCGTCGGTGAACACAACGCCGCCGGACACGATTTCGTCCTTGCCGTCGCCGTTCACGTCCGCCGTCATGATGGCGTGGTTGCCCGCCCCGTATCCGGATTGGGCGGGATTCTGGTTCGTGCCGGTCGTGTAATACTTCGGTACGGACAGTTTAGCGCCGGTCAGCTTATACGCCGCCATGGTCATAACGCCGTAGTACCCGCGGTTAAGCACATAATACGGGGCGGTCCCCTCGCCGTCCAGATTAGCGACGCACACATTGAAGCGGAACGGGCGGTTCGTCTTGTCGCTGGACTTGCCGCCGTCCGGCTGCCAGTCGGTATAGGCATCGCCGCGGTACTTCTGCGCGATGGCGTCGATAATGCGCCCGTCGGCGCCGTCAACCGCCATAACGTACTCGTAGTTCTGGGCGCCGCCGTTGCTCGTCACGTGCCCGGCGGTGTTACGGTAGTCGCCGTTGGCTGTCGCGGGAGTCGCGCTGACGGACATGTCGTCGGCGTTTTTGCCGATATAGCCGCCGCCCGTCCCCGCGCCGATTGTCACCGCGCCGCCGTTGACCGCCCAAACCGGATCCGCGTCCCACGTGAGGTTGGTGTTTTTGTACGCGGTCGTGCCGTAGTTGGCTTGAACCATCATCTCGTCCGCGCCGTCGCCGTCGAAGTCGCCGACGCCGAACTGCGCGTAGTGCGCGCCGGAGCGGATGTTAATCCCCAAGTTGACGCGCCACAGCGCGCGGACCGATCCCGTGTTCCAGTTAACGTCGTACGCGTCTAAAAACGTCGTCCCCGTGTATCCGTCGATCGACACGTCCTGCGCGTTGCTCGGGTACCACTTGACGATCAGCTCCAGATCGCCGTCGCCATCCAGATCGCCGACCGAGCTGTCGTTGGCGGTAAAATAGCAGGTGGCGCCGCCCGGCATTGTCTGATTCGCCGGCTTGGAGAGATTCAGCGTCAGATAGAAGTTCGCCCAAGGCTTGACGATCTTAGCCGTAAGCCCTTTGGCCGCGTCGTTCGACCCGACCACCTTATAGAAACTGTCCGCGGTTCCGGTCGGATCATAAAAGTTGGTGAGGTTATACCCCTCCGGAGTGATAAGCGTCGTGCAGTTCGTCTCAGTGGTTCCGCGGTATAGGGCGTAGGTCGCCTCCCCGGCGTTCTCAAACGCGCGCCAGCTGAGATAGACGCCGCTGGTTTTCATCGCCACGCCGGAGACGGAGTTGCCCGAACCGTCAACTGCCGGATCGTAGTAGGACAGGAGCGTCGTGCCGCTGGCGCCCTTGCCGCCGCCGAGGTACACGCCGGCCAGCGCGCGGTCGCCCAAGGGAACCCAGTTCTGAACCTGATCGACGATCTTGATGGTCAGATCCCGCGCGGCGTCAGGGCTTGTGCCGTTGGACGCTTTCACCGTGATTGTCCATTGCCCCGTTTCGGAGGGAACGCCGCTTATCGTTCCGTTCGCGCCGAACGCCAGCCCGGGCGGCAGCGTCCCCGTGAACGACCAGACGATGGTCGGAGAGCCGGAGGCGGCCAGCGCCGCGTTATACGTATCGCCGACCTTGCCGCTTGGGAGCGAGCCGGTTGTGATAGTCGGCGCCGTCGCGGCTACGACTACGGTATATTCCTTAGCGTCCTGCCCGGTTGCGTTACTTGCGGCGACGGTGAACATATACGAACCCGGCGCGGTCGGAATCCCGCTGATCACGCCGGTGGCCGCGTTCAGGCTAAGTCCCGCCGGCAAACTGCCCGCCGATACCGCGAACGTAATCGGAGCCGTACCCGACGCGCTGACGGTCTGGCTGTAAGCCGCGCCCAGCGGGGCGTTGGGGAGGGAGGCCGTATTGATTGTCGGCGCGACCGGTAGTACGGGGATAATGACAATCCCCACGCAGCGGTTTTGCACGTCCGCGCCGGTGATCGTCAGAAACCCGTCGTTGCAGGCGACAGTCGCCTTGTAGGCGATAGTCGTCGTCCCCGGAACGTTGCCCGAGAGCGTCGCCGTGCCTTCGACAGAAATGTTGTAAGCCGACGAGTTTGAGTCACGGTTTGACATAATAAGGTAGACGTCAAAATCGCCTGTACCCGTCTTCACTTCAAACGTCACGTTTTGAAGAAAGACAACCTTGGCGGCGACGCCCGCCGGGACCTCGATCCCCTCCGTCGTGACGGCGGCGCCGGAATTGGCGCCCCCGCGCGCGTTGAGCGCTTTCGAACCGTCCGCGGACACGAACCCGTAGCCTTTCGCGTCGGTATAAACCGAACCCAACGTGGTCAGCGTCGAACCCGCATTGCCGCTGCCATCGGTGTTGTTGCTGCTTCCGTGAACGTTAGTCCAGCCCGTTACCGTCGCCGCGCCTGCCGCAGTGGTGAAGTTAAACCGATACGTCTCCCCTGTCGAGGCCGACGGCGTGGGAGTGGGCGCGGTCGAGGTCGTGGGCGTGGGGTCGGTGCCAGTCTGTTCCCCGACGACTTCCCATAGCTCGGTATCCGCCGGGACGATGATAATAGCGGCGAGGCGATTTGTCCCGCTCGAACGAACGGAAATAGTCACCTTGCCGTCGCTTATGGCGACGTCCTCCCACTGATGAACAAACAAGTTATTGTTGTCCTTTGCAGAGGTTGCTGTCGCGCCTTCCACAGTAAATCTGTCTTCGGAACCAGCGAAGTTAATAAAGTACACGTCATAACTGCCATTCGGAACATCGGCCTCAAATACGGGATTAGCGTCCGCATTATAAGTGACGAGTAACGAAACGTTAATGACGCTCTGGGGCAGATACGGGTAGTTGGCGGGAACGGTCTGCGTGGCGGTGTTAGGGCCTGTCGGATTGTTCTCCGTAAAGCCGTATCCCCGCTCGTAGTCATAGACGGCGGTAGAACCGATACGAACAGTAGTATAACCGTCCGATACATCGCCCGTCGCGCCCGTGTTGGTGAAGTTGAACCGCCATGTCTGCCTGCTCTCGGCTGTCGCCGGGACGATGTTAATTACTGCCACCATCATTACCGCCAGCGCGGCGGATATGGCCCTCTTTGCCGCGCCGAATCGCTTTTTACACATTATCAAGCCTCCTGTTTCTTAATGAATTTTCGCGGGTTCAGGCGAAAATTACCTCGTATAAGTCACTCCTCGCCGTTTGAATGCGCCTCGGGCGCGCCGATATGTTTCTCGAACACGCGTTCGGCGGCCCACGCCCAGAAAACTACCGTCAGGACGGGGGCGAACAGTATAAGCGGGAAGAACCAATCGACCGCGTAAGCGATGATCCCCATAAGAACGATGATCGCGGCGCTGTATCCGATATGCCTGACCGTCATGAAAACACCGGCTCTGATATGGCCGAACGTCGTATTCTCGAACCTCGCGGCAAGCGCCTCGCTCCAAAAAAACGCCGCCATGCACAGCAGCGTCTCGGCGGCCAAGACGGCGTACACCGCGCCCCCAAGCGCGCCGCCAGCCGCCAACCCCCCGACGGCCGACACCGCGGCGACAACCTCAATCGACACGCCAATAATCGTAGCCTGCCTGAAGTTCGCCGCGAACGTACTAAAAAAGACGCGCGGCATACTCTCGCCCGAACCCATTATCAACGTCTTCCGCGCCGTCTCGTAACACGCGCATGTCGCCGCGCCGACCGTGAAAACCGGCAGACAGCACAAAATCCAGAGCGCGTTCAGAAACACCGCGGTCCATATACGATCAAGAGTCTCATACAGCCAGCCGTCAGGCTTCAGCACAACCGATCGCTCCCTCCCGCAAACACTCAATTCTGTTCAACGCCGGCGCACAGCGCGGCCAGGGCGAGACCCTGCCCCCACCCCTGCGCCCACCGCCTTGATATATTACGATAGCCGTCCCTGTCCTTCATTACAGCCGTTCCCCCGGACACGTTCGTGACGCGCCCGTCCGGCGTTACATTGGCAAGCACGGCTTCAAGCCCGGAGCTTACAAAACGCGAATGGAGCGGATTGCCGTTTTCTATCATAGCGGCCGTTATCCCAGCCGAAGCCGAAACTTCGCCGTAACTCTCGCCGTCGTCAAGGATCGTGCGCCACAGGCCGTCGGCGCCCTGCAATTTCTTGAGCGCGGACAGCTGCTCGCTCAGCGACCCGTCGATGTCCATAAATTCAGGAAATAAATAGCGCTCGGGCAGGACGCATTTCACGCGCGACATCGTGTAAGCCGCCCAAGCGTTCGCCCGCGCCCAATAGAAGCCGGACATATGCCCGCCGGTCACGCTGTCGTACCCGTGGTACCAAAGACCCGTCTCCGGGTTTTGAAGGCGGTCGATATGCCCCTGGTACTGCCGGAGAGCGTCCTTTACCAGATCTGTGTCGTCAAGCGCAACGCCCGCCCTCAGCATGAAATACGCCGCCATAAAAAGCGTGTCCGCCCACGCCTGCCCCGGGAAATCGTTATTCGGCGAAACGGTGTGCTGGATAACGCCCTCGCCGAAACGCGGAGCGTCCTTTCGCAGATACTCAAGTTTACTCTCTATAAGCTCAAGGTAACGCTCGCCGCCGCTTTGCGCGTACAGCGACAGCAACGCGTGACCCATAGCGCATCTGTTGACCGTCCACTGCCTGGGGACGCCCAAGCCGATCAGCTCGTCGACGCGGTTTTTTAGCGCGTCAAAATATTCGGCCTTACCCGCCGCCTCGCATGCTTTCGCCACGCCGTAATAAGCGACGCCGCACGGCCAATCCCACGTCAAATCCATATCCATCGTCCGCCAAACAATCGCGTCGATGGCGGCTAACGCCCTGTCCCGGTCTATACCCGTCTCAATCAGTCAAATCCCTCCGGCTATACAAGCAAAGCGCGGCGGTCAGGCCGCGCTTTGCGTATTGTGATGCTGTTGCGGGATTACGGAGTGAACGAGCCGCTGTCGATAAGCGATTGCTTCTCGTCGAGGATCTCCTGATAACCGGCGTCAAGATACTCCTGGCAGGCGTCGGCATAAGCGGACTCGAAGTCCGCCTCGGGTATGGTCGCGACTTTGACGTACAGCTGCTTGAACAGCTCGTTAAGCTCGGTCTTATACTCGGTAAGAGACGCGATAACGACCGGGAACAGCGCGTCGGGGGTGCGGTATTCGTCGATTTCTTTGTAGTACTTGAGCGTGTCGGCCGCGAGCTGCTCGTAGCCCGGAGGCGCCCAGCCGAGAAGGTTGGCCTTGTCAAACAGTTCGTCGGTCGGATAGCGCAGACCTTCGGTTACCAGGCACCAATAGTCCTTGTTGTTGTTATTGGAAAGCTTGTACTGACCGGCGTAGTCGGCGACCTTAACGGGAATGCCGTCCGAGTTGAGCGTGTAGTTTTCGTTCTCGACGCCGTTCTGCCACTTCCAGATCACGTCGGGCTGGCTGAGCCACTCAAGGAACATCCACGTGGCGATACGCTCTTCGTCGGTGGCTTCGTAATTAATGCCCATGATCATGCCGAAAGGCCAGTATCCGCGGGACTGCGCGACTTTGCCTTCCGGAACGATGGCTCCCGGGGGAACGATGGCGAACGTCGCGCCCGGGTCGTTGGCGAGGGTGGCGGAAAACACGTCGGTGCCGGCGGCTATGTAGAACTGATATGTTCCGACATTACCGGCCACAAATTCGGCCTCCGCCTTGGTATAGTCGTCACGAAGATAGAACTCGGGGTCAACAAGCCCGTTGTTGTACATATAGTTGAGGTTCTTAAGCCAATCCTTGGTGGCGTCGGTGGTCAGATCGGCGACTCCGAGGTCGGAATAGAGGGCGCGCCACTGGGGATCGTTCGGCCAGTCGCGGAAAGAATAGCTGTAGACGTAGTTGTTCTGCGTCAGCATCTCTCCGTCCACGCCCAGCCCAAGCTCTTTCCACTTAAGCAGCATCTCGTTGTACTTCTCAAGGGTGGTCAGGTCTTCCACCTTGTAACCGGCGGCCTCAACCCAGTCCTTGCGGATGATTGTGGTATAGTTGTCGGCGGCGGGGCGGACGGCGAACGTGAACATAGTCTTGCCGTCAATCGCGCCGTAGGTCTCGGTCGATTCCTGGGAATAACTCCAGAAAGTCGGCGCGTAGTTGGCGATCTCGGCGTTGTCCAGCTCCTGCATGACGTCCTGAGTGTAATAGGTGACAGCCTGCGGCATGTCGTAGTGCATGATGATAGTCGGTGCGGTGTGACTCGTCAGCATCTGCGTGTAGTCCTGCACTTCGGTCGAGCGTCCGACGGCGACGTACTTGACTTCGACGTTATACTTGTCGCCGAATTCGGACTGCGCCCACTGGGTATAGTAATTGTTCGTTACGTCCCAGCCCTCGAAAGCTCTGTCGTAGACCGGAATCTCAATAGTGACTTTCTGCGGGAAGCCCGCGGAATAGTCCGCGTAGCCCTCGTCCGCGGGGGCGGTCGCCGCCGCGGACGCCGGATCTTGCGTGGCGGCGCCAGGCGCCGCGGTCGTCGCGTCAGGCGCGTTTACGGTAGCCGCTGGATCTCCGCCTCCGCAGGCCGTCAATCCCAGCGTCATCAGCGCCGCCATTGCCGCGGCCAGTAACTTCTTCATTTCTATCCCTCCAATTAGTATATGATTCCATGGGATCGCTCCCGTTGTAGCCGAACCGTAAAGCCTCGGACCCGGTTACTCTTTGACGGCTCCGATCATAACGCCCTGCACGAAATATTTCTGAATGAAAGGGTATACCAGCAATATGGGAAGCGTGGCGAAGACGATGCAGCAAGCCTTAAGAACCTCGGGATTAGTCATGTCGGTTACGACGGCCTCAAGGTGGAAACTCTCGCTGGCCTGCACTATCAAATAGTAGAGCTTAAGCTGCAGCGGTCGCAGCTCGGTGGCGCGCTTTATGTAGAAAAGGGCGTCCTGATACGCGTTCCAGCGACCGACGGCGTAGAAAAGAGACAGCGTGGCGAGTATCGGCTTGGACAGCGGCAGAACAATCTGCCAAAGGATACGGAAATGGTTCGCGCCGTCGATTCTGGCCGCCTCTTCCAGGCTCTGGGGAATGCCGCTGCTGATGGCGTTCTTCATTATAATAAGGTTGTACGCCGAAAAAGCCAGCGGCAGTATAAGGGACCAAATCGTGTCCAGCATTCCGAGGGAACTCATGAGAATGTAGTCAGGTATCGCCCCGCCCGTGAAATACAGCGTGAACACGCACAGGAAGTTGATCACGCGTTTGCCCCGAAGCTGCGGGCGCGTAAGCGCGTAGGCCATGCACACCGTTATGAACATACCGATCAGCGTGAACGACAGCGTTATGACAATCGTCACCCATAGCGACTGAACGATGCTTTTGTCGGCGAAAACGCGGGTATAAGCCGCCAGATCGAAACCTTTCGGCAGCAGAAATACTTTGCCCGCCAGAACGAAAGCGTTGGAGCTGACCGACTTTGACACTATATGGACGAACGGCAGAAGGCACGCCAGCGACGAGGCGGCGAGAACTATGTACATAACGGCGCGCCAGAAGACGGTGGCCGGCGATATCGCGTGAAACGGAGACTTGGGAATTTTGCCTGAACCCGCAAAATTCCTGCCTGAACCCGCAAAATTCTTTTCGCTTTTAGGCTTGAGCCTCACAGCATGCCACCCTCTCCCAGCCGTTTCGCCACGCGATCGGTAATAAGAACCAGAATCAGCCCTACCACCGACTGGAACAGACCAAGCGCGATGGCGCGGGAGAATTGCGTGCCAAGGATGCCCCACCGATATATAAGAACGGGAATCGTCATGGTGTATTCTGTCGTGGCGACGTTCTGCATCGCGTAAATCCGCTCGAACGAACCGCCCATAATACGGCCGAGATTAAGAATCAGCAGCACGACGATCGTGCTTCTTATACCCGGCAGAGTTACGCACAGCGCCTGCCGGAACCTGCCGGCACCGTCAACGGTCGCGGCTTCATAAAGCTCCGGGTTGATGCCCGATATCGCCGCCAGGTAAACGATAATGCCCCATCCCATCGACTGCCAGACGCCGACGGCGACATATGTCGCCAGCCAACGAGTGTTCTCCTGCAGAAACGGGATCCTGGACAGACCGGCGCTCTCCAGCAGATTATTCACAATCCCGCTGTTAAGTCCAAACAGCTGATAAGCCAAGGCCCCGATTATTACCCACGACAGGAAATGAGGCAGGTAAAGCAGCGTCTGCGTCACGCGCTTAAACCATTTCGAGCGTATCTCGTTAAGCAGCAGCGCGAGAATGATCGGCATGGGGAATCCGAACAACAGGTCAAGGAAATTCAGAAGCAACGTGTTCCGCAGCGCCGGGAGGAAATCCCTGTGCTTAAGCAGATTCCCGAACTCCTTAAGCCCTACCCACTCGCTTCCGAAGAATCCCCGCGCTACCTTATAGTTCTCGAACGCGCCGACGAGGCCGAACATCGGCACATACTTGAACAGTATCAGGAACGCCATCGGGATCACTAACAGCGCGTACAGCTGCCACTCCGACTTCAAATGCCGCGACAAACCCGCTTTCGGCTTGACGTCTGCCTTGGGAACGGCAGCGGCTCCATCCGGGCGTTTCGTCCCGCGAAATATCATTCCGGCGTCACCCCCTTCTGCAAAGAAGTAATAAGGAATTTTGCGGCTTCAGGCAAAATTCGTTTTATGGATGGAACGGCGCCAAGCGAAACTTTGGCGATTTTTTAACAATCACCGTCAGCGCGGGCGAAGCCTATGTGAATATCAACAAATCGGGCAGCCCGCCGCGCCGAGAGCATCTTGACTACAAATATATAATAATTCGCGAATCACACAAGATCAATATTCATTATTGATTAAATATCTCAAAAATGATTAGCGATTTTTTGATGAAATCATGGATAATGTTATATTTAATATGATTTTTATTTGAAGAGGCACGGAAAATGCGATGGGCGGATAATCGTTTTTGATGTTTGAAGTCAAAAGTCATGTTAGAAGATATATCCCATCCGAATTTGCTGATTTGTGCACTTTGACGAAAAAACGGCGGCCGCCAAGGAATTTATTTGACATCCGCCGTTAATTTGCCTTCCCGCTCATTCTCGTCCTATATTCGCCCGGCGTTAAGCCTTCGTATTTGTTGAAAAACCTTGAAAGGCTTTGTGTATTATGGAAACCGGATTTAACCGCCACCTCGGGCAGCGGCTCGTTCGTGCCGGCCAGCAACGACTTCGCCTGCCGCACCCGTCTCATGTTCAAATGATCGAGCAAACTCTTTCCCGTAGATTCGCGGACTATTCGGCGCAGATTTGAGTAACTTACGCCTATATCCTCGGCCATCTTATAAAAATCCACGTCCTTGGTAAAGCGCTCGCCGATATATCGAAGCGCTTTCTGCAGCGCTGTTTCTGTCTCCCGCGTTTCGCCTTTCCGCTCGCGAACCGCGTCCGCGAAAAACTCACGCATGGCCGCGTCCAATTCTTCCAGCGTCTCACATTCGGCAAGGTGACGGTATAATCCAAGGCGTCTCGCCCGCGTTCCCTCCGGCAAGCCGCGCAAAGCCGCGGACAGTAGTTGAACATAAATAATATGGATGTTCGCGGCCGACACGCCGCTGCTTTCCCGCAGATTATGGCGCAGCTTTTCAAGCTCGTCAGCGATCGAATCCATGTCCCCGTTCTCTAAAAAGCCCAGTATTTTACTTTCCTCGGCGTCCGGATAATAAAACATCCTGTTCGCGGCGCTTTTATGCCATTTATACGCTTTGCCGCCTCCGTTTTTCACGCGGAAATCCACCGCTTCGGTGGCTTGACGCGCCGCCGAATAGATTCCGTCGTCCCCGCTCACAACGCGGCTTACGCCGATTGTGACTGACGCGCCATGCGTGTCGGCCAGTTTGGAGATGACCGTATCCCAAAGGTCGTCGGGTATTTGATCCTGCCGCGTAGAAGGCAGGTTAATTATAACGGCGGAGCGCCCGCCCAAAAGTCCGACGTAAAACGGCTTGTGATAGCCTTTGAACGCCTCTTTAACCGCGGACGCGGCCAGACGTCTGTGATTCGCGCGGAGTTCCTTATTAGTCGCGTCGCGGTAGGCGTTATAACCGTCGATGTACATAACCGCCACCTGAAAATAAGGGTGAGGAAAATAGGATCGAAGTAAGGGTTCGTCTTGCGGCGAAGGCTTATCTCCTATCAGAAGACCCGAAGCGACGGCAAGCATGGCGCTTTTTTCGCGCGCGCCCAGGCGCTCCCTCATCGCGCCTTCGCCGGCGATCGCCGATTGATAAGCCTTGAGCGCGAAAGAAAAATCATTACGATCCGAAACGTTTTGGGACGCCGCCGCGCCGCGCAGTTTCCGGAGCGGCTCCAAATAGCGGATAAATAGGAGGGCGCAAACAAACGCGCTGGCGCTGGCCGCTAACACGGCGGCCAACGCCATGCCTTGCGCGACCACGCCGCCGCGCTCAGCCAAAGCGGAAACCGGCTTTACAAAGAGCAAAACGCGTCCCGTTGAGCTATCCTTGTCGAATACGCAAAGTAGCTCCGTATCGCCTGCCGTTATGAAAAGCGATCCGGACGAGGCCTTATCGTCAAACACCGCGTCAACGTAAGGAAGATTCCGCGCCGGCGTCAGGAAATTCGCGGGATCGGGGTGCGAGAGCATTTTCCCGGAAGAATCCACAATCATCGCGCCATAAGCGCCCGCCGCGCCGCCGCCGTTTATGACCTCGGACAAATCACGCTCCCGAACGTTAAGCACGATAACGCCGCTCGTCGATGTGACAAGGATGTTAAGCGGGAACACATAAGACAGCATACTGACCGTCGCGCCGCTTGATATGCCGCTCAGCGAATCTCTCACTGTGATCGTCTTGTGCTCGCGGGCGACCCAGGACCCGCTCACGCCTCTGCCTTTCGGAACCGACCGCAGCCAGTCAAGCGAAGGGTAGTTTTCCAGCGGAACTACGCCCTTATCGCTTGAAATCACATAGTCCGCCCCTGTGAGCATGAAGAACGCCGACGTAACCATACGCTCCGACCGAACGAGACCAGACAGCTCTTGCGCGAACGATTTAGCGGCAAGCCCGTTAGCGTAATTTCCGCTTATCCGCGAATAGCGGCCAAACCTGCCCAATGTGCCGAAATCGGCGTCGACAGCCAGTTTATGAGCGCTGCTCGCGGCGGCGTCCAGTATCATATCCATCAGCCGCCGGGATGCCTTGAGTTTTTCCATTTCAACGGAAGAAAGTTCCTCGCGGTACTGTTTAGCGATAGCAGCGCCGCCGTATGCGACGGCGCTGGCGCCCGGCGCGGCCAGCGCGATTATCAGCGCTATCGTGATTTGCGTCCAAACCGGCAAACGGTTCATGCGGATTCCCCTCATCGGAATGCGCTCTGAAGTTTGCTTGATTCACGCAAACTTCAAAATTTTTATCCGTCTTAAAATGGGATTAGTGTTAAGATTTAATATCGACTGTCGCCATGCCCGCCGGTTCAAGGCTCGCGCGGTATGGCCTTCCTCCTAAAGCTACGCTTGCGTACTGCGGCTCAAACGAGCTGTTCGCGAACGCTATGACGCCTTCTTCCTTATAAACCGCGCAGTCAACGTAAGGGTTGTCGGTGAGAAGACCTCCCGGCGCGACACCCGTAAGGCTCAATATAAGATCAATAAGAAAACGGTTATTTACGGGGTTTGTGACGAATCCGCTCATATACGCGCCAACGCCTTTGCCGAACGCGTTTTTCGTAAGCGCGGGGGTCCCTCCCGGGGAAACGGACAAAACCTCGGCGCCGCCGCCGACAAGCCGTATTCCGGGCTTGCCGGGCAAATCGGCGGACAGGAACGGGGAAGACGCGGAGACCTCAAACCCAGCCTCGGGGAAACACGCGTATCTGCCGTCGTCAAAGTCAACGCCGAGAACGCCCGCCATGCGGAAGAACGTATCGTGACCGGGCGCGGCGGACGGCTCGTTAACGCCGAGGAACACGCCGCCTTTGTACACGTATTCGGTTACGGCGCGAACCGCTTCGTCAGTCCACAGCTCTCCCCCCGACCACGCGTCTCCGGCGCGTCCGGCGTTGATAAGGACATTGACGCCGGATAAGGCGCCGGACGTCAGCTCATCGAAGCCGATGAACCGGACGTCGATAGGAAAACCTGATAAAGCCTCCAGTATGTGTATAAGGACGTGCGTATTCGTTTCGTGAAAATGCCCCGACAGAGTCCACGAGCGAAGCTTGCCCCATGAAGTCAGCACGGCGGCTGTAACAGGCAGAACCTCCGGCGCGCCGTGCTCGTGCAGAGACTTGATCCGGCGGAATTCGCGCAGAACATCCGTCACCGTGTCAATGAAAGAGGGAAACCCCTTTGTCAGGCTGGGATAACCGCCCAAACCGACGCGCTCTACCGGCTCGCGCAGAAGAGCGCGGCGAATATTCATCCAGTACGAGAGCGTGTCCGCTTCCGGGCGGCCGCCCGCCGAGAACGTCGGCTGGCCGCCAAGCCCTACCGGGAACAGGTACGGGTGCAACCTTATTTTGCGCGTGGAGCAGGGTACGCCGGCGCAGAAACGCGCCTCATAACCGGAGAACAGGCACTTAATGAAACCGTCGAATCCGAAATCCTCAAACTTTCCGTTATAAGGCTCAAGGCCAAGCCAGCTGTCGTCACAGAAAATATAGGCTTCTTTCCCGGCCTCGTGCACGATATCCACCAATTCTTTGCCGAACGAGCGCACAAAGCGGGATACATATTCCATAAAGTCGCGCTTCTTTTTGCCGGGAACGCGGTGAGTGGCGCGGTGTCTGCCTTTGCCGATAAAATCCTCCGCCGTCAGGGCATAGCCGAAAGCTTCCTCGAACAGCCTGAGACTTAACGGGCTTACGGCAAAGTCATAGCTCGCCCAGTCGGCGAATTTGGTCTCGCCATCGCGCCCCCAGATCCACGCGAAGTTGTAAAAAAGAGAGGTGAACCGGACTATCTTAGCCTCGGGATTGACGCGGCACCAATCGCGAAGCCAGGATTTAAGATATTCGCGGGCTTCGGGATATATCGGGTCGATGGGCATCAGCGGCTCGCCGTCCCAGCCGTTCGTCAGATAGTTATACATCTCGATTTCCTCCCACACGCGGAAGGCAAGGAAACTGACCGTAAAGCTATGCCACATACCGTCATATTCACCGGAAACGCGTTCATGGTCTATCGTAACGGCGCCGTCCGCGTAAGCCCAGCAATCCCTTGGGATCGGCCTGTCCGCCGTGCGGTCGTAAACCTGCCAGTACGCCAGCGATTCCCGCGACTCGTTGACTTTGAACTGACGGGAGAAATAATCCTCAAGCAGATTGAATACAAGCGGGCCGCCGGTCATAATCATTGGCTCCGTCGAGAGGAAGCATTGCTGAGTCATATCGGGATGTTCCCGGAGGAAATCATTGTGGCCGCGTATCAGGCATATTGTAAAATAAATAGCAAGTCCGCGCTCCTCGGCGGCTTGCAGCATTTTGGGGGACAGCTTAGTGCCGTTGCAGTCGCGGATCATATCCGCTCCCCATTTTTCGGCAAGTTCAAGCACATATTCCTCGCAACCCGTTTCACCGGGCATAGTGAACGAGTCCGTCATTTTCATCAGCCTCCCGAAGTGATTGTCAAGCGGCGCGTGCGTAAGTTATTCATATTATATTATTTCTTTGGCTCTATGTCAATTATGTTGTTGATAACCTTGAATATGGATGATATAATAAAAAGGGATGTATCAGCGCCGAGTTATCCCATGAGGAGGCCGATCACACATGTTGGAACGCATGGCTTGGAAAGGGCGTATTAAGCCCGGAATGAAGGACGAATACGTCCGCAGGCACGACGCCATTTGGCCGGAGATGCTTCAAACGCTCAAGGACTCCGGTATTGGCAACTACACGATCTTCAGCGCCGGAGACGAGCTTTTCGGATATTTTGAGTGCGCGCGGGGCGTGGCGTACGCCGAGCGGGCGCAGGCGGAAAGCCCTGTCGTTGACAGGTGGAACGAGTATATGCGCGACGTGCTTGAGCTTGATATGGATCCGGAAACGGGCGCCCAACCAAAACTTGAGCAGGTGTTCAGACTGGAGTGATACTGTTCTTATTCCGGGCGCGGATAGCTGAAATTGCCGTATTTTCCACGCCGATTCCGACGGCTGCCGCCAATTGCGATCAAAATCGTCTGTAACATAATCTCGGTACGCCAGAATAATATCATAATATTGCGGCGCCGTCGCCGTCAGATGGAAAATCCCCAGGCTTTTCTCGTCCGTCTCGTCCCGGAGAACCACGGTGCCGTCCAAGTAAACATAGCCGCCGTACGCGCAGAGCGTCACGCTGCCGCCGTCGAACAACTGTTCTTGCCTCGCGGAGGCGCTGCTCAGGCCGCCGTAATTGAAGTTGCTGACCGCGCTGATCGAGTGGCTGGAATTGGTTGTCAGTGTGATGTAGAAATTTTGCGTGGTTCAAGCAAAATTTCGACCCGCGTTGCCGCTGCCGTCGCTGTTGACGATCACGGAGGCTAAACCCTTCTCGCCCTGTCCGTTGATCAGGTTGAAAAGAACATATTTGACGACGGCTTCCATCTGCGTTGCCGTGGGCGATACTTCCCTAAACGCCGATAACGCTTCCCTTGTCACATGGAAGCAGGCGGCGAAGCGAATCCGAGAGCTTTTGGACATGGGGCGGTATATGCCCCAAAGCGAGCTTGACAAAGTAGACGGCATTGAAATCAAGGCGCTGGACGACCACCTGTGGTACTTGCACCACGACCTTGCGGACGGCGTGGCGTTTTCCTTCATGGAAGAAGAACTCTGGCGCGGCGGTTTTCCCGACAGCACGGCGCATATCGCGGAGTTACTGGCAGAACCGGCAGCGCGGGAGGAAATCCTTGACGGGCTGTCCGGGTTTTCCGCCGCTTACGAACAAGACAACGAGCTTCTCCGTTTCCGTTTTGCCGAGGGCCATATGCGTTCCGCGCTAACGCTGCTTGAGGATTTAGGGCGTGAGCCGCTTGTGTTCACCGCCCAGGACGGGCTTTGACGAATGGCACGACGGCAAAGGCCTTGCGTACAGCCGCGAGAATAACCACATGCCCTACGACAAGCTACCCGGCTCTACGGGAACATATTCTGAGAACACAAACAGGCGACAACCCTTATTCAAATATTCGTCGGTAAAATTATTGCCCAAAATATCGTCAGTGTTCCTGCTTGTCATTGTTACGGATATGCCAAAGGGAATGCTCGCTTTTTGCAAAGCGGCCATTGCATTGTTTACTGCCGCATACACGCCAACACCGCGCCGGGATCCGTTTGCACCTCATTTCCCCCAATACTGAATGTTGGCAAAATGTGACGGTGTTTTGCAAACCAATTAACATGGGATTCATCCATCAGAGTTACGTTTGTGAACACCATTCCAATCATTTAAGTATGTAAAGCCAACGCTTCCATACAACCGTGGGATAAAAGTGGTTCACCTCCGGCCAGCATGACAACACTGACACCCAAACGGGAAGCCTCATCAAGGATTTCAAGAATCCTTGCGTCCGACAACTCCACTTCGCCCTCTCTTTAATTAGCGCAGGCATAACACCCGGCACAGGCAAGATTGCACCTGTCGGTCGTGCTGACAATCATCATAGGAGGAATCTCCAGAACAGCCTTTGCGTTTCTTTCCCGATTGACTTGCGCTTTTTCAACTCTTTTGAAAGCCGCAAAAATGCAACGCATGAAGCCGGATAAGCTGATAGTATGCTGATAGCGTTTTTTATGGAAAGATTGATGTTGCCAGCAAATAATTCTTGATATGGGTTTATTCTCATCCGCACACCTCGCTGGCGTCCAATATTTTATATAGTAAGCCATATAGAGTTCCCGCTTCTTCCAAGCTTAAATTCATGCAAGAAGCCATAGCTTCGGGAATGGTTTTTGACTGCTCCTTTAACGCTTCGCCGTGCGCTGTGATGCTGATTAAAGATTTCGCTCATCTTTTTTGAGCCGTTCGCGGCAAACAAGCCCCATCACTTCCAGTTTTTTAAGAGCGGCGTGAGCGTACCCGAATCAAGGTAAAGGAACTCACCAAGCGTTTTCACGTTGACTGTTTTCTTTTCCCACAATACCATCATTGTAATATAGTATATGTCAGCCCGATTTTATCAAGATACGGCTTATATTTCTTTACTACTTCTTTTGCGCAGGCATACAAAGGGAAACAAAGCTGATTTTCAAGCTTGAGCATATCGTATTGCGTAATCATTCGCAAAGCAACTTTCCGACTTCCTTGTCCAAAGCGGCGGGTGTTTTGGTCGGCGCAAAGCGGCCAACTACCTCGCCTTTTTGATTGATAAGAAATTTTGTGAAATTCCATTTAATCTTGGAACTCAAAGCACCGTCCTTTTGTTTTTTGAGCCATGTATATAGGGCGTCCTCGTTTTTACCATTGACCTCTATTTTTGCAAACTGCTTAAAAGCGACCAAAACGCCCTGTGCAGAAACTTCCGATTTCCTCATTCGTTCCGGTTAAGGAGGTGTTTACCCCATGCCATATATTGACCCGGAGATGATTCTACAAGCCAAACAAACGGACTTAGTGGCCTACCTACAAAACTATGAGCCGCAGGAGCTTGTCCACTTTTCCGGCAACGTCTACTGCACCCGCACCCACAACAGCCTGAAAATCAGCAACGGCAAGTGGTGCTGGCACCGCCGGGGGATCGGCGGGCGCAGCGCGCTCGACTATCTCATCAAGGTGCGGGACATGAGTTTTCTTGAAGCGGTAGAGCAGATCATGGGACGGGCGACAATACAGCCGCCTGTTTTCGTATCCCCGCCAAAGGAACCCCCTAAAGCCCCATCGGAATAACAACTTCAAAAATAGCTTCATTTTTGCGAATAGAAAAATAATAATCACGAATGGGAAATAACCATTCGCAGTAGACGTACGAGCCTAAGCTTTTTTGAGTTTTTTCCGTTTATTCTGTCGCTCCCATCATCTTCAACGCCCAGCCCGTTTAACTGATAATACCAACTCGCGATAAGATGTCTTCGCAACCAACCTCGTCGATGAAATGCCCACTCATGATTTTTGGTTTATTTCTGATACGAGACGGGCTACTCAAACATATTGAATACTGCTTTGTAAAAATATACCCATGAATCGCGCCACGTATCGCTACGGAGAGACTCAGAAATTCTACTCTCTCAGTATACGCCAAAACTCAGGCAAAGTCAAGGGTTTGAGGAAATATTTTTCAAAACTCGAGCTGTTTCTACTATAATCATATGTGTTTTATTACCGCTCATTGACGGCCAACTCGGTGTAATTCAGCGGCGACTGTATAATTGCTCCCGCGGCTTGCAACTGCATAGAAATAGCCGTTCCTCGTGTTCGTCAATGTGCGCTGAACGGCTTATAATCCCGCGAGAAAACTCTGATCTTGCCCTTAGCGGAGAGGACGCGCATAATGTCCTCATCGCCAATCTTAGCGTTGGAGCGGTCGTTGCCCTTTTGAGCCATATTGTTATACGAAAGCAGAATATATTGGGCGTTGACGTTTTTAATTAAATCCTCAAACGCCGCCGTCGCTTTGTTGGTGCAGTAATCGTTTTTGAGCGCGGTTCTGTCCATCTTACGCGCCACGCCGGAAACGGCGGGCTTCTCCCACCGCGCTATGTTCTCCAAAAGATGGTACACGTCGCAATACTGCGTCCCCGCGTGAATTTCGCGTGATGGAATTTTGCGTGAATCGAAGCATTATCGTGTGACAGAATTTCGCTTGAATCACGCGAAATTCGTTCAAACGATAATGCGATGCAAACTTCGCCCAAGCAAAAATCCGTCATCGTAGCGCGGGATCAGCCTATCAAAGTCCATATTCTCCACAACCACCCGCAACAGCCCTTTCGCTATCGCGTCGAATTCGCCGTCCCGCAGTATCACCCGGCTGCGCGCTCCTACGAAGTTCGCTTGGAGGAATTGCCCAAGGTTCGAAGCGTGTTTGAAATTGCCATAAAGAACCAAGAGAAGCGTCTTTTAAGTGACCGTGAGAACACCAGCGGATTACCGACACCGTAATCCTTATCGCGGACAGGAACTGAAGCTAGGCTGAGAAGGCGACAAATGTTTGAGACCGGAAGTGTCTACACGGTTTTGTGTATACTTTTTGAATGGTTAATGTCGTTGTATCAACAAAAACGTGCTGACAGTAAGTGTTTTACAAGCGGTCCGGTAGCGGCGGGCAACGGTTAGTTTACCAGCGTTTTGTATGGGGTGTTCCTTGCGGTTTTGGCGCTTACCCGCGACGGCATAAATTTACGTAACACCGCGTTCCACAATTATTTACATTATCGGCAAACTGGGTTTGACGCCCCCGCCCCAATCTTCATCCCTCTTGTCAAGCATCCGTTTTTGGTTTATAATATCCTCATCTGCTCAACAAAGGGGAGAACGACATGGAACAATTTGAAATAGTATCAGAATTCACGCCGACAGGCGATCAGCCAAAAGCTATCGAGAGCCTTGCGGCGGGCTTTCGCTCGGGGCGCAGATTCCAGACTCTGCTGGGCGTGACGGGCAGCGGAAAGACTTTCACGATGGCGCACATCATCAAGGCGCTGGGCCGCCCGACGCTCGTCATGGCGCACAACAAAACGCTGGCGGCGCAGCTCTATTCCGAATTCAAAGAGTTCTTCCCGAACAATTCCGTAGAATATTTTGTAAGCTATTACGATTATTACCAGCCGGAGGCTTACGTCCCCTCATCGGACACATACATCGAAAAGGATTCTTCCATCAACGACGAGATCGACAAACTGCGCCACTCCGCGACGGCCGCGCTGTCCGAGCGGCGAGACGTCGTCATCATAGCGAGCGTCTCATGCATATACGGTTTGGGCGATCCGATCGACTACAAGGAAATGGTAATATCATTGCGCCCAGGCATGCGGCGCGACCGCGACGACGTTCTGCGCAAACTTGTCGAGATACAGTACGACCGCAACGACATGAACTTCACGCGCGGTACCTTTCGCGTGCGCGGCGACGTCGTGGAGATTTTTCCGGCTATATCGGATTCGCGGGCGGTGCGCGTCGAGTTTTTCGGCGACGAAGTGGAGAAGATCACTGAGATCGACACGCTGACCGGGGAGATCATCGGCGCGCGCAGTCACATCTCGATCTTCCCGGCGTCACACTATGTGACGCCGAAGGACAAGCTGGAAGTTGCGATCCGGAACATCCGCGCCGAATTGGACCATCGCGTGACAGAATTGAAAGCCGAGGACAAGCTGCTGGAGGCGCAGCGGATCAGCCAGCGCACGAATTACGACATCGAGATGCTGACCGAGATGGGCTTCTGCTCCGGCATCGAAAACTACTCGCGGCACCTTTCGGGGCGAGAGCCGGGCAGCCAGCCGACCACGCTGCTCGATTACTTCCCCGAGGATTTTCTCATCATCGTGGACGAGTCGCACCAGACGATTCCGCAGGTGGGCGCGATGTACGAGGGTGACCGCAATCGCAAGGGGACGCTCATCGAGTTCGGGTTCCGCCTGCCCAGCGCGCTCGACAACAGGCCGCTTAAGTTCGCGGAGTTCGAGGGCAAGATCCGGCAGATGCTGTTCGTATCGGCCACGCCTTCCAAATACGAGAAAGCGCACGGCGAGTTCACCGCCGAGCAGATCATCCGTCCGACGGGCCTGCTTGATCCGGAAATAGCCGTGCGCCCCGTCGCCGGACAGATCGACGACTTGCTGGGCGAGCTGAACGCCGTAGTCGCGCGCAAATCCAAGGCGCTGGTCACCACGCTGACGAAAAAGATGGCGGAGCAGCTGACCGATTACATCAAAGAGACGGGCATACGCGTGCGGTATCTGCATTCCGACGTGGAGACGCTTGAGCGCATAGAGATAATCCGCGATCTCCGCATGGACGTCTTCGACGTGCTTGTCGGGATCAATTTGCTGCGCGAGGGGCTTGACATACCAGAAGTATCGGTTGTGGCGATTCTGGACGCAGATAAGGAAGGCTTCCTGCGGAGCGAAATGTCGCTGATCCAGACGATCGGTCGCGCGGCGCGCAACAGCGAGGGGCGCGTAATTATGTACGCCGACCGCGTTACCGATTCGATGAGGGCGGCGATAAACGAGACCAACCGCCGCCGCGCGATCCAAGACGCCTACAACCGCGAGCGCGGGATCACCCCGAAGACAATAATCAAGCCTGTCCGCGACATAATCCGCGCCACGGAGAAGATCAGGGAACGCGCCAGCGACTTGCTTGAGAAGGACCCCGAATCCATGTCGCGCGAAGAACTGACGGCGGAGATAAAACGCGTGGAGAAGCTTATGAAGCAAGCCGCCGCCGATCTGCGGTTTGAGGAAGCGTCGCGGCTGCGGGACGAATTGTTTAAGATTCGGGCGTTTCTGAACGCGTAATACGAAAAAGCCGCTTTTGACGAGCGGTTTTTTGGCGTTTATCGAGGAGCGAGAATATTCCAGAGGACTGAACAAAATTTAGTGTAAATGGTATAACCCCGCAAGTTAGCGGCAACAATTCAACTGCGGCATAAACGGAGCAACGCTGAGGAGCGACTCCACGCTTGCCGCCTTGAACGGT
>JAISCI010000025.1 GCA_031265685.1 Clostridiales bacterium
CCAATACGATTTAAATCCGTTATCATTTTTGCAAAGACCGCTTAGTTAAGCGGCTCGTTTTAATGGTGGCGGATTTTTATTTCATATTGGGTGGTGGATTTTTCGCTTGACATTTACACGGAAGGCGCTTCCGCGGTTTTTAAGCGCGGACACAATCTGGCGAAAGCCAAAAAGAGGACTCCATCGAGTGACCGAGGAGCGCCTCTTTTCGGAGTTGGCTTTGAATTTGAAGCGTGTGGTCAAGGCTCTTCACAGGACGGCGGAATTGGGTGGTTCGCCCTTTTACCGACGTTTTTCCGAGATTTTATCAAATAACTTCGCGCCTTGGAGAGCCGGCCTGCCGCTGAAGTTTGCATTTTTCAACAGATCCTTGGATGGACATCCTCGTTTTTTCTCACAATTAGAAGGAGATCAGCATCAATCCCTGATCTCCTCATCTTTTTCCATTGAGGCTCCTTCCGCGCCGCACACTCCCTCCGCCGTCTCGACGGCTCGGAAATGGCTGCTCCGGGCGCGCACATCTTGCGGCAAGTCGTCCGGAATCTCGACCGCCGAGAACTCGACGTCGTATTTGGAGTCCCGGGTCAGCTTGCCGTCGCGCGCGGGATACCCGGGGTCAATCCGATAAGCTTCCTCTCTGGATCTTCTCTCGGTCACGCGATCATTCCTTCCTATTGAACATACGGACGGCGCTCTCTATCTCCGCCGCCGTTCTCGTTGTTTTATAGTGTCTCCATTCGGGCGGAAATAATTCCAGATAATTCGGGCGGACGAACCGCTCGTCCACGAGAAGGACGACGCCCCTGTCCCGAGCGGAGCGAATGACGCGTCCGGCTGCCTGCGTGACTTTATTCATCCCAGGGTACATATACGCGTACTCGAAACCGCGGCCTGTTTTTTTATCGAAATAATCCCGTATCAAGCCGCGTCGGAGGCTGATCATCGGCAGTCCTACCCCGACGACGGCGCACCCGACGAGCAGATCCCCGGCAAGATCGACGCTCTCGGCGAACACTCCGCCCAAGACGGCGAACGCGGCGAACGGCGCGTCCCGTCCCTCGCGGAACAGGCCGATAAAATCGCCGCGCTCGCGCTCCGCCATGCCGGGGCGCTGGACGGCGGTTCCGATCGCGGGAAAACGCGCGGCGAAGCGCTCATACACACAGTTCATATAATCATATGACGGAAAGAACACAAACCAGTTGCCCGGATACGCGCCGACGCACGCTCCGATCAGTTCCGCGGCGCTGCCGAAGCCGGCCGCCCTTTCCCGGTACGTCGTGCGCTCGCCGTCCGCGACGAGCACCAGCAGATTGCCCGGGTCAAACGGCGACGGCAGACGCATCCTGGGAGAATCCTCGGAACCGCCCAGCAATTCCCGGAAAAACGACGTGGGCGACAATGTCGCCGAAAAGAACGCCGTCCCGGCGGCAGTCCCGACCGTCTCCGCCAAGTACGCAGAGGCGTCCAGACAGAACAGCTCGACCGCGCCTTCCTCATATATCGCGGCGTAGTTTTCTCCAAGGAATCTTGCTTGGTTCACGCAAGATTCCGTGAATCGGTCGGCGGCGGTCACGAACGACCGCGCCGCGAAGTAAGCCTCCGCGACAAGCTCAAACAGGTCGGGACGCTCGGCGGCGACGCGCTCGGCCCGGTCCAAAAAGCGCGCGCACCTCTTGACCAGTTCCGCGGGCAGACCCCGCGCGCGAGCGCGTTCCTCCGAGTCCCACCACGCGATTATCCTGCGGCAATGCCCGGCCAGAGAACGCTCCGTCGTCCGGACAGCCTTGCGCGCCGCCGCGAACACCGCTCGCTCGAGCGGCGCGGAGAACATCTCGCGCGATCGGTCCACGAGGTTGTGCGCCTCGTCCACAAGCAGCGCGACTCGCCATTCCCCGGACTCCTCGCCGAAAAACGCCTGGAGCCGCGCGTCCGGGTCAAAAGCGTGGTTGTAGTCTCCGACGACGATGTCCGCGAACCGCGCCGCGTCCAGCGAAAGCTCGTGCGGGCAAACCGTCCGCGCGAGCGCCGCCGCGCGAACCTCCTCGAAGCCGATCACGCGGTTTTCCGTGATAAGCTCCCAGAGCGCCCTGTTCACGCGGTCGAAATGCCCGCGCGCGAACTCGCACCGCGCCGGGTCGCAGACCGGGCTGCCCAGCGGGCAGATCTTCTCCTTCGCCGTCAGCGTCAGGCTGATCATATCGCAGCCGATGAGCGCGGCGGCTCCGGCGGCGGCGGCCCGGCCCGTCGTTCTCGCCGTCGCGAACATTATCTTGTCGCACAACCCCTCGCCAATGGCCTTGGCGGCGGGGAACATCGCGGCCATCGTCTTGCCGGTGCCGGTCGGCGCCTGGATGAAAACGGACGTACCGTCCTTTATCGCGCGGTAGATCTTCGCGGCCATCGCCCGCTGCTCGCGCCGAAACTCCGGAAAAGGGAACCGAAGCGCCTCCAGAGCGGCGTCGCGGCTTATGAAGCGCCGTTTTTCCCATACGAGCCACTTGAGGTACTCCCGGGCGAGATTGTTGAAAAATTCCGACAATTCCTCGCGGGTATACTCGCGCTCAAATGTCTCCGAAGCCCCGCCCTCAAGCGCGACGTAAGTAACGGCGGCGCCGACGGACGCGAGTCCCTCCGTCTGACACAGAATATGCGCGTAGCACTTGACCTGCGCGAAATGCTGCCTGAAGTTTGCGTGGTTCAAGCAAACTTCATCGAATTTTGCATGCTCCACGCAAACTTTTGAGAGGGACGGATCGGCCCTCAGCGACGACGGATCGCGCGGCGTGGATTTTATTTCCTCGACGCTCACGCCGCCCCCGCGCCGGATTATCCCGTCGGCCCGCCCGAAAACCTCCAGCGCGGCGTCCTCGAACTCCGCCGTCAGTCTCAGCGTAACTTCTTTTTTATATTCCCATCCCCCGGCGGCCGCCTCGGCGGCGCGGACACGCTGGAGCGCGGTATGGGCGGCGACGCCGAGCTGGGCGCGGTCGCTCCCCATGAATCCCGACGTCAGGTCGCCGCCGCGAAATATAAACTCCACGACCCTCCGGACGGAGGCACGGAACGAAAATTCAGTATGTTCTGTCAACGCGATCCCTACTTAAGCGCTCGGAGTTTTCGCAGTATCGTCTCGAACCACTCGGGCGGCGGGGATCGGAACTCCATGCGCTCGCCGGTCGCGGGATGGACAAGCGCGAGCCGCTCGGCGTGAAGAACCTGTCCGGACGCGCCGAAGTCCGGCGCCCCGCCGTAGACGGTATCGCCGAGCAGCGGCCTGCCGACATGCCTCATATGGACGCGTATCTGGTGCGTCCGGCCTGTCTCAAGCGCGCAGCGCAACAGGGTATACCCCTGAAAACGCTCGGTCACGGCGTACCGCGTCACGGCGCGGCGCCCGCCGGGGATCACCGCCATACGCTTGCGGTCGCGCGGATCCCGGCCTATCGGCGCGTCTATGATTCCGGTATCGTCCGAAAAACCGCCGCGCGCCACGGCTATATACTCGCGCTTCGCCGAGCGTTCCGCTATCTGCGCCGAGAGAGACGCGTGCGCCGCGTCGTTTTTCGCCGCGACAATAAGCCCGGACGTGTCCTTATCAATACGATGGACGACGCCCGGACGGACTACCCCGCCTATCCCGGACAGCCCGCCGCCGCACCGCGCCAGCAGCGCGTTGACAAGCGTCCCGCCCGAATGTCCCGGCGCCGGGTGGACGACCATGCCTTTCGGCTTGTCCACAACAATGATGTCCGCGTCCTCGTATACGACCGCGAGCGGGATGTCCTCGGGGACGGCGTCCGCCGGTTCGGGTTCGGGTATCGACAGCGTTACGATCTCGCCCGGGCGCAGTATCCGCGACGGCTTGGCCGCGCGTCCGTCCACAAGCGCCAAGCCCATGCCGATCAGCCGCGCGGCGGCTGATCGCGTCAGCCCGTCTCCGGCCAGGAACACGTCCAGCCTGAATCCATCCGCGCCGACCGGCACTACGGAGGCACGCTCGGTCAACTCGCCGCTGCCTTGCTCCCGCCGCCGAAGAGCGTCTCCGCCGCGAACAGTATCGCGCCGCAGACAAGGCTGATATCCGCTACATTGAACACCGGGAAATCAATCAGCTCGAAATAGAGGAAGTCGATCACGCGTCCCGTCCACGCCCGGTCGATCAGATTGCCGACCGCTCCGCCGCAAATCATGATCAGCGATATTTTGGCTAATAGCCGGCCGCGCCGCGGCAAACGGGCGAAATAAACGGCAATAACCGCGATAACGGCTACAGTCAGCGGCACGAAAAACCAGCGCGCGCCTTTGAGTATCCCGAAAGCCGCGCCGGTATTTTCCAGATAGGTAAGGCTGAACACGCCGTCGATGAGCGGCACGCGCCCGACCGGCGCGATGTGCCGCGACGCGGCCAGCTTGGTGAGCCTGTCCGCCGCGATGATCGCGGCCGCGGATAAAATAGAAATAATATACGTAATCATATAAGCGCTCCCTTAGAACCTGTATTCATAGATGGAATCGACGTCTTTTCGGCTGATTTCCCGTCGTACTTCGTCAGCCAAAAACTTGCGTACTCTCTGAGTACGCGGCGTTTTCCGCTTCCTCGCCCGGCGGAAAATCATCGCGAAAATCCGCCGATTCAACTAATGAATACAGGTTCTTATTTTTCGCGTATCTCCGCGCGCAGGCGCGTTATCCTGTTTCTGGCCATCGAGACGACGGTGAAGGCCACCGAACCGTCCGGCGTCACGGCAGCGTCGCCGACGGAGGGCACCGCGCCGCACAGTTCCATGACCAGTCCGGCGATCGAGTCGGATTCTTCCGAGAACAGGCGCGTTCCGGCGTAGCCGTTGAAGTCGTCTATCTTGACGGACCCATCGGCCAAGAATACGCCGTCCCCGGCTGGTTCGATATCCTCGGTTTCCGGCTCGTCGTATTCGTCGGTTATGTCACCGACTATCTCCTCCACGAGATCCTGGACGGTGACAAGCCCGACCGTACCGCCGTACTCATCCAGTATGACGGCCATCGTTATGCCGCCCTCGCGCATCTGCGCGAACAGCTTGGACGTCGAGTTGGTCTCGTAGCTGAAGAACGCCGGGCGCGTCAGTCCGCGCGCGTCGAAATTATCCGGCACGGCGCCGAAGAAAAAATCCTTTATATGGAGTATACCAATTATGTCGTCCACGTCGCCGTCATAGACGGGCAGGCGCGAGAAAGGCCGCTCGCGGAACATATTCAGCGTTTCGGCGTAACTCGCGTCGGCGCTGAGGGCCGTTATCTCCGTGCGCGGTATCATGACGTCCGCCGCCGAGCTGTCCTGAAAATCGAAGACGTTCGAGATCATCTCGCGCTCGGACTCCTCGATCACGCCCTCCTCGTGACTGACGTAGACCAGCTTTTTCAACTCGTTCTCGGTCATCGCCCGGCGCCTGCCTCCGGTAAGCTTTTGCCCGAGCGAGGCCGCCGCCGTGAACGGGGTGAGGACGACGCTCACAGCCGCCAGCGCCGGCGCGAAAATCAGTACGGACCGGTCGGCTGTGACTCGGCCCAGTTCGCGCGGGAGAGCCTTGGCCGTGATTATCCAAACCATGGACGCGGCGGCGAGAACCACCCACGCCGCCATATTCGCCGGAAGACCGAACCCGGCGGCAAACGCCGCGCCCGCCGACAAATCCAGCGCCGTCTCGGTCACGAGCGAAAGCGCCGCCAGCTTATTCGGATTGTTCGCGAGTTTCTCCGCCGCCGCCGCGCGTTTGTCTCCGGACTCGGCCAGTGCGGATATCCGCCCGCGTCCGGCGGAGAAGAGAGCCGCGAACGCCGCCCGCGACACGGCGGAAGCGATCAGCAGAACCGCCAGCAGCGCGGCGGCGCCGCTATTAAAGGGCATAGTCTCACCCGCCTTGAAGGTTTTGGTTGATGATCCATCAGACGTGTCCTAAAACTTGATGCGACGGATTCGCGAGCCGATTTTTCGTAAGGCGAAGAAGCGAAGCCGCCGTGTACGCGGCGCGTCTCACAAGGGTTTTGCGGACGCCTCGCCGCGAAAAATAATCTGCGCAGACGTCAGAGCCAAATCTTAAGACAGGTCTATTGTAGCACATTACGCCCCGGTTTGCCAACTGGTTTTTGCGGAGGGCAGGAAGAGTGTTAAAATAATACTATTTTCAAGCAACATAAACGACTCGGCGTCGGTGTCGGTGAAGTTTGCGCCGATGACGGTAAACTGCGTGAGTTACAGCGAGAAAGAACCCGCCGCCAAAGCCCTGCTGGATGCCTGCAAGGGCATCAAGGACAGGAACAGCGATCTGCCCGCGGGCGAGTACATGGGCTTCAACATGAGCCTGCGTTATGAGAGCTTTGGCTCGCAAATCAACCTGCTTCTGCGCGGCGTTATGACCTATCAAATTGACCTCGGCACGGACGCGTTCGGCAACATAACCCGTATCAACAACGCTCTTGACGGCCTGATGAAAAGGCTTGAGGGCGCGCGCGAGCAGCTTGCGGGCTATGAGAAGCAGGCCGCGGCGGCGAAAGAGGAACTTGAAAAGCCGTTCCCGCAGGAAGCCGAGTTGCGCGAGAAAGAGTCGCGGCTGGCGATCCTGAACGCCGATCTGAACATCGACGACGACGGCGGGCAGGTCGCACCCCGCGAGGTAACTCAGCCCCTCGCTCTTGAGAGCGATGCCCGGGCTTGACGAGCTGGTCATAACGCGCCGGCCGGCCGCCGCCGCACCGATAACCATATTGATGGCGGCTATTTCGGATTCGGCCTGCAGGTATGTATCGGCAACCTCAAACCGCGCAAAAAGTCCACAGCGCCACTTGCAAAAATAATCTAAATTCGCTATAATCAGTTATAGGATTAAAAACAAACGAGGAGAACGGTTATGTCATACAAGCAGGGTG
>JAISCI010000088.1 GCA_031265685.1 Clostridiales bacterium
AATATAATTGAAATCGGCCACCCCATTTTTAAAGTTCGCTTAAATTCGCGCTTTGTTATGGGGGTGGCCGATTTTTCAATTATATTGGGTGGCCGATTTTTCGCTTGACATTTACAAAAGTTTATAAAACGCTTGACAAATCCGCGCCGGCTTGTTATAATAAATATGGTTAGTTAGCACTAACCTATTAGTTTGGCAAATGGTTAGTCGCGGCTTACCGGCGCCGGGAAGGAATTTTGCGGAACCAGGCAAAATTCATGGGATTTTGTACGAACCACGCAAAATTTAAGGAATTTTGTGTGAACTAAACAAAATTCATGGGGTGATGAGGATGCCTTTGCCTATGGCGGGGATCGGCGAAGAAAATACGGTCAAAAGAATCGGCGGCAGAGCGGAGACGCGTAAATTTCTGGAGTCGCTGGGGTTTGTGCCGGGCGCGGTCGTCGCGGTGGTCACGCGGAACGGCGGCGGCGTGATTGTCAGCGTAAAGAAGTCCCGTGTCGCGATAAGCCGGGAGATGGCCGCGAAAATTATGGTATAATACTGTTCTCAATTCAATTCTTAGATTGGGTTTTACCGGGCGCGGGACGGAAAATTTCAATTTATCTTCTTGCTTGAGAATAGTATAATGAGAGGGGAGCGCGTATGCGGACGCTTAAGGCCGTCGCGCCGGGCAATTCGGCGCGTGTTGTGAATATCGGCGGGGCGGGTCCGGTCAAGCGGCGGATCATGGAGATGGGCATTATCAAGGGGTCGGATGTGTTTGTGCGCAAGGTCGCGCCGCTTGGCGATCCGATGGAGGTCACGGTGCGGGGATACGAGCTTTCCCTGCGCAAAAGCGACGCGGAACTGATAGAGGTTGATACTGTTTCAGGTTAGACGGCGACATTTATCTTTGTGAAGGTAATTTTCGCGTGACAGAATTTTGCTTGAATCGAAGCATTATTGATTGGACGAATTTTGCATCGCATTTTCGCTTGACAGAAGTTTGCGTGGTTCAAGCAAACTTCGCCCACGCGAAAACGCTTCGAACCCGCAAAATTCCATCACGCAATAGTGCGCTGCGATAATGCGATGCAAAATTCATCCATGCCAAATTTATCCGCGCTAACTTCGTAGGCGCAAACCTTAAAAATAGATACCAGCCTTAATCCTGAAACAGTATGAGCAGACAAACGGGGCGAATCAGCCTTTGTTTTAAGGCAGTGGGTTAGTCGCATCTAACCAAGACGGAGGGACATTATGGCAATCACTATCGCGCTGGCGGGCAATCCGAACAGCGGAAAGACTACGCTTTTTAACGCGCTGACCGGCTCCAACCAGTTTGTCGGCAACTGGCCGGGCGTTACGGTTGAAAAGAAAGAAGGCGGGCTTAAGGGTCACAAGGACGTGACAGTTACGGATCTGCCCGGCATTTATTCGCTGTCGCCGTATACGCTGGAGGAGGTTGTGGCGCGGAATTACCTGATTGACGAAAAGCCCGACGTAATTTTGAACATCATCGACGGCGCCAATCTGGAGCGCAACCTTTTCCTGACGACGCAGCTGACCGAGATGGGCATTCCCGTCGTCGTCGCCGTTAATATGATGGACGTTGTGCGCAAGAGCGGAGACAAATTGGACGCGAAGCGTCTCGCGTCCGAACTGGGATGCGCCGTGGTCGAAATTTCCGCGCTGAAGGGTGACGGCGTTCCGGAAGCGGCGCGGGCCGCCATCGCGGCGGCTTCGGAAAAGAAAGCACCGCCGCGCCGCGCGTTTTCCGGCTCCGTCGAAAACGCTCTCACGCATATTGAGGAGACCGCCCTGCAGGGCGCGTCGCCCGATAAGCGCCGATTCCTCGCCGTCAAGCTGTTCGAGCGCGACGCGAAGATCATAGCGAAATCGGGTGTTCCGCGGGATCTTCTGGATGAAGCGGAGCGGGTTACGGCGGCTTGCGAGGCGGAACGCGTCGACGACAGCGAGAGCATCATTACTTCGGAACGCTATACATATATTGATTCGATCATCAAGGATTGCGTCTCCGTCAAGCGCAAGGGGCGGCTGAGCGCTTCCGATAAAATTGACCGCGTGGTGACGAACCGCTGGCTGGCGCTTCCGATCTTCGCGGCGGTAATGTTTATCGTCTACTTCATCTCCGTTACGACTGTCGGCACGCTTGTGACCGACTGGGCCAACGACGGCGTGTTCGGCGACGGCTGGCACCTGTTCGGCATAGGCGCGGGGCGGTACGAGGAAGCCGCCGGCGCGTTCGAGACCGAACAGCTGAAAATAGAGGCGTACTTGTCCGCCGCCGAGGAAGCGGGTATCGGCGTCGAGGCGGTCGCCGAAGCGCTCGAGTCCGAGGAACCGGACGAAGAGGCGATAGGCGGGTTTATCGGGGAAGCGGCGACCGCCGGGCTTACCGCGTCCGCGGAAATTGTGGACGAGGAAGGCGAAGTATCGGAGATATTGTCCGTGTCCGTTTCCGACTTTGAAATCGCGCTAAGCGCGGAGGAACCGGATCCGGCGGATTTCGGCGTATGGGTGCCCGGCGTTCCCGTCCTCGTCGGGGGAGTTCTGGAAGCGATTAACTGCGACGATTGGCTCCAGGGCTTGATCCTGGACGGGATAGTCGCCGGGGTCGGCGCGGTGCTGGGATTTGTGCCGCAAATGCTGATTCTGTTTATATTCCTCGCGTTTCTGGAGTCCTGCGGTTATATGGCGCGCATCGCGTTCATTATGGACAGGATTTTCCGGCGCTTCGGGCTTTCGGGCAAGTCGTTCATCCCGATACTGATAGGGACGGGGTGCGGCGTGCCCGGCATTATGGCATCCCGCACAATCGAGAGCGACAGCGACCGCAAAATGACGATAATAACGACGACGTTCATACCGTGCTCGGCCAAACTGCCGATTATAGCGCTTATCGCCGGCGCGGTGTTCGGCGGGGCGGCGTGGGTCGCGACCAGCGCGTATTTCGTCGGCATGGCGGCCATCATCTGCTCGGGAATTATCCTTAAAAAGACGAAGCTGTTCTCCGGCGACGTCGCTCCGTTCGTGATGGAACTGCCCGCCTACCACTGGCCGACCGTTAGCGGCATACTGCGTAGCATGTGGGAGCGCGGCTGGTCGTTCATCAAGAAAGCGGGCACGATCATACTGCTCGCTACGATTTTCGTATGGTTTACGTCCAGTTTCGGCTGGGATGAGAACGGCTTCGGCATGGTCGATATGTCGGACAGCGTTCTCGCGGTGCTTGGCAGATTTATTGAGCCTATTTTCGCGCCGCTCGGCTGGAGCGTGGGCGGAGAGGGATGGAAAGCAGCCGTCGCGACGATTACGGGCCTGATCGCGAAAGAAAACGTGGTCGGCACGTTCGGCATACTGTTCGGGTTCGCCGAAGTCGCCGAGGACGGCGCGGAGGTGTGGGGGCAGCTCGCCGTCAGTTTCACCATGCTGTCGGCGTATTCCTTCCTGCTGTTCAACCTGCTCTGCGCGCCGTGCTTCGCGGCCATGGGCGCGATCAAGCGCGAAATGAACAACATCAGATGGTTCTTTATCGCTATCGGGTACCAATGCGGGTTTGCCTATATCGTGGCGCTGTGCGTCTATCAGCTGGGCCTGCTGTTCACGGGCGGCGGCTTCGGCTTCGGGACGGTAGCCGCATTTATATTGACCGCCGGATTCGTCTATCTGCTGGCGCGTCCGGCCAAAAGAGCTGGGAAGCGCAAACGAGACACGGTGTTCGCGTGACACTATTATCAAACGACCGGATCGGATTGGGAATAATATGAAAGGGGGGAGTCGCGTGATTGAACTTCTGATAGCGAATATGGGGACTATCGTGGTGTTGCTTGTGGTTTGTGGGATTGTCGCCGCGATTGTCGTAAACATGATCCAGAAAAAGCGCCGGGGGGAGAGCGCCGGTTGTTCCTGCGGATGCTCGGGCTGCCCGAAGGTGTCCGATGAAAAAGGCTGCGGCGCGTGCGGCGGCTGACGCCGGACAAGAGAATTACATAAAGATGAATAGGCTTCGGTTAGGGCGGCGCCGCCAACGCGGCGCCGCCCTTCGCGTCCGCCCGTCACGCGTCGAAACTGCCCTTAAAGCCGCCGTTGATAACGTAATATACGTTGCCGTCATCCGGCTTGTAATAAATCTTCACGTCTTTAGCGTCTTTAACCTTATTGCCCGCCGCTTTCCATTCCGCCTTGATTCTATCCGCGAACTGCCCGCAGTCCACCTGCCGCCCGTTAAACTCCACGAATAAATCCGCTTTCATAGCGGAATCCTCCTTCCGAATTTTCACGGTTCCGTATTCTGATAACGATGATAGCACAAATTGACAGTTGTGTCAAGCAAGGGGCGAGTCCGCTTCACAAACGCTCCAAAGCCCATCAGCATGATACAGCGAGCAGGGCGGCGGCGACTGCGTAAACACATCCTTTTTCCGCTCGTCGCCCCGCCGCGATCCTTGGTGCAAACCGCTGTAAAATATTCTAAAAAATAAAAAAACTGAAGTTAACTGCGCTTTCTCATGCATTTGTAAATGTCAAGCGAAAAATCGGCCACCCAATATAATTGAAAAATCGGCCACCCCCATAACAAAGCGCGAATTTAAGCGAACTTTAAAAATGGGGTGGCCGATTTCAATTATA
>JAISCI010000090.1 GCA_031265685.1 Clostridiales bacterium
GGTTGGCAAAACTTTCCTTTCCCTCCCACCCCATCTCGCCGCCGTTGCCCGTAAGCGCGTACTCCCCGCCGTCGCTCGGCGGCGCTTGCACCAGGCGGAGTTTCGTGTCGGTCATGCCCCATGGGACAAAACCGTTACCGACATATTCTATCTTGCGTTGCAGGTGGAATATATTGCCGTCATAATCCGCCCAAGTCGTGTCGAAGAGGTAGTATCCCACTGTCGTACTTGCTTCCAGTGTCGCCAGTGTTTGCCCAACGTCGGCTTGAATTTCCGGGATTACCCTGATCAGGCAAATAACAGGCTTGCCCACGCTCGTATCCGTGTAAAACACGAACGGATCACGATTAAACCAATCGGCGCCCGGGTCGACGCTGATTTTGTCGGCAAGTTGTGGATATACATCCAGTATTTTTACGCGGTCTTCAAGCGGGTTTATTTGTGGGTTTGCGCTCGGGCGATGCCCATACCAATATCCGGTTATCAGCCGAAGCGGGAAACTGGTACGCTGCTGCCCGTCCAATAAATCCAAAAGCCGCATCTTGGTCGACTCGATATTCAGGCCTCCGTCATTACGAAGAATTTTGCCGGACGGCGTGGCCGCGTAACCATTAAAACCCACCGGCGTCGAATTACTGTACGGCAGTTCGCTGCGCAGCATTTTCAAACGCCCCGGCGTGAAATCGTCGAACGACTGTTTGAGCGAGAACAGATCCTCAGCGTTCGCCGCGTCTTCCGCCGTCGCGAACGTCGACGGATCCACCGCCTCGCCGTACGTCCCCGCCACAACCCCGCCGGTCAGCAGCTTGCCCGCCATGCCCGCGTCAGACTGCTCCTGGTAATCGCTGGTATTGATTACCACGGGATTGCCCCAGGCGATATTCCCATCGGTCACGCTGGTAATATAATACTCTACCGTATGCCCGTTAGTAGTTTCGTCGGCGATAACCCGCGCGTAGTCGTCCGCGTGCGGCGTGCGCCCGAACAGCGCCTCGGCGTCCGTAACCGTCGCGGGCAGGTCGGCGTATGCCGCGACATTACCCAACAGCGTCGGCTCGTCCGCGCCAAGCGGGCTGATGGACGCCGTCTCTATCTCGAAGTCGCCGTCGTCCGCCCCGGCGATGACGCCCACAGTGCCGTTGGAATCATATACCAGAGTCTTGCCCGCCGTCCATGGCATCTCGGGCTCGAAGAGTTCTTGGGAAACGTTGGTAACTCCGCCTATCACTCGCGTCAGCGCCGCTCCGGTCAAGGCGACCGCGTGAACCCCGGCCAAGTCGGTCGCCGCCGCGCCTAGATCGTCCCGCAGCAGGTCTTCGGCCTTTATCGCGCGTTCGGCTTCCTGGGTGACTTCGGCGGCGGCTCCGCGTATTTCGTCTTCGGCGCCCTCCGCCCGGGCCTTTTCAATATTGACGACCGTATGGACGTCATCCATGGCTACTCCGTTGCTGGCTTTTCCAGAAACATACGGCATAAACTAACACATCCTCTCCACGACTATATCCGCCGTTCCTTCAACGCGTACTTTGCCGATCTCATACCACGCGCCGCTCAGAACATAAGCCCCGCCGTCCGGAACGGCGACGCCTTCGGTATCGTCCGCGAAATAAGCCGTCGCGCCGCTTACCCCGATCACCGATACGACGATTCTGCCGCTGTACGGTATGTCAAACGTTTCATCCGTCAGCGTTTTCGCGGCCAGCACCGGCGACGCGACCGGCGGCTCGGAGCTTATGAGCGTCAGCCCAAGTCCGCCGGGAATATAAAACGACGCAGGCTTGCTCTCGCCGGGGTCGAATACGAGAGTAGCCGCGTCGCCGTTTCCACTGATAACCCGCCGCAAGCCGGAATCGTTTCTGTAGGTAGGCATTATTTTCCTCCCCTTAACAGTGCTCGGTAACCTGCCAGTAGCACGGCCCCGTGCAATAAATCTGCGTCGAGCTGGCTAACTGGGCGTGGTACTGCGCGGTGGTCAGGCTCGTCGTGCCGCCGGAGAGCGAGCCGCCGACGCGGCTGCCATATCCGGGCTGCATACCGGACTGCGACCCCGTCGAAAAACTGTCGCTCGTTTGGAAATCGCCCCGCGCGGCTACGTAACCGGAGCTGCCATTCGACCATGAGTTAATCTCAGTTTTGCCAAGATTAACTTCGTTGATCGTAACGTAACCTGCGCCGTCTTCGTAGTAGCGACCGCGCTGGACACTTTTGACTCCCATATTCACGCCACTCCAAGTCGCTCCGTCCGTTGACCATTCAAGGCTGCCGCCATTGTTTCGGAAATACAGTCCGTTCACTTTCTGCGCATTACTGACGGTAGCCGTCGCCGAAAAAGCCAGCGGATCCGCGACCGTTCCCGCGCCGGATAAATTTGTGTCATGCGCGACGGCCTGCAGAGCGCTGTCGGCCTTGACCCCCTGCGCGCTCGTCGCGAACCCCGCCGCGCGCGTTATAAACGAAATGAGTCCGTTTATTTTATTAATCGTGAGCCTCCAAAACTCATGGAGCGACAACGCCGTAGTCGGAAATTTATCTGTTTTCTCAACTACAACGCTGACCGCCTGCCCGATCACGTACAACGCCCCATCGGATGCGCGTTTGCCAATTGTGCTGTTATCCGGCTGATTCTGGGTGTTGCTGTCGAGCGCGTGAACCCAGACCGAACCGTCCCACAGCGACCGGCCCGTGAATCCCGCCATGGCGTTGCCGTTGGTATCGGTGCCGTCCAGATATTGAAGCGTAACGGCAAGCTCGGAGTTTATTTGCCGAGAAGGCGTTGAGGCCGCCGACCACGCGGAACCATTAAACGCGTAAACCTGGCTGGACGAGAAGTCAAATCCCTTCACGCCGCTCACCGCATTCGCGGGCCACGCCGTGGACGGCGAAACGCGTCCGTAGGCGAAGAACCCGATAACGTCGGAGGCAATCGCCGCCGCCAATTTCTGGTCTGTGTACGCGTTCGCGTCGTTTAATACGCCCGGCACCGTCGTGTTCGTCAGCGTATTAACGCTGTCGTTCAGGCCGTTTACCGAGTCAAGCGCTCCGGAAACGACGCCTTGCAGTTCGCTGAGCTGGCTTTTCGCCGTAGCTATGCCCGACGCGTTCTCGCTGACGTTGGCCCGAAACGCCTCGTGGTCGTAAGCCGTGAAGTTCCGAGCGACGCTCGTTCCGTCGGGCCAGCTCCGCGCGGCATTCTGAAATGCCCGACTGACCGTCAGTATCCCGTCGTTTACCGCCGTCAGCAAAACCGTCTCCGCCGTAACGCCCCTGCCCAGCGTCACCGGATACGGCGGCGACACGGTTTCAAAGTAACTGGAATCCGATACAATGATTTCCGTCTGCTCCGCGTCAATAGCGCCCATCAGCATTGTTTCCGGGCTGTTCACCATCGCCGGGTACATTGTCTGGCTAATATTGGCCGCCCCCTCTGCTGTTCGCGAACAATTGCGTAACTAAATCAAACTCGACCCGCGTCAGCGCGTCCGGCGTGACCGTCACCGTATGCCAGCCGCGCGAAACTTCCGTGGAAGTTTCCTTGGATCCGGAAACTTCCGAGCCTGACTTAGATAAAAACGGTATCAAATCCAAGCCCTCAACGCTAGGACCAAACGCGCCAGCGGGCCGGCCGTCAACCGATACGCTCAGCGCCCCCGCGGACGACCCCGTGTACACGCGTACTGAATGCCGTGGGAATGGCTCGGTAGCGTCAGCCAGTGGCTGTGCGGCTTTATGCCGACCGTGTGTTTGTGCGCGGGAATCTGAACTGTGTGTCTGTGCGACGGAACGCTGTGTGTATGATTCATGGAATGCCGGTGAGAGCCGTGGTTATGCGCGCCCGACGGCACCCAGCCGACCGACGAGTAATTCAGGCTGTAGCCATTTTCGGCGTCGCCGCTCAAACTGACGCCCGTTATCAAGCCCGTGCCCGGCGGAATGCCGTGGTTATGTTTGCCAATGTTCGTCGCGTCGTCCTCAGTCTGGACACTGCCCGCCGTTATGCTCGTGTTGTCCGTCGTGGACGCGCTGCTCGGGCCGCTGGTCTGGCCGCCGTCGTAATCGGACGTCGGGGCGCTGTCTCCGCCCCATTCGGACGTAACGCTGTCGCCGCCGCCCTCGCTGGTGGTCTCGGAGCTTGCCCCGCCGCCGCCCGTCGCCATGCTGTACGCGCGGAACGAAGCCGCGTGGCCCTGCAGCAAAATCTGGTTGATATGCACGGCGTTGTCAGGGATATAAAACCGAATAACCGCCGGAACGCCGGGGAAGCAGTTGTCGTAGAAGCTGTTGTATTTGCTAATTGAAATTTCCACCACCCATTATAATTAAGATCCGCCAGCCGCTACTCACAGTTCGCCTGATCACGGCGTTTTTTGTTTGGCTGGTGGGTTTTTCAATTATA
>JAISCI010000106.1 GCA_031265685.1 Clostridiales bacterium
CGCGACTGGTTCGATATGCGCGGCTACGATACGTCAATGTGGCTGGTAAACGACCTAGACGTCGATGATATCGACGAGCGTATCAAAGAAGCGGACGCGGCTGTCATACTGTACCTGCACCCGGGTGGCGGACATTACTTTGCCGTCCAGTGGAACGAGGGCGAGGAGAAGTTTGAGACTGCGAACGTTTTGTCAAGCGAAGAAGAACTTGTGCAGCGTGATACCATGGGGGAAATACTGACTTCCGAAAGAACAACGCTGGCGCTGATTACGATCAATAAGCCAGTTAGCTAACAACCAAAAAGGAAGCGACGATTATATATTGTCGCTTCCTTTTGGTGAGTCATAAAGGAGGAGCGAATGCATGCGAGTATGTATTGTTTTGCTACTCGTTTGTTTGTTAGCAATATCAACTGGATGCACAGTGCCATGGGCACCTAAGTCGCCTGCGCTTGATACTAGATGGGTATCGTCAGATCCGGATATCTGTTTCGAGATGAGCCGTAAATATGGCGATTTTACTGGAGCAAGCAGTTATGGTAGAATGGTTTTGGATTCTGGGACTTACGAGTTCAGCACAGTGTGGGCGCAGGATGCGATTGTTCTTTTTCAAGATATTGAAAGCTATGTATACGGATATGGCGTTGATGCCGATAAATGGTTGTTTATCGGGCCATTCAGGTGGGATGGTGGTGAGTTGATAATCACTATCGAGGAACAGAAGATCAAGCTCTTTGACGATTCAGTCAAAGAGTTGGTGTTCGTCAAGGATGAAACATACGTGCCGGATGATTCGATACCGGAATCGCTGAGGGAGAAGGCGACTGATGAGACGGAGTAAAGGAGGCTGGTTCGAGATGCGTGGCTACGATACGTCAATGTGGCTGGTAAACGACTGGGACGTCGACGATATCGACGAGCGTATCAAAGAAGCGGATGGAGATCAGTATCAGCTGGCTAACGTGGATACTAGCGACACAGGATTCCGTTCTTTCAACTCCCTTTCCGACCTATTGATTTCAAGTGGATCGCCGATAGGTGCGATCCCGATATCTATAGTCACCATTGACAAGCCGTAGGTATCCGGCTAAAGCAGCAACAGGAAGTCGATTGACTTCCTGTTGCCGCTGATTAACATGGTGAATATAATTTCGGGAGGCGAAAAACTTGGCTAAAATGGTCGCAATACTAATGTTTTTAACATTAGTATTGGTGGGATGTACTTCGATCTTTGATCATGAACTTCCGTCGGACGGAACTCGCTGGGTATCTCAAAGCCCCGAAGCGTTCTTGGTTTTCGGCGAAGAATATAGCAACACACAATTGCGCCTGCGAATCCGATGTGCTATAATAAACCCACAAAAACAACACAACCGTTATCAGCCAAGAGAGAACAGGGGGGCAATTATGAAAAACATGATGATTCTGATAATAGCGGCGATAACGCTGACCGCGTGTCCCGATATTCGGGCGGACGACGCGCCGTCGCCCGTTGCGGCGGAAATTCCGTCGGCGGCGGACGCCTTGGAAAAAATGCTCGCGGAATCCGATAAGTTGCTGTATGTCTACAAGGATTTCGTTGACGGCGGGAACAATTTCACGCAAAAAGCTTGGATCGGCGACAGCCTGAGCGACGTCCCGGCGATGGACGAGGCCGCCGCCGGACGCCTCGGTACGACCGGAATCAGCGCCGAGCTGGACTTCCGGAATCATTCCTGGGGCGGCTACATGTTCGTCAACGGCGTTTTGAGCGCCGGGGAAACCGAGCCGAAGCTGGATTTCGGCGCGCGCGACGCGGGGCTTGACCTGACGGGAGCGTCAAAGCTTACGTTTTACGCGAAGGGCGAAAAGGGCGGCGAGCGCGTCGAGTTTTTCATGGGCGGGCTTGGGCGCGACGTTTGCGCGGCGTTCGCCGACTCGACCGCGAAAGTTTCGACGGGCTACGTGACGCTGACGCGCGAGTGGACGCGGTTCGAGATACCGCTGGACGGCAAGGATCTGAGCCGCGTCGGATGCGGCTTCGGCTGGGTCACGGACAGCGTCCGCAATCCGGGCGCAGCGTCCGCGCGATTCTCGGTGGACGAAATCCGATATGAGTTCGCGCAAAGCCGCGTCTTTCCACGGAATTTGTCGGCTTCAGGGCAAATTCTTCCTGTTTTTCCACGCAGTTACGCCCCGGCGCCGCCCGGAACCGACGCGGCGGTTATCAACAATTTCGCCTACCTGTACGACGGCGCGGCGGCGGCGATGGCGCTGTCATACGCCGGAAAGCCCGAGCGCGCGCGGCAAATAGCGGACGCGATAGTCTACGCCCTGCGAAACGACCGGTTCTTCGGCGACGGGCGTTTGCGCAACGCGTATTCGGGCGGCGACCCGCGCTCGTTCCCCGGCTGGCTGTCGGGCAAGGGCGGGGCGTTCGCGCGGCTTCCGGGATTTTACAGCGCGTCCGACAAAACTTGGGACGAGGATTACTACGCCGTCTCCACGTCGACGGGCAATGTCGCCTGGGCAATTATGGCATTGTGCGAGGTGTACGAAAACGCCGGGCGCGACGAGGATTACCTGCGAGCCGCCGCCGAGGCCGGCGATTTCGTGTTGACACTTTTCGACAATCGGGGCGGCTTCACGGGCGGATACGAGGGCTGGGAAGGCGGCCAAACGCGCGTCACGTACAAGTCCACCGAACACAATATCGACCTGATTACGGCGTTTGGGCGGCTCGGCAAGCTGACGGGCGAGCGTAAATACGCCGACGCGTCGGGGCAGGCGAAGGCGTTTGTGCTGTCAATGTTCGACAAAACGCGCGGCTGTTTCTACACCGGCACGACCGACGACGGCGTGACAATAAGCCGCGACGTGCTGCCGCTGGACTGCTGTACTTGGGCGCTGCTCGCGCTCGGCGACTCGCTGACGGCCGCCGACCGAGCCGCCGCGCTGCGCTTCATCGAGACGAACATGGCGGTTGACGGCGGCTTCGATTTCAACACCGACCGCGACGGCGTCTGGAACGAGGGCACGGCGCAGGCGGCGCTGGCGTACAAAATTTGCGGCCAAAGCGGCAAATACGCCGAGCTACTGGCCTATCTCAACGCGAACCGTCTGCCTGACGGCGCAATCACCGCCGCCGACCGCGATGGCGTAACGACGGGCTTCACGGTCAGCGGCACGGATCTGCCTTGGCTCTACAACAAACGCGAGCACGTCGGCGCGACGGCGTGGCTGGCTTTCGCGCAGATGGAGCGGAACCCGTTCGCGTATTGACCCGCGCCGCAGGCTTGGGATTACGCACAAAATAAATGTCAGCCTTTGGGCTTTTAACGGTGAGTAGCAACATCGGTTAACGGTGAGTAGCAACATCGGCGAGCAGGGCCAACCGGTACCACCGGTTGGCTTGCTCGATGGTGGCGCTGCCCCCATGCCCCCGTGATCGACGCCGCGTTGCGGCGTCGGCTACGCGACCGTTGGCCGCTATTTTGATTTCGCGACCCTAAATCTCGCCGCGTTCATGACTGCGTTCGTTGCGTGAGTCAGCGATATTCAACAGCCTGTCAACATTCGACTTCGCGATCAGCAAGCCCTTCATTTCGTCCCGCGCCTGTTGGTACTCGGCGTACGCGCGCTTCTTTTCCTCAAGAAGCGGCGCGTACTCCGCCCGCAGAGACGCGACGGTCGGAATTTTATTTCCCTTTCCAAAGCCATGTTCGTCAAAGAACCGCTTCGCCGCTTGGTGCAAGATAATGTCGGACTCATGCGTTGACCTAAACGTTCGCGAATACCCCGACTTGCGGTACTCGACGTAAGCCGTGCGGGTTTTCGAGTAGGCGACGATGTGCTTCTGAAGCTCGGAGTTCGCGGACAGGCGGTCTTCCAAATCCCTGATCCGCGCTGACAATTCATGGTATCGTGCCAGCGTCTCCTCGGATTTGCCGCGAAGCGCGTCGTAGCTGTCAAGCCCGCGTTCTTGTAAAAAGATGAGCGTCCGCGCCATTTGCTTTAGGTTGAATCCCTTTGACCATCGTTCATAGCCCGCTCCTTTCCCTTCACGGATCTTGCGCTCAATGTCGATCAGAAGGTTCGGAACCTTAATTTCAGGCGCGGCGGTTACGCTTTTACCGGCAGGCACAAGAACGATACGCCGCCCCGAGACGCGCTCCCGGATGGCATCCTCGGTGTAATCGCCGCCGAGGGTTTCGAGCCGCGCCCACTGCTTTTGCTCCGGCAGTTTGAAGCGCAAATGCTTTCCGCGCCGCTCTGCCGCGATACCCTCCGCGCGGACGAGCGCGATAAAGTTCTCGAAGCTGGCCGGGGATTTAGCGAGAGCGTCGTCGATAGCGGCGCGCAGACGCGACTGAAACGACGGCGCGCGTTCGCCGCCAAAGACGTGCTTGGCGTAATCGCGGCCGGGGCTGGGCTTGGGATTCTCGATTATCGAATAGCCGTTCTCAAGGCAGACCATGTCGTTTACTTTGCGAAGCGCGAACGCCGAACGGAAAAAGTCGCGGTATTTCCTGCGGCAGTCGAGCGTCACGCTCGACCAGACGATGTGATTGTGGATATGACGTTTATCGACGTGAGTGCATACGATCAGCGCGTGGCGGCCTTTCGTAAAGCGCGTCGCCAACTCGTAGCCGAGACGGTTGGCCTCTTCCGGCGTGATCTCGCCGGGCGCGAAGCTCTGCCGGGCGTGGTAGGCGACGACGGCCCGCTTGCCCTGATTGCGCCCGGTCAGACTCTGGTATTGTTTGTAAGCGAGCGCGAACTCAAGGTCAGCCGTTTCGGGCGCGCATTCGTATGACGAAATCAGCTGGCCGTGGTCGGTCTTCAGCGGGTTCTCCGTGTAGTCGACCACGTTTTTAAGCGCTTTCGCGACGCTCCGGCCTCTTCCGGCGTGGAGCGCGAATATTGCCGACGTCGCTATAGGCGTCGCCTCCCCGCGCCGCAGAGTGCGGCGCGTTTCAGATAGAAATCGGCGAAACTGGCGAAAGTAAATTCCGTCAGCCCGTCAATGTCCGGCGATACTTTCAAAAAGAAACAGGAAGGGATTTCGCCGTGATCCAAGTTTTTCCGTATACACAAATCACAGCCGCAATCATGATTGCGCGAATTTTTCTCGCGCGACCGAGCCGGGCAGGCGCAAAAATGTTCTCCCATGTCAAATTTTCCCCGTCCTGAACAATTCCGCCGCCTTGATCGCCGGGTTGTGATAACGGCGGCGTCCGCGCGTCTTGGCTCCGTATTGGATCGCCGCCGAGGGGCACCAGCTTATGCACGCCGCGCAATGCTCGCAGCGGCCACGCCATTTCGGTCCGCCGCCCTCCAGCCGGATGTTCGCGGCCGGGCATATTTTCGCGCACTGCCCGCAGGACACGCACGTCTCGTCAACCGAAAATTGCCGATCCAGCTTTTCCACATTTTTGTAAAGATTGCCGCTCGTAACCGGGAACGTCCGCACTCGCTGAACACGCGCCGATATTTCCCGCGCGGCTTTTTCCAGTTTTTTGTCAACGTACGCCAATTTCCCCGCGCTTTTAGAGACCGAGGCGGGGTTGTACATCATGACATAATTCGCGGGCATACGAACGCCGACGCCGTAGCCGAGCCGCAAGCCTTTGGCCTCCAGAGCGGCTTTGAGGCTTGCAACCGCGCCGCCGCCCGGACCGCCCATCGTCACGACCGCGAATATGTACGTCCCCGGCCTGACATCCAGACACTCGACGAAGGCGCGGACGGCGCGCGGTAGGTTTCCATAATATGACGGAAAAACGAAGCCGACCTTCTCGAACTCGCCGCCGACCGGCTTGTCGGGCGCGCCCGAAGCAATGGCGCGCGACGCAACGCCGCCCAGACTCTCCGATAAACGCTTCGCCGCGTACAGCGAGTTTCCTGTGCCGGAAAACCAGTAAATTACAGACATCGCGCCGCCCCCAAATAAACCGTTTAGAAAATTATAGCACGGATCGGACGGCTTCGCAACCCTTATTTTACTTTCGCCAGCCCATCCAACATCTTCCGCGCCTCCGCCCAAAGCCCGTCATACATCCGACGCAAATCCTCGACGTCGTCCGCGTGAATTGAGCGCGTCTCGTTACATCTTTTGGCAATCTGGTTCACATTCAGACCAACGCGCCGGAGCTGCGCGGCCATCTCGCGCACGTCGGTCAGGTCGAGCGTGACGTGATAGCCGTCAATCGCCATCTTCCGCAAATACGCGCCCAGGCTGAAAACGCCTATTTCTTCCATGCGCGCGCGGATCGACGCCGCCTCGTCCTCGGTCGTCCGAAAATGAAAGTTGACGGTTCGGCGCGGTTCCGGCCCGCTCACAGCTCCTCGCCGCTTTTTTGACGGTCTGGCGCTTTGGCCTTTCGCGGCGGCTTCGGCGCGGACTTCGCCCTGTCTATCGCGCCAAGAACGGACGTGTATGTATTTCCCGACGCGTCCGTGATTGGCTGAACAATCGGCTCGGCTTCGGGCTTTCCGGCTTCAAGCCGTGATTCGATAGCCGCCGCCAGTGATACCGACTCGCCGAACAAATCCGACCTGAACCGCTCCCCGCCAAGATGAGCCGCCAGCAGCAACGCGTGATCATAGCTTGGCAGCTGCTGGCTTATGCCCGCGGTCAGCACGGCGTCCTCAATGCCGGGTTTGGCGTGCGCGTACCGCCCGACGGTTATAGTTCCGTTGCTGGAAACGCGCAGGTATTGGCCGTTTTCGCCGCCTTTGTAAAATAGAGCGCCGTCCTTATGCTCTCGGTAGCGCGCGTCCTCGCGCCAGGGCGCGTCGATTGCGTCGTCGGCTTCGCGCCACTTCGCGAGGGAAAATGCTATGCCGGAAGCGGGTTCGGGCGACTGATCCGGCGCGGCAGTGGCGTGGATTTCCTCTTTACGAAGTAACTGGTCGTGGATTGCCGCGCGAAGCGTGTAATTGTCCGCCGCCGCCCGTTCATCGGAGCAATAGTAGCCCCAGAACGCGTTAATCGCGCCGTCGTCGCGTTTGAACTGCCACACGACATATGGGCTGATGGCTTCCGGATTATGGGCGATTGCGAAACCCTGCCCGTCGCCGAACGTCACCGAGCGGATGATCTCATACCCCGCGACGATCTCCCCGGACGTTTCGCGTCCGGCCAGCGCAAAGCGTTCCGCGCCGAGTTCGTCATAAAAATCGCGTACATATTTTGTAAAACTATCGAGCAGCGTCGGATGCGCGTCGAGATGAGCGTACCTGAACGCCGTATCGACGGCGCTGAAGCCCCTCGCCCAAGTCAGGTTCGCGCGGGAATACCGGCCGTCGTAATCGCTCACGCGGAGCTGCCGCGAAAGAACCGCGTTCACGCGCGGAAAGCCGTAATCGAGGATCATCTTCATCGCGGCGAGATCGAGATTATAATGGAAGGTTTTGTATGACGACGCGTGAATCGCCGCGTCGATGGCTCGCGCGCATTCGGCGTTACGGTTCGCGCTGGCGTGGCAAGCGTCCGTTTCCAGACGCTTCCTCGCGGTCGGGATGTCGTAGGGGTAGACCACGCGCTCAATGTCGAGACAATCGGTCGACGCTTGAAACGCCGTCCCGAATAGAGATCGGCAGAAAGCCCGCTCGTCGTCGGACAGCTCCCGCTTCATCATCACGCCGATTTGTTCCGAGCAATTCTCAGGCTGCTTCTCCTGATCACCCGGCTCTAGCGCCCGCTCATTCGCTAGCTTAAAGCGGTCGACGCCGTACAAAAGCCCTAGATTCGAGCTGCCGTCCCATTTCACAATGACGGTTCCCGTGTCGTCGATGAAATCCACGCCTCCGCGGTCGCCGGGTTTGAGTGTGCAGTAAGGATCATCCATTGAGACAAGTTCCACGCGCGTCCCGGCTGGGTAACGTTCGCGGAGTCGCTGCGCCTCTTTTTTTGACGGAAGCCCGTTTGCCAAATTATCATCCTCCTTTGCCCCGCTGCCGCGGGATTTATCGGCGACCGGAGATTGGGCCGCCGTCGCCTGTTTGTAACGCTCCGACAGCTGTTCCGGCGTTACGAATTCTTTGAGAACATAGGAGCCAAAATCTGTATAGTACCAAGTGTACCGCTCCGTTTCCGGGAGCCGGCGCGAGCGTTCCCATTCGCCGACCGACTGCGTCCGCTCGTAGATAATACTAATCTCCATTTAAAGAATAGAAAAGATTTTTAAAGTCCGCGCCTGAACCCGCGCGGACACGCTCCGCTTTGAAAAATCTTTTCTACCAATCTAATGGAGATTAGTATAAGCCGCTTGCGTTCACGTTCGTCGTCCATTAGCCGCCGCCTTTCAAAGAATCCTCAAGGATTCGATGTTCATCCAGATCAACCTTCCGTCGCCCGCCGCCGCGCAGGAAACTGCCGTTCCCGCCAAAAGGCGCGAGAAATAATTGCCGGGCGAGGGCAAATTCCGGCCCGATAAACCCAATATATAACAGAAAACACCTCGCGCGGTAACGCGGGCTTTCTCCGTCGCCGATCTCACGCGCCGACGCCGTAACCCGACGCTTACCCTTCGCAGCCTCGCAAAGCCGATCGACCAGCTGGACGTAGGCGTTGACAGCGCCAGCGGACTTCGTCGCCTTGAACCAGCCAAAGCGCAGCGTTTCCGCCGTCCGCGCGATTGGCAGTTCGTTCGCTCCGACCATCCGTTTGATGATCTCCGCTTTGGTTGCGACAATTTTGTCAAGATTATCCAGAGCCGTTTCGGTGAATCCGCTGATTGGCATTTCAATCACAAGGCCGCCGTTATCGCCGCAAATGTTATCGCGAACCGTCTCGCGCGTAAAACCATATTCCGCCAGACGCTCCGCCAAAGCCACGACAGCCGTTTCGTCTGACGCGCCATTTGCGGTCAGCGTACCGTGGCGGCTGACATTGTGGCCGCCGACAGAATATGCCAGCGACGGCGCCCGCATATAAACGGCCTTTTCTCCGGTAATTTCGCTGATCGCGGACACAAGCGCCTTCCGCGCTTCCTTTTCGACGCCGAATTGATACTCAACATTGCCCACGCCAATTCCCCCTGTCAGAATATGATAAACCCGATCAGCCGACTGCTCAGGCCGGCAAGCCGCTTGATCAGCCATTGACCGGCACCGGGCAGACCGAACGGGCCAATCAAGAACGCGACCGCCAAATACGCCAGATCTCCGCCCGTTTCGCCGGTTGCCAGCAGAACCGCCGACACAACAGCGGCGGCAAACTTCAATATAAGCCTCATAAACACTGCTTCTTTCGCTGATGTCCTATGTTAGCTTGCGTCCGGGGTTTGTGCAAGTCTTTGCGGACGCGAATAATACCGAAGTTTGAGGCCGGTTGAAGCCGCGTATTGTTGATTTCGACGAGGAAAGAGTTGGGATTGACCGTAGGCGCGTGTTGTAGTAAAATGGCTGTATTGAACTGGATTTCCGACAGGGGCGGGATTTCTTCCGCCCTTGTCGGTTTCATACAGCCAAAAACAGCTTTTAATACCCCGTTCGCGGTAATTTCCCCGCGGGAACAGGACTGTAAATTGTCGTCATCCACGCGCTGTTTGATATTACCCATTCCTTTCCATACTTGCCGCCCACGTCAACCTTGTTCGCGAACTGCGCGCCATTTTTCAGGCCGGGCTGAACTTTGGCGTAAACCTGCGGCGGTTCCACCATCGAGAAACCCGCCTTTACGGTTCCGAAAAGCAAAGTGAAACTGGTAACGTATTCGTCGCTGTACAAACCAAGACTGGCGTTCGAGCAGTCGATCACGTTGTTTCTTGTTGCCCCGAGATTGTCTGCGATGATCCGGGTGTCGCCTTTGTTTGTGGTAATCATTACCTTATAGCGAAGGCTCTGATTGTACGTTCCTGTGACAATCTTTGTCAGGCGAACGGCGCCGCTCGGCAGAATGTCTCTCCAGTAAAAATCTGTCAGGCTAACCGTTGACGTGTTGCGGATTTCCTTCAAGTCGTAGCGGATCGTGTCGCCGGGCATGGCCTCAACCGGCCCGGTTTTGCGGATGGAAACGCCGGTATTCGCGGAATAGTTGAGATATTCCAGTTTCAGGATTTGGCCCGCGTACTCAATCTTGATGTCAAGCGTCTTGTCCGACAATTTATACCATTGCGGCGCTTGAACTTCCTTTATCAGGAATCTGCCAAGCGGCAGCGGCTTGGACACCGCTCTCCCGTCCGCGCCTGAAATAAAACGGTCAACCAGATTGCCCGTTTTGTAGGCGTAGACCTCGAAAACGGCGTCCGCGAGGGGCGATCCGGCGGGCAGACCGTTTACTTCATTGTCGTCGGCGCTTCGCTTGGTGATCTGGATTTGCCCCATTTGCGGTACATTTTCCCAGTACAGCTCGGTCATTTTGCCGCTGACAAACTCAATCGTCTTCGGCTGGTCGTCCAAGTAGTATCCGGGCGCGGCCTTCGTCTCGCGAATGGAATACCTGCCCTCGCTCAAAATGTCGGAAAAGTCGATAACGCCGTTGTCGTCCGTGATAAATCGGCCCACGACGTTCCCATTCGCGTCGAACACCATAAATTCTGTCCCGAAAATCGGGGCTTTCGTGACAGAATCTACCTTGATAACGCGCAGACCCGCTTTTTGGCGGTTCGTGAGCCGAAGCGCCGCCTGCTGACCCGGCATGACCGTCACGTCATGGACGGCGGTATCAAGCTCATAACCCGGCAGCGCGTCGGTTTCGATAACCATGTACCGCCCAAACGGAATATCGTTCAGCAAAATTCTGCCATTTGCGTCGGTCGTATAGTTGCCGTTGATATCACCGTTTGCGGTAGTTGTGCGATTTGGCGAATTGTATGGTGTATTCGGTTGATTCTGATTAATCAGACCTCCGCTGACTATTGAACCGTCATAGCGGCGAATATCGAACTTCACACCCGCCAATGGTTTTCCTGTCGATTCGTCGGTTTTGACGATCAAAAGCCCGCTGGCAGGCGTGTTCTCAACCTCAAGCCGCGCGCTTTCGCCCCATGTGACTGTCACGATTCGCGGCGCGGAGTCGAGAATATAGCCGGTAGCCGCCGCCGTTTCGGTCACGGTGTAGTCGCCCGGCTCGAGATTCGGCACGAACACGGCGCCGTCCTTGCCCGTCGTGAAAGTTCCCACGCGCTCGCCATTTATCTTCGTAACGGTGAACTGAACGCCGGGGATGCCGCCTTTCGTGACGGAATTTGTCTTAATAATCTGAATTCCGGCTACAGCTTTGTCGCTGAAAGTGACGGCGGCGGGAACGCCGGGCTTGACCTGAACGGTCTGGGGCGCGGAATCCAACAGATAGCCATCCGGGGCCTTGACCTCGCTCACGACGTAGAAATCCGGCGCAAGATTCGGAATATTCGCAAAGCCCGACGCATCGGTGACATAAGTATCGCCGACGCGCTCACCGTTTTGTTTCGCAACGGTAAACACCGCGCCGGCCAGCGCCGCGCCGGTCGTCGCGTCTACCTTCTTGATTTGCAGGGCCGCCAGCCGCTCGTCGGCGAACACGACGCGAATGAATTGGTCGTGCGTGACCTCGACGTCCTTGGGCGCTTCCGAAATTAGATAGCCGGACGGCGCCTTTGTTTCAGCTGCTTTATACCATCCCGAATCCAGATTGTCCAAAATAATGACGCCGTTGGCGTCCGTCGTGAACTCGCCGATCACCTCGCCTGACTGCCTGTAGACGGTGAAAACCGCGCCGGGCAGCGGCGTTCCCGTGGCGGCGTCAGTTTTTATAATCTGCATACCGCTTTTCTTCTGGTTAGTAAATTTTACCGTGGACGGCGTAAAAGTCTTAACCTCGACGGTTTTCGGGGTTTCGCTGAGGATATAGCCTTGCGGGGATTTGATTTCTTTTACCAAATACCAGTCCGGCGCGAGATTCGGTATGGAGATAATCCCGCGCTCGTTGGTTGTGAACTCGCCGATTCGCTCGCCGTTCTGCCGCTCGACCACGAAAACCGCGCCGTTAAGCGGCTCGCCAGTCCGCTCATCGATTTTAATTATTTCCAGCGCTGTCATTTTCTTGTTCGTGAACGTGACGACGGTGGGCGCGCTCGTTTTGACCTCGACGCTTTGCGGCGTCTGATCCAGAATGTATCCGCTGGGAGATTTTGTCTCGCGAATGACGTACCACCCCGGATCAAGCGTCGGGATGTTGATAAAGCCGGCGTCGTCGGTGACATATTCGTCGACGCGCAGGCCGTCCTGCCGCTCGACGGCGAACGTCGCGCCGGGCAGTGGTTTGCCGGATTGCTCGTCAACCTTGCGGATTTGCAGCGCCGTCAGCTTTTTGTTCGTAACCGTGATCACCGTGGGCGTCACGGTTTTGACTTCGACCAGTTTCGGTGTTTCGTCCAGCAGGTACCCGTCAGGACTTCGAACCTCTCGCGCGATATACCAGTCCGGGTCAAGCGCCGGCAGATTGATCAGACCGTCGTGGTCGGTGGTGTACTCGCCGATGTACAGGCCGTTCTGTTTCTCTACACGGAACACGGCCCCGGCCAGCGGAGCGCCGCTCTTGTCGTCCGTCTTCTTGACGACGAGCGACGTCAGCTTTCTGTTCTCGAACGTCACTTTGATAAATTGGTTATATTTGGCTTCTACGTCCCGCGCCGTTTCGTCAATCTGGTAACCGCTGGGAGACTTGGTCTCGACGACCTTATACCACCCCGCGTCCAGATTGTCGATGATGATTAACCCGTCGCCGTCCGTGACGTACTCGCCCAGAATCTCGCCGTTTTTCCTGTAAACGGTAAACCGCGCATCCTTCAGCGGATCTTTCGTGTCGGCGTCAATTTTCAGCACCTGCAGGCCGCTCTTGGGTTTGTTGTAAAAATCGAGTGTGTAGGCGCCGCCGTAGTCCACGGCGATGGTTCTCGCCTGATTTTCGAGGATGTACCCGTCAGGCGCCGTGACCTCCTCGACCACGTAGGAATCTTTTGGCAGATGGGGAATCTCAATCGTGCCGGCGGCGTCGGTGACATACAGACCGTTCATGCCGCCGACCACGCCGCCCGCGCTCGTCGTGACCTTGAACTCCGCGCCGGACAGCGGCGCGTGGGTCACGAAGTCGAGCTTCTTGATAACCAGCGTCCCGTAAGGCTGATTCTGAAACGACAGCTTGTATATCCGACCGTCCGCTCTGACGGCGATGGTTTGCGGCGTGGTATCGACGGCGTAGAACGGCGGCGCTTCCATTTCCGCCGCCACATACGCGCCGGGGCGAAGATTTGGTATAAGAATTTCGCCGCCGGCGTTAGTCGTATATTCGCCGTTGGCGTTCCCCGCCGCCGTGCCGTCGCTGTCAACGACCTTGAAGCGGGTGCCCGACAACGGAGCGCCTGTCCGCGCGTCAACCTTCGTGATGAGCAGACTGCCGAAGGGCTGATTCTTGAACGACACGGCGTACACCTTGCCGTCCGTGCCGATGTTTACGGTCTGCGGCGTGGTGTCGATGACATAATTTGGCGGAGCTTCGATTTCGCTGACGATATAGCTTCCGGGTTTCAGACCGCCGATAAGGAATTGGCCGGCTTCGTCAGTACTGTATTCTCCGCTCCCACCCCACGCAAACTGTGTTTGCGCGGGGACCCCGTTGGAATTTCCTGCCGCCGCGCCCGAGCCGTCCGTCACGCGGAAGCGGGCGCCCGACAGCGGAGCGCCGGTTTCCGCGTCAACCTTGGAAACGAGCAGCGAGCCGTAGGGATAGTTGGCAAATGTTACCTCGACAATCGACGTGCCATCTGGCTTCAGCCACGCCTGTTGCTGACTATTTTCCGATATCAGGAAATTATTGGGAGCCTGAACCTCCGTCACAATATATCCGCCCGGCTGCAGGCCCGAAACAACGACGACGCCGGAGTTGTCGGTGGTGTAGCGCCCGATAATCGTGCCGGAGCCGCCCGACACGTCCTCCGTTACCTTGCGAACCTCAAAAGCCGCGCCCGCCAGCAACTCGCCCGTCACGGCGTGGACTTTGCGGATAATGATGGAATTAAGTGGATAGTTGACGATCTCCTGCCCGGCCGCGGCATAATCCGCGCCGGACGTGATCTGTACGTTAAAGCCGCTCACGTCGCCGGCCTCGCCGTACAAGCCGGAGCCGAAACTCGTGTAGGCGTTTTCGCCGGGCGCGAGGTACTTGCGCGTCACGGGGTCCGACGGCAGACTGAATCCCGGCGCCGGGATCGTTTCCGTTATGATGTACCACCCAGTATTTACCTTGGGTATGATAATCTGGCCGTTCGCGTCCGTTCGGTATGTGCCTAGCGGGATAACGCCGCCGTCACTCCCCTCGTACTCGATCTTGTATGTGGCGTCGGGCACGGGCTGGTATGTCAGCGCGTTGATTTTAGTGACAATAAGCGTGGGTTTTCGCACGTCGTCGAATTTCAAAACCTTCGTTTTGCCCCATTCCAACTGGATTTCCTTGCTCTCGGTGTAGAGAAGATAGCCGTCCGGGGCCATAAATTCCTCAACTCTGTAGATGGATTCGTCAAGATTCTCAATGAGAATCGTCCCGGTTTCATCCGTTATGTACTCTGAAACGGCGGAGTCCTCGACTTTCGTGACGCGGAACTCGGCGCCCGTTAGCGGCTGACCGGTTATAGCGTCAATCTTCAGAATCTTCAGTTTCGGGCGGGCCTTGTTCGTGAACACCAGCGTCTTGGTTTTGCCCCACTCGAGCTGAATGTCCTTGTGCTGCGGCTCGAGCAGATAGCCGCTCGGCGCGACGATTTCCTCGATAGAATATATAGCGTCGTCCAGATTCTGGATTAGCACACGCCCGGCAGCGTCCGTAACGTACTCAGACGTGGTATTATCCTCGGTTTTCCAAACGTGGAACTTGGCCCCAGCCAGCGGTTGGCCGCTTTCCTCATCCAATTTCAGGATTTCCAGCGCGGGGCGCGCCTTGTTCGTGAATACCAGCGTCTTGGTTTTTCCCCACTCGAGTTGAATCTCCTTGCGCTGCGGCTCGAGCAGGTAGCCGCTCGGCGCGGCGATTTCCTCAATGGAATATATGGCCTCGTCCAGATTCTGGATTAGCACGCGCCCGGCAGAGTCCGTAACATACTCGGACGTGGTATTATCCTCGGTTTTCCAGACGCGGAACTTGGCCCCCGCCAACGGCTGGCCGCTTTCCTCATCCAATTTCAGGATTTCCAGCGCGGGGCGCGCCTTGTTCGTGAAGACCAGCGTCTTGGTTTTGCCCCACTCGAGCTGAATGTCCTTGTGCTGTTCGTCGAGCAGATACCCGTCCGGGGCCTCGAACTCCCAAGCGGTGTACACCGCCTCGTCCAGTTCGTAAATCGTGACCGCGCCGGACGCGTCGGTGACGAACTCGCTGACCGTCGCGTCCTCGGCCTTTTTGACGTGGAACTTAGCGCCCTCGAGGGGATTGTTGGTCTGACTGTCCAGCTTCACCAGTTTCAGGGACGGCCTCAGGCGATTGTCGAACTTGACCTCAACCTGTTTGCCGGGTTCGAGATAAATATCCTTGGATTCCCATGTTTTCAAATATCCGGTCGAAGCGGCAATCTCCGAAACCGTGTACCAACCCTCCTCGAGGCCGTCAACGACGATCGCGCCGTCTTTCGGCGTAATGCCCTCGTAAACGATACTCCCGCCTTTTTGGGCGACGGAAAACTCCGCGCCGGCCAGCGGAAGGCCGGTGTCCTCGTCGAATTTCCGAATGACGATGCCCGGCGTCTTGCGGTTCGTGAGCGTGATGGACGAGAGCTTACCCGCCTCCAGTTTGATCTGGCGTGGCGCGAGATCGAGCGTGTAACCGGCTATCGTCGAAACCTCGGTGATCGTCCACGTCCCATCCCACAGGTTCGCGAACGCGGCGATGCCGGACGCGTCGGTCGTCGCGTCGAAAGACTGATGGCCGCCGTCGTAAGCCGCGCGGATCACGACGCCCGGCAACTTCTCGCCCGTGTCGGCGTCGATTTTGACGACTTCCAATCGCGGGGCGGGCTTGTTGGCGAACGTCAAAACCGCGTCCTCGGTCTCGGTGACGACGATATCTTTGTGATTGTCGTCGGCGAGCTGATAACCGGCGGGCGGCGTAATCTCGTCAACGTAGTAGCAGCCTAAATCTTCCAGAGCGACGCTGATTTGGCCTCCGGCGTCGGTAATGTAGTCGCCGACTATGCCGCCGTCAGCGTCGGTCACGCGGAAGATGGCCCCGGCGAGGCCTTTTGTCGTCCCGGCCTCGATTTTTTTGATCAGCAGCGACGCCGCTATCTGGGGCGGATCAGCCGGCGACGCCGTCGGGGACGCTGTGGGAGGAGTTGTCGGCGCGTCCGGCTCGGCGGTATACTCGAACGCCACCGGGAAACTCGAGGGCTGCTCCGGCACGGCGACCTCATAACGCTGATATTCACCCACGTCCTCGGGGTTCGTCGGAACCCCGAACAGAATAACGGCGCTGGCAATCCTCATCTCAACGGCGACGTCAAATTTTACCGTCGCGCCGGCTGGCACGGACGATTTCGGCGCCTTGATTTTTATCTGGGTACGATTGGGAACGCCGTCAGCCGGGATCGGGGCGTCGTTCATGTCGGTTATGACGGTTCCGACGGGCGCGTCGGCGGGGATCGTCAGCCGAATCTTCGTGCCGTCCGCGAGGTCGTAATTTGACGACTGAAGCGTCGTCGTCTTCACGAGCCACTCGCCCACCGGCGTGACATCGGTCGTTCCCGTGGTTCCGTAAATCGCGATTTCCGGAAGCGGCTCGGTATGGTTCTTGGCGAGGTCGATCAAATATTTGGCAAACGCCACGGTTTGCGCGTCGCCTTTCCAGAGATTGTCGTCCGGGTACCGCGCTTCGGTCTGCATTGCGCAGGCGCGGACGGCGGCTTTCGTCGCGGCGTAGATTTGAATGTCGGACAAACCGGGAAATTTCTCCAGCATGGATTCCTTGGTCACATACGGCACGGAGTTGTGGAGAATCGTCGCGACTTTCGGAAGATTGTTAGTTCCCGAAATTTTCACTTCATATTCCTTGTTCGGATGCCCGGCGGCCCCCGGCAGCACCGGGTCGATGCAGTAGGCGGGGTAGCGCTCGCCGTCAAACTCAATGTACGCCTCAAGGCCGATGTCGTCGCCGTCGTAGTTGATCATGGCGGTCGTGATCGTTTTTCCCGCGCTAACGACGCCCGTCGGCCCTTCCGCTAACAGCGTCGCGGCGGGAAGGCCGATCAGCAGCGCGGTGAGCGCAAAAAGGATAATAATGGCTTTTTTCAAATCGATTTCCCCCTTAGATTTCGTGCGCGTGAACGAGCCATCGCAGTTCAGGCGCGTTCTCCACACACGTTATGAGCGTCAGAATGTTGTCGTCCGTCCAGCCGAGGCCGGAAAAATCGGTCTCGCCGATCTTTTCATGGGAATAAATGGCATAAGTCCGGGCCCCGTACAGCGTGGCGTACGTGATCGTGTCGCCGATGGCTAGGTCTTTGACGAAGCCGAACGTGCCGCCCGCGCCGCGATTGTGGCCGGCAAGCCCGACGTTGCCATCCCAAGAACTGGTAGACGCGAAGTGCCCGATACCGAGTTTCAGGTTGTCGAGAGACTCGCCCTCGAAGACCGGGATGGTCTTGTTCAGTTTCGTGATGAAAATCGAGCCGATGGAGCCGTCCGAATAGAACCACGGCGCGGTCCGCTTGGCTTCCGTCTCCGAAGTGGACGGCAGGAAACCGGGCGCTTCCGGCGGATCAACGACGGCGCTCGAACCGCCGCTTGCCGATACTGTTGAAGCAACCGACGACGTACCCGCGCCGGAATTCGATGCGGAAAAAGACACATTATAATGGAAGAAACTCGTTCGATCCGTGGGTATTTCGCCCGAGAAAACCCCGTAAGCGGGCGGAAAATAGGCGGCATTTTTATCTCGCCGCTCGTTGGCGGCCAGAGGATCGGGCGCGGCGGGTTCGTCGTAAGCGGTCGGCTTGCCGAATATGGAGCCGTAATCTGGGCCGCTGGAAAATGAGTAGCCCGTCGCGTAAGCGCCATCGGCGGCGAAAGTGAGCGGGGAGCAACTCAGGCAGAACGCGACGGTCATGGCGAACGCCGCGAACGCGTTAATGAGTTTCATTTGCGTCATCCTTTCGATTAGATTTAATTTTCAGAAAATACCCCGCCGCAACGCCGGCAAACAGCGCGGCGAGCGCAACAGGCAAAGCTAAATCCCACGGGTTCGCGGACGGCGCTTCTTCTAGTCTCGAAGTCGGTTCGGGAGTGGAAGCGGCTGGAATTTCCGGCGCTTCCGGCGTTGGCTCGGCAAAATCCAGCCGCGCACGTTCCGGAGTGATCTCAGATCCAATAAACACCGCCGTATAAACCGTCCTGCCCTGGCTGACCTTCGCGACGGTTCCGGAGTATTCGGCGGTTGTGACATAGCCCGTCACGGACGTTTTGCTGGCCGTCCCCGTGTACGCCGCGACGGCGGTGTAATACTCGGCCAGAGGCTCATAGTCAACCGCGACTGTGTTTCCAATCTGCCAGTCCACACTCGCTAGCGTCAGCGTCCTGCCGTCGTCCGTTATAGTTTTGGGAATCAGCGACGTGTCAGCCGCAGATAAACGCGGGTATTCCCGCGTCGCGCTGACCGTGTAGACGCTCGATTTCGTACCGGCACTCTCGGTTTTGATGGTCGTAATGTCAAGCGCGAGCGTCCCGGCGTAGCCGTCATCGGATTCGTAGTCGAGCGTCGGCGCGAGCAGCGATAAAATCGCGTCCATGTCCTTCGCGGCGGTCTTGACCTCGACGGTTTCCACATGATTCCTCGCGTCGGTCAGGGCGGTTTCGGACTTTGCGACGTCGGCAAGCTCGTAACGCCAGCCGCCGCGCTCGAAGCTGCCGCGCGGGATGTTTTCGGGATTTTCGCCCTCGCTGAGTTCGTAAACCTTGATTATTCGGCGCTCGCCGTTTTCCCTGATTTCATCGACGCTGTTCGGGTAGAGCGGGGAAACGGGCGGAGCGGATTGCGCTGGCGCCGAAACATCCGGCATAACGACCGTAATATTGACGGTCGAGGCGGTTCCGTCGCTTTCAGCCGCCCGCGCCGCAGCGGTGGGCGCCATAGCAATGGCAACGATGGCCGCGAATATGATCAGCACCCGTTTCATTCGGCGCCGCCCCCATCCGCGCCATATTCCTCGTCATCGAAATCAGGATCGTCATATTCCTCTTCTTTGGCTTGTTTCCTGGGTTTCAGGATTTTGAAGTAATAAGCCGCGCCGCCGACCGCGATTGCGGCGACGGCGATAAATATAATTGAACCGACGTCAGCGCCGCCGTTTTTTGGCTCGGACACCGCTTCCTGTGTCGGCTCAGAAGACGGCGGCATATTCGGAGTAGGAGATGGCGGCGCGGACTGAACCGTGTCCACGCCGGGTTTCGCGAGCGAAACGAGATCGTCCTCTGTCACTTCGTTGAGCAGGTAAACATTGTCGCTTGTCCGCTGGCGGTCAACGATTATATAGAATACGTTGCCGTCGCCCGCTTTGACGCTGAAAAACTCCTTGTCGTCGCCGTCGTGGGCATCGTCCATCACGGTGCCCGTGCCGTCCGGCGTAAACGGGCGCGCGCTCGACGAAGCCGGTTTGGTTGGAGACGGTTCGGCGGTCACGACCGCCTGAGCGTCATAGTACGGGTTGCGGAATTGGATAGTATTGGATTTGGCTCCGCTGCGGTCGACGGCCTGAACCGTTATAAATTCGTCAGCGCTTCCGGCATACTCGCGCATGTCAAGCTCTAACGCCTGATCCACGCCGGTTTGCGCGTCCGTCACCTGGACGTGGAGCGTGTCGCCGTCGAGCCAGAAGCTCTCGACAGCCAGCTCGTCGTCGGCGCGGGCGGTCGCCGCTCCAAACGCCGCAAACAGCAAAAACACGGCGGCGAAAATCGCCGCCGCCACGTTATCCCTCAATTCCATTGTCGGTAATCCTCCTTTCGGTCTGCGTTACCGTTGAATACTTGACAGCTTATCCAATTTATGTGTCAGACGATCTCTCCTCTCATAGACCGGGCAGTCTTGCGAAACTATAAAAATGATTCTGGTAGTACGGTGTGTCGATGTACGAATACTGCACGGGGCTGCCGGCGTGGATCATAACCGGACGGTCATTTATCCAGCCCGCGAAAATGCCGATATGCGTCACGACGTTCAAGCTGGAGTAAGTGCCGCTGAAAGTTACGACATCGCCCGGCTTCGCGTCCGCAGGCGCGACCGGCTCGCATTGGTTAAAAATGCCTTGCGCGTCCGTCCTTGGCAGATCGCAAACTTCGGATTTTGTGAACACATACGAAACGAACGAGCTGCAATCGAACGCGTCTGGCCCGTCCGAACCGAAAACGTACCATTTGCCGAGATGAAGTTCCGCCTCGGCGATCAGCGCGGCATAGCTGCCGTCGCCCATCGCCGCGCCGGGGTTCCCGTAGGCAAGCGCGCCTGCGCCGCCGACGGCCGCGAAGAACAGCGGGTTCAACTGGTTTCCATCCTTGAAGATTTCAAAGAGAATCGGCTCGTTGCCCACCATGCCGATTACATCGCTTTTCACGACCGTCTGGCCGTCCGCGATGACGACGCTGCCAAGCCGCGCGTAGCGGCAGACAAGCCCGTTGCCGTCAAAAAGCGTTACAGTCCCGCCGCTCACACTGGCAGCGCCGGTCAAAACCGCGAGGACTTCCGTACCCGCAAGCGCGGCGATCCCAGCGCTTTTGCCGTCGTAGCCCGTGACGCGCGGCAGCCAGCCTGACGCTAACGGGCTACCGAAGTATTGCCGATGGCCGCTCGTCCGCATCAGGACGTCATAGTTTTGACGCTCGGCGTCGCTCATTCGGCTGGAAACGACATCCGTCAACGACCGCGCCGTTAGCTCGACTGTCAGAACATGCCAGCTATACGGTTTGAGATCGCCGTCGCCGTCCGCGTCGTCAGGATCGGCGTACCGCGTTTCTGTGGTCTCAGCGCGGAAAACGCTGTATTGCTCATCGAACAAAGCCCGCAAATCAGATTCAATCGCCGCAAAAGTAAAGTTATGGTAATGAGCCGTCAGATACGCCATAAGCTCGTATGGACTATGGCCGACGTTTCCGGCGCTGAGCCGATACTCGTCAAAACCGGAATTCGCCTCCTGGACGCCGGAGATTTGAGCCTGCAGTTCCGCCTCCCACTCAAGGTAAGCGAGTTCGGCGTTCACAATATCGGCGTCCTCGGCGAGGTAGCTGGCGGCGGCCACGGCTTGGCTGAGACCGCCCGTCATGTTTGAGCAGAATGAAAACAGTGATGAAATCATCACGATCAGCAGGCCGGCCATGGCAATGATCCCGAGCACCATCGGATGCCGCACGACGGCCTGAACGACTGCCTGAGCCGCCTTGCCGATTATATCGCCTGTCTTTTTGGCGGCTGACGCCGTTTTTTTTGCATCCTTGGAGACTTTCGCGTACTGTCGCTGGATGCGCCGCTTCTGCGCCGCGCGGGACAGGACGCTGCTTCGGAGCTTCGGATTGTCGGCCAAAGTCTGACGGTAAGCGGCGTCGGATTTAAGGCGCGTCGTCTTGCGCGTCAGCCGCTCGAGCCTGCGGTAAGGCGCGGCTTTATGACGACGGTACAGCGACTTCGCGCCGGACTCGGCCAGCGTCTCGCCGCGATGGACGGCCTTGACCGCGACGTTCTCCTGCTCGGCCTGATACATCTTGCGGTGCGCGTAGCCGATGGCCGCGCCCGCGCCGAACTTGACGGAGCGGGCGGCAAGCGGGCCTTTTATGCGTTCGGCAAGATTTTTGACCTCCGGCTCGAAACGCAGACGGCGCTTTTGCGGAAACCCTCGCTTAGCCTTTTCCAGCTTTGACGCCGAATGATCGGCCTTCGCGCGGGTCTTTGCCGAATTCTTGTCTGACGGTTGCGTATTGGGAGAAGTTGTAGTATAATTATCAGCACGAGTATCTAATGTATCTTCCGTACGCGCTGCGGGAACGGCGGTTTTCTTTTGTCCGCTGCCAAGTGAAACAGGTTTATGGCGAGGTTTGACGGGCGGCGGCGCGACGCATCCCTCACGCTGTTTTGATCTTCGTTACGAACCGCCCGCGCGGTTCTGTCGCGCGGACGGTTCGGCGTTTCGCGTTCCAAACGATCACCCCACGGCTAAATCTCAGTTTGGTTCAACTTTGCTTTGTCGTCCGGCTGAACTGGAACTGGCTGTGTCCTGATGGAGGCGGCGTCTCGCGATTGTTCGTCGCGTCCGCGCTGGCTCAGCTGCGTTTTCGGCGCGGTCATGTTCGCAAGCGTCGACGACCTTTCGCGCTCGGCGCGGGTGTCGGCGGCTCGTTCCAGCCGCTCCAAACCGGCGACGCATTTCTCGGCTCGGTCGACCGCATGTGTCAGGCATTGCCGCTACAAGCGGACGGGCGATTCAATCAGCGCCGCCAACCTGCCGTTGGACTTGATTGCCTGAAGCGGTTCCCGCCCTGAAAACGCCCGGCCTATGTTGCGGGCGGCGAGTCCCGCGGCGTGGTATTGCTCGCTCATGCTCTCGATTTTCGCGGATTTCATGTCGGCGAACCGCCCGCAGTTTTCAATAATCTTGTCTTTCAGGTCGGACAGCCCGTCACGGACGCGCTGAAGCCGAGACGAAAGCCTAGCCGCCGCCTTTTCCAGCGCGAATTTGACCGGGTGGCCGCATTCCTCGCGAAGCGCGGCGATGTCGCTTCGGAGCGTCGCGAGTTCAGCCGCCGCTCTCGCCAGCTCTCGCTCGATGGCCGTGACGTGGCGGATAACCTCGGCCAGTTCGGGCGCTTTAACGCCGCTGCCTCGCAGGACGCCAAGCAGCTCCTTAACGAGGCTGTTCTCCAGAATCGGGGCTTCGGCGGCGTTCATGGTTTGCCCGCTCCGGTCCGAGCCATGTCGCGCGCGTTTTTAATAGTTGCCATCGCAACCCCTCCTTTACTGATTCGCCCTGTATTCCAGGGGCTTCGTTGTCATAAGGTCGTAGATCTCCCCCGGCGGGAAGCGGTCCTTGAACGGGATGATGACGTCGCCGAAGAATAGCAGACCCTCGCCCGGCCCGGAGTGCGTCACGTAGCTCAGCTGCTGGCTCGAAATCCCCAGTTGCTTCGCGAGGATCGCGCGGTCGCCCGTCGCTTGGTTGAGCATATACACGAAGTCGCTGTTTTCAAAAATATTCTCAATCTCACGAGAAGCCAGCAAATCCTTCACGTTCTGTGTTATACCGGTCGGAACGCCGCCCCACTTGCGGAGCCTTTTCCAGATTTCGACAGAATATGCCGCTGTCTGCTCATCTTTTAGTAAAACATGGAATTCGTCGAAGTAAATTCTCGTCGTCCGTTTGGCGGCGCGGTTTACCGTCACCTGATTCCAGATCGCGTTCTGAAGGATCAACATTGCGATTTTCTTCAGGCCTTTTCCGAGTTCCTTGATGTCATAGCAGACGAGACGGTTCTTAATGTCAACATTGGTCCGATGATTGAAAACATTCAGAGAACCGATGACATAAATCTCCAGCGCCGTCGCGAGATGTTGCGCTTCCGGTTCGGACTGAGCGCGCAGAAGATTGTATAAATCCTCCAGCAACGGCATATTTTCTGCGCGCGGGTCAGCGAGGTAATCCCGGTAAACCAGCCGGACGCAACGGTCGATGATCGTTTTCTCGACGGGCGCGAGGCCGTCCTTGCCGCCGACGATCAATTCGCAAAGGCTAAGCACGAAATCCGATTTCAGCGTCAACGGATCCTCGTCGTCCGAATAATCGGCGTTGATGTCCATCGGGTTGACGTACTGCGCGGACGCGGGCGACAGCTTGACGACTTGCCCGCCAAGCCGCTGCACAAGGGGAAAATACTCGCCTTCGGGATCTACGACGGCGATATCGTCGTCCGTTATTAGGAAAACGTTGACAATTTCGCGCTTGGCCGCGAAACTCTTGCCGGAGCCGGGCGTACCCAGAAAAAGCCCGTTGGGATTTTTTAACAGTTTGCGGTCGGCCATAATAAGGTTGTTGGACAGCGGGTTGACGCCGTAATAAAGCGCCTCGCCGCGCTGGAACAGCTCGCAAGTCGTGAACGGCACGAAAATCGCGGTGGACGACGTGGTCAGACCGCGCCGGATTTCGATTTGGTTCAGGCCCAGCGCCAGCGAGGAGACCATCGCTTGCTCCTGCTGATAGTCAAGCCGTTTCAGCGCGCAGTTGTGCTTTTGCGCCACGCCCGCCGCCGCGAACACGTCGTTCTCAAGCTTGCGCTTGGTGGTCGCGGTGTTCACAACGATGATCGTCACGAAGAACATCCGCTCGTTTCGGCTCTGAAGGTCGTTCAGTAGCGCGGCGGCCTCTTTGCCATATGTTACTAAATCGGATGGTAAAATCTCCATGTCGTAACCGCTGCGGACGGCTTTCTTCTGCTCGGCGATCTTCATGCTGTCAAGGTCTGACAGCTTGCGTTTGACCGTCTTTATCGCCTCGGCCTGGTCGATTGACTTAATATGGATGTTGATGGTCACAGGCGCGTCGAGGTCGAGAAAATCAGCCAGCAGACGGTCGGAAAGCTCCGGCGCGATAATCTGGACATAGGACGCAGCGCAGTAATGTTCGCCGACGCGGAACGTCCTGCCGTCGCCAAAATGAAACGACGTCGGGGCGATGGCGTCCTTTGTGGACGTCCCGGCGGACGCTATGTCGCGCCAGCCGAACGCGAGCCGCCCGCCTCCGGGATGAAGCTGGCCGTGCAGGACTTCCAGCCGCTCCGCGCCTGTCAGCGAGCGCGCCGATACGCCGAGCGTTTTGAAGTTGCTCAGGACGTCGGCCTCCACACGCTCAAGGCGGGGTTTCGCTTCTTTCAGCGAGTCCGCTTCAATTCCGAAAGTCATGTATTTCGCCTTCACAAGCCCGTTGTTACCCTTCGCGAGCTGATTTCTCAGCATTTCCGCGTACTCGCGGCGTATGCCGCCCCACGCGTCGCTGCGGTCGGGGATATCGACGCCGCGCTGAAACTCGGGCAGGTCAGCGCGTCGGTTGACAAAAGTCAGCTGGACGCTGACGCTGGCGTCGAAATAATTGAGCAGCCCGCACCACGCGTCGAAAATCGCGGCCTTGTCGTCGTTCTGCGCGAGATGGTACGTTATGTCGCCGAACGTCAGTGTTTTGGTGAACAGCCGGTCGGTGACGCGGCAGATGCCGTCGCGGCGCATCTCGCGGTAGGGGATCGTCTGCTGGGCGGTTCGCGGCGGCTCTGCTCTGTCGAACAGCCGTTGCTGCATTGCCGCCGAGATCGTTGGCGGAATCTTACTCGTCGGGTTTGCGCGGGCGGCGCGAGACGCGGGCTTCGCGCCGGACTGAGACGCGCGCGTTGGTTTCTGCAAAGGATTCACCTTCCTTCACGATGTAATCGTACAAATTTTCTGACTTATATGGCCGCGCCGCAGGCCAGAACCGCGCGCGGGCAATGTTTCGCAGGACTTTCTCAGCGGGCTGGCCGTCCTTCTCGAACATCGCCAGCAGGAAAAACGGCAGCATCAGCCCGATCATCAGGAAGATCGCCGCGTCGCCGCCGATTGCGTCCTTCGCGAACAGGTAGGCCGGGACGCCAACAGCGGCGGCCAGGCCGAAGCATATCAGTTGACGTTTGGTAAGATTTAACACCAATCTCGTTTTGACTTTCGTGAGGTCTTTTGGGGCCGGGACATATGCCACATGTCCGGAAAACGCCGGATTTGCGGCGTTTCCTTCCCTCCTTTCCCGCCTGATATAGGCGCGCCGCTATCCCCGCCGCGCCTCAGCCGCCGCGATGCTGCCGAGGACATAAGCCACGCATGGGATCGCGACGCTGTTGCCCAGCATCTGGTAACGGCGCGTGTCGCTGATTTCTTTCCCGTCGTGGCCAAGCGCCGTCCAGCCGTCCGGGAAACCTTGGAGGCGTTCACATTCCGTCGGCGTCAGGCGGCGGACGATGTAGCCCGCGCGAACCGGGTTCATGAAATTGAGCGACCATCCCGGATTGTTCTTCGCCTGAAGCGTGCCGGAGCAATCGCCGGCTTCCTTGAAATTACGGCAGTCCACCGCGGCTACCATATGATGGTCGCCCTCTGTCAGCGTGGGCGCGGGGCCGCCCGGTTCGCCGACGCCAAGGCCGTTGCCGCAGCCTCCGTTGTTGTGGCGCGTAGCGCGGTCGTGGATCGGGATGGGTTCCCCGGCGGCGACATTCTGAACGTCCGAAGCGTTCAGGGTAAAAGCGAGGTTTTCGCTGACGCCGTTTCCGTTCGGCCCATTGCGGTCTTGGCGGCCAACCATATTCCCAGCGAGAGCGTAGGCCACGCACAAATCCGGCTCCGACGCCATTCCGGCGGGTCGTGACAGGCCCGCGCCCGACGCGCACAGCGTGCCCGCCACGTCCGGATGCGCCACAAGCGGAGCGTTGCGCCCGGTGGCGTTCGAGTTGGTGTTCAGCGTATAAGCCGTTTCGGAAACGCTGACGCGGCCGACTTGGTTTTGGTGAACGCCCATCGCGACGACGTTCGGCCCGCCGTCGGCGTTGGGACTGAGGAAGTTTGCTTGGATCCGCAAACTTCCGTCATCACCGCGAGCGGTCAATGTCCGGGCGATATCCGGCTCGCAAACGCACGGCGCGTTGAACCCGCAAGCGACCGCTTTGAGCGTCGGCGAAACGTCCTCACTGTAACCAATGCTCCGAGCTTTCGCGCTCGCGCCGCCGCAAAACGCGCCTACGGGCTGGCTTGCGGCGTCTTGAAAAACGAGGCCGCCCGGATTTCTGCCGCCGGAGCCGTCCGCGCCGGCCAAAGTCGGCGACGTTCCGCACCCGTCGAAAACGCGGCGCTGCTGATTATCCCACGGGTTAAGGCAGTTAGCCGCGGCATAGCCATGTCCGCCGCCGTTCCCGCCGTAAAGCGCCGGCCAAGCGTCATCGTAGATTCGGCGGCTTTGGACATCCCAAGGCGTCAGGCGCCCGTCCCGCACTGCGCTTCCAACGCCTCTTTCAGCAGCGGCGGCAGCTCCTTGCCGCGCTTGGCCGCGCGCCGTAAGATGCCTTCGCAAGCCGTCCTCGACAAAGAGTATCTCGCCGGGGCAGCCGGCTCCAAAACTTGCGACAAGAAAGATTCGGCGGCGACGCTGGGGGACTCCCCAAAGACAGGCGTTGAGCAGCCGCCAAGCGATATCAGCTCGACCGCTTCGCGCCAATCCGGCGTTTGCCCAGTTTCCTGAATCAGGAACTGGAACCTCGGTTTTTGTGAACGCCTCAAGCACGGCGCGAAAATCACTCCCGCGCGGGTTTCCTGAGCTGAGCGCGCCTGGCACGTTTTCCCACACGGCGTACCTTGGGTAGTTGCCATTCGTTTCCTCCCTCATTTCGTCGATTATCCTGATCGCCTCGTAAAACAGTCCGCTTCGCGAACCGCCCATGCCAGCCCGCTTTCCCGCTGTTGACAGATCTTGGCATGGCGAGCCGAAGGTGATAATGTCCACGGGCGGCAGTTTCGCGCCGTCAAGCTTCGTTAGGTCGCCGACGTGCGCCATTTCCATAAAATGTCGCTTTGTGACGGACACCGCCTGAGGCAGGATTTCGCTCGCCCACAGCGGCTTGATCCCAAAAAAGGAACCGGCGAAGGGAAATCCGCCGATTCCGTCGAATAACGAGCCGAGCGTCAAAGAACCTTGATTTTCCATCAGCTGATTCCCTTTCACAGTTCGGCGGCGTCGTTTGCGCGGCTTTTATCGCGCGTCGGCGCGGGTGGGCGCGAACGCCGTTCCCGCTCCGCCTTGTCCATCGCCGCCAGTACGGACACATAGCCTGATTTCCGAGCGCGCTCGGGCGCGCGCGCTTTCGCGGGCGCGTCGCCGGCAAGCTCATACCCGTCGTTTGCCAAAACGCGCTCCCGATCACCAAAAACGGCGACGAAATTAGTGTCGGGCCGGGCGCGAAGCCGTTCGACAAGTTCTTCCGGCGTGGGTTCGGCCTGATACTCAGCAAGCTCGGCGTCTAGCTTTTCCGCGAGCAGTTCACGCGGCGTTTTTACCGGCTGCGGCGGATTCTCGAAAGACGCGGGCGGCATCGCGAAATTGAGCGACGGGAGCCCCAGCCGCTGCCTGAACTCCGGCTCGGTATCGACGAAAAACTTTCCGCCGTCGGACGTCCAAGGCACGATGTAAAGTTCCTCGCCGCCGCCTATCGGGATTTCGCGCTGTTCAAGCCCCTCGCCGAACCCGTCGCTCAGCTGCCCGGCCCACCAGTCTTTCAAATCAGCCATTTCATCGGCGGTCAGCGGCTCGGACGCTTCGACCGTCGCTTCAAAATAAAGCTCGGCTTCGAAAAGCTCAACCGCCGGAAATACTGACAGAATCTTCCCCCGAAGCCCGACCGGGACATATTCCGCCAGCCCGCGAACTTTGTCCAGACGGTCGCGTTCGCGCCGCATGGTCAGCTCAATGGCGTCCATGTGTTCCCATGCCTCGTCATGCCCGATTCGATAACGGTCGTCGTAGAGATCGTACATGCCGTACTCGCCGTTCCGCTCCTCGTCGTGCGGGTTATGGCGGTAGAATTCCAGTGGGCTGTAGAGCTTTTCGTATATCGCGCTGCCGCTCATAATTCGGCCTCGTCTTTACGCTTAGCCGTCCGCTCCGGCGAGGGGCGCTCGGCGGCGGCCTTCGCGCCCTCGCGTAACTTGTCCGCCAGCGACTCCCGCGCGGCGGCGTACTCGCTCAAAACGGCCTCGTTCAGCGCCTTGCGGCCTTCGGACGTGACCGGGTGGAAAACATCGTGATATTCGCCGTTTTTGTCCTTTGACTGCGGCATCGACACAAACAGCCCGTTCTTGCCGTTTACGACGGAAATCCCGTGAACGCCGAACGCGCCCTCGATGGCGACGCTGGCGAACGCGGCGACGCTGCCCTTCGGCTCCGCGACCGGGTACGCCCGGATTTCGAGGCTCAGAGGCCGCAAATCGTCGGTCTCGGAATTTCTGGCGAAAATTGTGACTTTACCCATTGACAAGTCTCCAATCGGTGTTAAGATAGTAGTAGAAGAAATAGGCGCGGCAAAAACTGTCGCCGCGCCTTGCCGAAATTTAGTGAGCGTTAAAAACGCTCTTCGCCAGCGACCCTGTTTTGAACAGGGCGAAGCAAAGCAGGACTGTATAGCCCGCCGTCGTCCAGATCGCGGCGTGGGCGTTGTCGGCGTTTGGGATATTCTGCGCCAGCGCGGCGTAAATCGCGACGCAGACCATGATCAAAAATCCCTGAAACGCGACCGCGAACAGGGATTTAAGGTAATTGTTTCCCATTTGCCCCCACTCGCGGTTGGCCATCGTCGCCAGCGGGATGGGCGCGAGCGAGACGGTGAGGTAAATCTCGATCATCCGCCCGAATATGACGACAAAAATACAGATTGTCATGGCCTGAAGGCAGAGGCCGACGATGAAAGTTTCGAGCCACAGCCCCATAAGTTCCCAGACGCCCATCGCCTGAAGCTGGGCCTCAAGCCCCACCAGCGCGTCGCCCGCGCCGATGTCGAGGCTGCCGGTGATAACGCCCGCGCTTTGGTTGACGACGCTTTGCGCTAAGCCGAAAACGCCGATGATTATGTCGAACGCGTGCGTCAGTATATAGACGGCGATGAATGTTTTCACGATCCACTTGTAGATGGACATGGTGTCGAAATCGCGCATGTTGTTGCGCTCCATCACCATCTGGATCAGCTCGTATGTGACGACGAACGTGAGGATGATACCGGCGATCGGAAGGATTACAGTATCGGACAGGGCTTTGACCATGCTGAAGATGTTGGAATCCCACGCGTCGGGCGGTTTGCCGACGTTGGCGGCGATATCGCCGATTTGGTAGTTGATGGAGTCGAACATGCCTTGGAATTTTTCGAGGATGGCGTCGATTAGCCCCTGCTTCAGCCAGTCTTCAATTAAACCGTTCAGCCAGTCCATGATTTAGTTGAAGATGTCAGCTAATAACGGGATGAGCTGGAGACCAAGCAATATTATGCCAGCTCCGCTCATGAGTTGCTTGATGCCCTGCGATTTCGCGCCGGGGTTATCGCTTCCATAACCTTCCAAAAGATTCACGACGCCCCAGACGCCGAGGCCCGCGCCGATGGCCGTGACTAACAAAGAGAGTGTGTTGACCGCTTCTCCGAAGAACGCCATTAAACCGCTCCTTTCTGAACTTTGGGATTCGATGGTTTTCGGTTTTCAAAAGCTTCGGGAGGCGCGTCCGGCAGTTCGATATCGTAGACGTCGAACGCATCGGACGGCTTGACCTTAAGCCGCGAACCAAGCAGCCGCTTTACGTCGAACGCGTTGCGCTTGTCGAAATCGCCGAGATGCCGGTAGAGCGGGTGTTTCAGGATATCGAACTTGCGCGACAGAAACGGTCTGACGCCGCGCAGTTGGAGTATGCACAAACCGCCGTCCATGACCGCCAGTTCGTCGATTGTCATCAGATCCTTGCCAAGCTTCTGAAAATTCTTGCCGAAAGACGGGCTGTTTCCTTTGGTTTCGCTGTTGCTGAAAGTGTCGATGGTTTCTCTGCCGAGCAGTTTGGACCATTCCTCAAGTGTGGATTTTTCCTTGCCGCCCAGAAAAAGGGCGGCGTCACAATTCCCGGCAATCGTATCGGCGTTGTCGCGATACAGGGCTTTCAGTTGCGACATCGCCTGAAGCACGACGCACGCCGAAATCTCGCGGCTTCGGATGGTCGCCATCAGCTTCTCTAGGTTCGGGATCTGCCCAATATTTGCCGCCTCGTCGATTAGGCAGCGTACGTGGATCGGAAGCCGCCCGGAGGGAAGACTGTCGGCCTTCTCGCAGAGGATATTGAACAGTTGCGTGCAGCACATGCTGACCAGGAAATTAAAGGAAGTATCGGTGTCGGACATGACGATGAAAAGCGCGGTTTTCCTGTCGCCGAGGGTGTCCAGCTGAAGTTCGTCGGTCGATGTGACCTCCCGAACCTCGGCAATGTCGAAGGGGGCGAGCCTTGCGCCGCAGGCCACGAGTATGGATTTCAAAGTTTTGCCAGCGGCCAATTTGAATTTTGAATATTGGCGCAAGGCAAAATGTTCCGGCTCTATATCCGCAAGAGACTCGAACAGCATATCCACCACATTCTGGAAGCTTTCGTCGTCCTCATGCACCTCCATCATTGATATCATCTGCGCCAGCGTTGAGAAAGAGTGTTCCGCGGGCGGCGAAACATAATGCAGGTAGCCGATCAGCGCGGTATATAGCAGCGTTTCTGCGCGTTCCCAGAATGGGTCTCCGCCTTTCTGATCGCCGCGAGTGTTTGCCATCAGCGTAGTTACCAATTTAAGGATGTCTTTCTCGGAATGGATGTAGGCGAAAGGGTTATATCGATGGCTCTGCGTGAAGTCAATCGTGTTAAGGACTTTGATGGTGTAGCCATGTCTTTCCAGCATTTTACCGGTGTCCCTCAGCAGCTCGGCCTTGGGATCGGTTATAACAAACGACACCGGGAAGTCTTTTGACCGACACTGCATGATGTTCGGCTTTAAAACGTAGCGCGTCTTTCCTGAACCGGAACCGCCGACGACAAGCAAGTTTTTATTCCGCGCGAATTTCGGATTGGCGGGGCGCGGGTTCATCGTCAACCCTTCGGACTGCGTCAGAATGATGTTGTTTTCGCGGTCAGCGTCCATGAAAGGCACGATATCTTCGGGCTTTCCCCAACGCGCGCTGCCGTATTCCACATCCTTCCTGTACTTCCGCGCGTTTCTCTTTTTGGCGCTGACTATGCCGAAAACCAGCGCCGCACCCGCAAAGCCGACGATCAGGTCGAAAAGAACGAGCGACGGCGGATCGGCCATCACCGCGTTAATCAAACGGACGCAGCCCGTGAGCTTCTTCAGGAAATCCGCGCCCGGCGCGAGCCGGTACGCCGCGCCCAGCTTGTTCGCCAGCCAGAAAATAAACGCGTAGGGCAGGTATGGCAGCGCGCCGGCTTTCAGGAATCGCGCCAGTTTCGCGCCGCGATCCGCAGCGTTCACAGCTCGTGTTCCCCATGGGTTTTGTGCCTGACCTTTTCGCGGGTCGGGCGCTTCAGCAACTCGCGGAATTTCTCCATCGCGTCCAGCGTGGACGGTTTTTCCCTAGACTTTGTCAGCGTTTTCGCCGAAAACTCTTTAAACGCGGCGGTCATCGCGTCCACGTCTTTCGACTTGAAAAACACTAACCATCGCGGCGGCTCGGATGAGGCGTCTTTTTGCAACGCGTAATCGACGCCGTACTTCCGCGCGAATGGCTGGAACGATTTGATATTCTCGTCGGTGATTTCGACATTCTGGAGCGCTCCGCCGCGCGAAAGCCGCCTGACCGTCTGTCTGCCCCGCGCGGGGGCGTCACGGTTCCGCCGCGACTGTCGCAGCGCGGCCTTCATCATCGCCGCGAGCGCCCGCGCCGATATTCTCGCGGCCTTAGTCGTCAGCACGACGCTCCGGTTTTGGATTTCCTTCTGCAAATAATCGCCGCCTTTCGGAAAATGCTGATCGCTGACTTTGTAAACATCGAACGGCTGGATCAGACCGCTTCGGTTTCGTCCTGCGCAGGAGCAACGGCGCCGGCGAGCGCCGCCTCTATCCGCTTCGTGGCGGCGTCGGCGTAATATTCAGAAAGTTCAATCCCGACGGCGGGATATCCCTCCCTTGCCGCCGCAAGTATGGTCGTGCCGGATCCCGCGAACGGGTCGAGTATGAACCCGCCAGGCTCGACGATTTTGACTATGTCGCGCATGACCTCCAGCGGCTTCTCGGTCTGGTGGATACGCCGCGTGAACGCGGGCATCGACTGCCGGAAAACGCCCGGCAAGACCGGAACCGCGCGGTCGCTCGGCATATGGCCGTTGCTGCCCCAGACGATAAACTCGGCCTGCTGGCGGAAACGCCCACGCTGAGGCCGGCTGTTGATCTTATCCCAGACGAGGACGCCGCGCCACGTCCAGCCCGCCCACTGCAGAGCGTCGGTCATCGACGGGAGCTGCCGCCAGTCGATGAACATGCAAACCGGCGCGCCCGGTTTGGCACAGCGCCGCGCCTCCAGCAGCCACTCTGTCATCCAGTCCGTCCAGCTGCGCTGGTCTTTGGCGTCGCCCTCGAAATCCGGGAGCGGATTGGCGGTTTTGGCGCTTGAATACTTCGACGCCGTGGATTTCTGTTTGGCGTTCTGGTCGGCGGCGCCGGACGCGTAGGGCGGATCGGTCACGATCCCGCCAAAAACCGCGTCGGGGAATGTCCGCAGGATTCGCGTCGCGTCGCCCTGTATGATCCGCGCGCCAGTGAACCCGGCGTCAAGTTCATAATTCATTCGATCACTCCGTTTCGTTGTATTTTAATGGAAAAGGGACGGCCTGGATTTCAGGCTCGTCCCTTTCGTTCCGCTTATACTAATCTCCATTAGATTGGTATTACTTAGCGGCTTTGTCACGCGTTTGGCTTCCCTTAAAGCTCCGCGTCTGGGCTTTTATGCCGCTCGCCGAGCTCGTGATGGATTTGACGCTGGATGTTGCCGCAAGCGCGTTCCGCCCACTTTTTCAGTCCCGGCAAGTCCGACCGATGAATAGCAAATTCACGGTATTCTGAATAATTCAAACCCGAACTCGTCACGGCGTCCAAAGGCGATAACTTAGCGGCGTTTCCGGGCAGCAGCCGGAAAACGTCGGCGTCGCCCCGAGCCAGCACCTCGACGGCGGCTTCCCGCGCCAGACGGATCATACCCGGCTGCGGGTTTTGCGCCGAAGCCATGTAAGATTCGTTCAGTCTGGCAAGGAAATCTGCGGGCGACGCCGGAGACGCGCTTTCCAGCCGGGCATGACGCAGCGCGTCAAGATGCGCCGTGAGCCGATCTTCGTCGGCAGGATTATAATAGTAGGAATAATCGCGGATTTGCCCGCGATCCAGCCGGTCCATCGCGCCCCACTCGTCGAAGGTAATCACGCGCTCCGCCCCATCGAGCATCGTGGCGTCGATGTGGGTGAAATCGAAGCTGTATCGGCTCAGGCTACGCTGAACCGATTGCAAACTGATTTCGCAAACGCTGCCAACCGCGCGGCCCGCGTCGCGTTCGTCGACCGCAACGGCGAAAGTCCGAACCCTAGACGGTTCACGCTCGCCAAGCCAAACGGCATTCCCTACCAAATCGCGGTGATACAGCATTTCCGATGGGATTATATGGAACATATCGGCGCTCAGCATGACAAGGTAATCCCTGCCATCGGCCAGGGTTTGCAGGCTGTGCTTCGCGTCGAGCATGTAGCCGCCGCCGGCCACGGCGTGCGTCTCCAGCAGCAGCGCCGCCAGATCGACGCCTTCAACCTTCAGCATGACCGCCTCGCCGCCACATCGTTCGGCGATTTTCATCAAGGCGTCAAAACCGACAGAACCGGACAGCGTTTCGAGAATGTCGAAGAAATCATCGCGCCCGTACTCGTCAAGCGCCTGAACCCGGTCTGAGAGGGCGTCGAGTTCGTCCGGACGGATATCGTCCGCGACTTGGGCTAGCGCGTCAACAAGCCTGCGGGTTTTACTTTCGCCGCGTTCCGGCGGGAGCGGCGCGGGTTCGTCGGGTTCGTACTCGATTTCGCGGACGCCGACGCCCAGTATGTTCGGCAGATAGTCCGAAAGCCACGTCCCGCCGAAAGCGCCGTGCGTGCGCAGCCGCCACGTCGCCATTTCGCCGATGTCAAGCTCGATGCTGTCGTCCATGCCGAACATGATGTTTGTCAGGCCGCCATGCTCAAAAACAGAAATATCCGTAAATTGGGAGCCGTCCAACAAAATGCCGTTTTCTGTAAACTCTGCGTTGATGCCGTTTGCCCACTCAGCGGGATCGCCGCCGCAGCCTTGAAGGATCAGGCCTTCGGAGCCGGTCATGTTACGCAGATCGTCAGCGGTAATGTGTTTTATTTCCATTTTGATATGCCTCCTTACGACCACCCGTCGGCCTTGCCTTCAAGAGCCACGTCTGAAGGCTCGGCTTCCTCACAAATCGGCAGCAAACCGTACCGCGCGAGAAAGTTGTACAGGAACAGCCGGCCCTTCTGCGTCCAGCAGGTATGGACGACGGCGACGCGCTCGCCGAAGTGGTACGTCCGCGACTGCGTGTAGCCCAGATCGGCGTAGTCCTGATAGAGTAGCCACGTCCGACCGACGCGGTACTGGATGCGCAGGTTGTGCAGAAGATGGTTAAAATTGGAAGCCGCCATGCCGTAATCCTTCGCCAGAACGCTCACCGGAACCGCGCTCGTCGTCTGCAGAATGAGGTCGCAGTAACGGGCTTTCGGCGCCAGCTCGGCGTTTTTCTCGCGCTCTTTCTGAAGCTCTTTGAGCAGCGCGATGGTGAACTCAGGGCTTGCGATCATTTCATCGAGCGTGCCGGGCGCGATGTACGCGCCGAATTTCCTGATACTGGGTAGGACTGCGTCCATGACCCACGCCTCGAAGCGCGAGGCTGACGGCAGCTTCGAGCGGATGATCAGGCGGTAGAGGTCGCCTTCGGGGATGAAGGTTTTCTCGATAGTTTTGTCAGGGCTTTGCGGATGGGGTACGCCCCGTTTCAGGGCGTACCGACAATGACGCTCAACCGCGTTGCGCGCCTTGCTGTAACCGAGCTTTTCAGCGCATTCTGTGGCCGGAAAATACGGCTTGCCGTCGATCAGCAGGACACCGACGCTGCCGAACTCGTCGCTGTGGAATTGCTGGATTTGGTTTGTCAGAATGAACCCTCCAATCAATGTTATATTTAATGAAGAAACTCCTCGCCGCTTTTGACGGTTTGAAGCCTGTGTTGCCGATCAGCGCTGACTTTTTGGATAAGAACGTCGTTGAAATCCTTGCCGCCGGCAGGCGGTTCGATGGTGGTTGCAACTCCCGAAAAGCGGGCTTCAGCGGCAAGCCTATCGCGGATTAGATGGGCCGCGCTTTGGCCGGCTCCGTCGCTGTCCAGGCAGAGAGAAACGCGCGTGACGACCGGGTTTCTTTCGAGAAACGATATCAAAGCCGCATCCGATGTGCCGCCCAGCGATAATCTATGGCAACAATTGTCAGGAAACAGGCAGGCGTGGGAAAGCGCGTCGATTGGCGATTCGAACGTCGCGAGAGCCGCTTCTTGCCCCGGCAGGCAAAAACTGAACCGTTTGTCCGAGCCATAAACGTCACGTTTCAAATCATTTCCAATACCGCGCATATGCGCGAATCGCGCTTCGCCGCGCTCGTCAAAACCGACGAACACGCAGACGGGCTTGCCCTCGAATCGGCTTTCGTACAGGCTTCCGGCATCAAGACATCGCCTGACGACGTCCGGATGAATCCCGCGCTCCTGAAGATAGGCGACGGCGCAGGACGGAAACGCTTCCTTCGGCGGCGGGACAAACGTTTTTTCGGGCGGCGGGTGCGCCCGTTCAATCGGCGGCGATTGAACAAACGGCGCGGCGGGCGATCCGATGATAGCCTCGACCGCGTCCAAAAAATTCAAGCCGCGCACCTTAATCAGGTAATCCAGCGCGGAACGCCCGCCGAATCCGGCTCGGTTCCAGACCCACTTGCCGTTGCTGATCACCAGACTGCCGTGAGTGGCGGTTCGATACTCGTTCCGGCCCGATTTGACGAGTT
>JAISCI010000107.1 GCA_031265685.1 Clostridiales bacterium
TCATTATAATTGAAAAACCCACCAGCCAAACAAAAAACGCCGTGATCAGGCGAACTGTGAGTAGCGGCTGGCGGATCTTAATTATAATGGGTGGTGGAAATTTCAATTAGCAAATACACGTGACGCCATTCCCGCCCATATCCCGCGAAATTCCGTCATATCCCGGTTTATCCCACTTGCAGGCTGATTGGTGGTTTGCTGTTTTGTGTGTGTTAACACAAATAATTTACACGGAATTGTTGCAAAAATGTGTGGTTGCGGACATTGCATAAACTGTTTCTTCATCTGTTGTATTTTTGGCTTCCAGAGAAGAAGTACCCCGATTTTTACTCACCCCCCCCCCCTGAATTTCTCAAAAAAAACGGGGTCCAACCGAGCCGATTTCGGCAATAAAAAAGGGCGGTCCGCCCGTCCGGCGGCGTTTCCGGATGATTTTTCGCGTGGCTCGCGCGAAAATGCGACGCAAACTTCAGCCACGCGAAAATCACCTTAGCAGAACTAGTCAATGGTCTCCCAAAAGAGCTATAATAACTCAATACAACGAGTTAAAAGCAGAGGGAGGAAACGGAAGGGTGTTAGGATTGGTAGACAAAGAGCGAATTATCGAGATGAAAGAGGCGCGGATGTCGAATCATCAAATCGCGCGGGAGACCGGACACGACCACAGAACGATATCACGGATATGGAGCAAATACCGAGCGTTGGAGGCGAAAATCACCTTGGCCGAGCGTTTTCGACGCCAGGTCGCGCGACGGGCGGCCTGTCGCCTTCGTCTCCTCGTATTTGAAGCCGAGCTCCGGCATGTCAAGGCTCTCTAAGTACGCCGCGATCACCCGGCATACGCTGTCAAATTCAATATAATCGTCAAGAGACATCGGCGTGAGCGTCAGTAGGTCTCGGTTTTCGCCCTGTATGTATGGCATAATCGCTGCCTCCGCAGTCGTTTGCGACACTTTTATCATACCATGTTCTGAGGGCTTTTGTTGTGGTTTTGTGAGTTTTTGCGCGAGCTGGAGTTGATCGAACGCAATCTCGGCTGTGTGAACAACACGATATCCCACGAAGCCTGCCACTGGTATCGGCATCATGTCTATGCCGCCATAAAAAGCATCCTCAAAGGCGAAAATTTCATCGCTTGCCGCTTGCCCGACTAAAGGAAACGGCACCCGCCAAGCACGATGAGGGGACTGACGCTCAGCGGATGGAGTATCAGGCGAATCACATCGCGCCGAGAATCCTAATGCCGGTTCAGACGGTCAAACGTAAAATCGAAGAATTATACACAAAATATGGGTACTACGATAACGAAATCATTTTATTTCACAACGGCGAACAAAAACACATCAAACCCCAAACACTGGGGTTTGATGTACACGAGCGAGCGTGGTCGCTCCGATAGTCCGCGAGATAGCGGCCCCTAGGGGAAACGCGAACGGATGTATTCTTACTCGCCGACTGGTTGGTCGCCCGGCATCCGACCTGCCCAGGGCGGATTTTGCTTGGTTCGAAGTGATAACGCAACGCAAAATCCTCCGAACTCGAGCCGGAATATCTCGCTTATCCATTTAGAATCCCTAACGCCGTCCTTATTGCTTTTGGCGACCACTTCCACCGGCGCGGCGCTTTGCCCTACATAATCATCTCAATATCGCAAGCCTCCCGCAACGACTCCGCGACGGAGCACAGCGCGCTGATTATCTCGCGTTCAGCGTCGAGATAGATCCTCGCGGAGTCGTTCCGGCGGAGGTCATGGTACAGAGCGGCGACGCGTTTTTCGTCGTCCGTCGCGGAACCTTCCTGGTCCGCTCCCCCGCGGAACTCCGCGTTCAGCTTCTTAAACCGGTACATCTTAAGCGACAGTTCCTCGTCGCCGCTCACCTCGTCCCGCGCCTTAAGATAAGCCTGGTAAACCTCCGAATCCCGAAAAGCCGCGCAAAGCATCTGCGCCAATTCCGCCGCTTTCTCCATAAGCCGCGCCCCTTCCAGCTCCTCGCCTCTGGCAATTACTTGACTGTACCGTGCTTTTATATAACTCCGCGGACGCTGCCCTACTCCTGCGCAAAATTCATTTGTCCGCCGCGCGAATCGCGGCGGACAAATGGGGGTTGGCATTCCTTCCGATCTCTGGCTACACTTCCATTATAATCGGAAGGATCATGGGACTGCGCTTGGTCTTATGCCAGACATATCCCTTGACCGTATCCTTGATTGTCGTTTTTATATAACTCCACTCGGTGTAGCGACGCTCGTGCCGCCGAGAGAGAGCTTCGTTTATCGCCTTGCGCGTCTCGTCCATCATGTCCTCGTTCTCGCGGACATAGACGAAGCCGCGCGAAATGATGTCCGGGCCGGCGATGATCTGCCCGCTGGAGCGGTCGATCGAAACGACCACGATGATAAGGCCGTCCTGTGACAGATGCTTCCTGTCCCGAAGCACGATATTGCCGACGTCGCCGACGCCCAGACCATCCACCAGAACCTGCCCCGCGGGAACCGTACCCGTCACCTTCGCGCCGTCCGGCGTAAGCTCCAGAACCTCGCCAATGCTCATGAGAAAGATGTTCTCTTTGGGCATGCCCAGCCCTATGGCCAAGTCGCGGTGCCGCTTCAGGTGCCGGAACTCCCCGTGGATCGGCATCAGAAACTTCGGGGAGGTGAGCGCGTGCATAAGCTTGATCTCCTCCTGCTTGCCGTGGCCGGACACATGCACGTCCATCAGTCCCTCGTAGAGCACCTCCGCGCCGCGTTTCATCAGCTCGTTGATGACGCGCCCTATTGACTTCTCGTTGCCCGGTATGCTGGAGGCGGATATAACGATCTTGTCGCCCGGGTGGATGTCTACCAGCCGGTGCTCACTCGCGGCCATGCGGGAGAGCGCGCTCATTGGCTCGCCCTGCGTCCCGGTCGTGATGATAACCAGCTGACCGTCGGTATAGCGCTTTATTTCGCCCGGCTCGATCATAATGTCTTTCGGCGCGTCGATATAATTCAGGTCGATGGCGCACTTAACGGTATTTATCATGCTGCGCCCGATGACGGCGACCTTGCGCCCATGCCCGGCGGCGGAATCAATGATCTGCTGTATGCGGTGGATATTTGAGGAGAACGTGGCGATAATCAGCCGCTGATCGCGCGATTCGTTGAAAATGTTCTCGAAGATCCCGCCTACAGTGCGCTCGGACATAGTGTAGCCTTTCGCCTCGACATTAGTCGATTCACATAACAAAAGATCCACGCCTCTCTTGCCCAGTTCGGCGAAGCGTTGCAGATCCATCTTCTGGTCGTGGATCGGCGTGAAATCCACCTTGAAATCCCCGGTGACGACACACGTCAGGTTGTTCGGCGTCGATACGGCGATAGCGCAGGCGTCCGGAATCGAATGCGTAACGCGGATAAACTCCGCCGTTATCCGACCGCACTGAACCTTTTCGCCCGGGGTCACGCACACGCATTTCGTCTTCCGATCCAAACCGTGCTCCCTCAGTTTTATGTCAATAAGACCCAAAGTGAGCTTCGTTCCGAAAAGCGGCGCGTCGATCTCCCGCAGAAAATAGGGAACCGATCCGATGTGATCCTCATGTCCGTGCGTAAAAAATACCCCGCGCACGCGATCCTTGTTACGAATAAGATAAGTGAAATCGGGTATCACAAGATCGATCCCCAGCATGTCGTCCTCGGGGAACGACACGCCGCAGTCCACGACAATTATATCCTCGCCATACTCGAACACGGTAATATTCTTCCCGATCTCCCCGAGTCCGCCTAACGAGAATACACGCAGTTTCAATTTTTTTGAAGCCAAAATCCATCAACACTTCCTGTCATTCTAAAATCAACGGGGGACAGACGCCCCCCCAGAATGAATTTTCGCGTGAACCACGCGAAAACCACTTGTTAATACTAATCTCCGTTAGAACGGAGATTAGTATAAATCACTCGTAATCATAATCGTCATTTTCCCGCTCGCGGAACAGCCCCGATACCGCCTCGAACTCATCGTCCGTAACGTCCTCGTAAGTGGACTCGTCCTCGTCCTCGGTCGGCACTTCCTTCAGGATTATCGCGTCGGCCTCGTCGTCCTCGAAATTCTCCGAAGGAACGAGTAGCACATAATTCGCGCCCTGGTATTCCAGCGCGTCTATAACGGCGTAATCCTTTTCCCCGCCGTCCTCGTCGGTCAGCGTTATAATATCCGTGTCCTCGCCGTCCAAGTCGTCCAGCTCGAAGTCGTCCAACTCGTCGTCGAGTTCCTCATCCCCGAAATTTCCCATTAGGCAGTCTCTCCTTTTCTTAAGGGTTATGGCGGTATTGTCTTTATTCCGATTCTTTTTGGCGTGAAGCCAGTCGAGATACCCTTGGAGGATGAACACCGCCGCGGCCATATCGACGACGCGCGCGCGGCGTTCGCGGGATACATCCGCGCGCAACATGACCCGCTCGACGGCTACGGTGGAAAGCCGCTCGTCCCAGAGCGTCACGGACACGCCCGGCAAGGACTTTTCGAGACGCTCCTTGAAAGCCAGCGTCTTGCGGCAACGGTCGCCCTCGGTGTTGTCGAGCCGCTTCGGATATCCCAGGATTATATCCGTCACGCCGTATTCGGCGATCATCCCGCGCAATTTCGCTATGCTCGGGCGCATCGCGGCGGGGTCTTCCCGTCTTATGACGGCGACGCCCTGAGCCGTTATACCCAGCGGATCGGCCACGGCCACGCCGATCGTCTTGTCGCCGAAGTCCAGCCCAATAGCGCGGGGATTATGCGCCGTCGTCAATCCGGGCGTCCTCCTCGTGCGCGGCGATGTAGTACCGTACGAGCTTTTCAAGAAGCTCGTCGCGCTCGACCTTGGTTATGAGGGTGCGCGCGCCGTTGTGCGCCGTGATGTATGTCGGGTCGCCGGACAGAATGTACCCCACGATCTGGCTGACAGGGTTATACCCCTTGTCCTTGAGAGCGCCGTAAACGCCCAGAAGAATCTCCTCCGCCATAGGCCGGAGCGCCTTGTCGGCTCCGGCGAATTTCATTGTCTGCGAGAATTTTTCGGTCATAACGCCCTCCCGTCCGGCGCGTACTCAAGAAACATATCTTCTTCTATCATAATACAAAGGGCCGCGAAAAGCAAATGTTTTTTACACAATTTTCTCGGCGAACGCTACCGCGCCGTCCGAACCCGTTATCGTCACGCGGGCGGTATCCCCGCGCCGCGCTCCCGGCCACGCCGCGCGAACGGGGATATAGTTCGGCGTAAGCCCCTCCCACACCCCGGGCGATACTTCCTGTTCGGCGAGCAAGCCGGCGCTCCGCCCGACTGACCGGCTGAGGAAACCGCGCCAAAGCTCGCCGCTTATCGCCCGCATGACGGCGGCGCGCTCCGCCTTGACGCCAGACGGCGCCTGATCCGGCATCGAAGCCGCGCGCGTGCCCGCCTTGGCGGAATAAGGGAACACGTGTATCCGCGCGAGTCCGGCGCGGCGGACGAAATCCGCGCTGTCCGCGAAGTCCCTGCCGGTCTCTCCGGGGAAACCCACTATTATATCCGTCGTCAGAGCGGCGGACGGGAACGCGGAGAGCAGAAGCCCGGCCGACTCCAAATACCGCGCTGACGTGTACCGCCGACCCATCCGCGCGAGCGTGGCGTCGCAGCCCGATTGCAGCGACAGGTGAAAATGCGGGCAGAGCTTGCCGAGCCTCGACGCGCGGCGGACGAAGCCGTCGTCTATATAGCCCGGTTCCAAGCTCGAGAGCCGCACGCGCTCGATACCGTCCTCGGCGCAGGCCAGCTCGATTATGTCGATCAGGCCGAGCTGTCCGTCCAGATCTTTCCCGTAACTCGCCGCGTGTATACCCGTCAGCACTACTTCTTTGAAACCCGCCGCCGCCATAGCGCGTATCTCGGCGGCTATCTCCGCGGCTCCGCGGCTGCGGCTCGGCCCGCGCGCGTATGGCACGACGCAGTACGCGCAATAGTTGTCGCAACCGTCCTGTATTTTGACGAAAGCACGCGTCCGTCCGGAAAACGCCGGTCGGATTCGCGCGGTTTCAGGCGCGAATCCAAGCGCGGTTTCAGGCGCGAATCCAAGCGCGGTCTCAGGCGCGGATCCAAGCGCGGTCTCAGGCGCGAATCCAAGCGCGGCTTCAGGCGTGGATCCAAACGCGGATCCAATGAACCGCGTCAGATCGGCGTCGTCCCGGACGACCGCCGTTACGCCCGGGATCGCCGCGGCTTCATCCGGGCGGAGCCGCGCCCAGCAACCCGCCGCCAGTATCGCCGCTCCGGGATTGCGCTCCGCCGCCCGCCGTATCGCCTGCCGGGACTTCCGGTCGCTCACGTTCGTGACCGCGCACGTGTTGACGACGACGGCGTCCGCGCGTCCGGATTCCGTAACCTCCCAGCCCGCTTCGCGGAATTTCGAGAGGATCGCCTCCGTGTCGTACAGGTTAACCTTGCATCCCAGCGTCAGCGCCGCGACTTTCCTCACCAATCAGCAACTCCGGTCTTCTCTGTTTTGTCCGCTCCAGGGATTGTCCGCGCCGCCAGCGATCGACGGCGGCGTGGTCGCCGGATACGAGCACCTCCGGCACGGCCAGTCCCATGTACTCGGGCGGGCGGGTGTACTGCGGGTACTCGAGCAGACCGCCCTCGAAGCTCTCGCGCTCGTGGCTCTCCGCCTTGCCGAGAACGCCGGGGATAAGCCGGGCGGTAGCGTCGATGACGGCCATCGCCGCGATCTCCCCGCCGGTCAGGATAAAGTCGCCTATCGAGACCTCCTCCGGCGCGAGCAGTTCCGCCGCGCGTTCGTCGATCCCCTCGTATCGCCCGCATAGCAGCACAATCTCGCCCTCGCGCGAAAGCTCGCGAGCCTTGGCCTGCGTGAACGGCCTCCCCTGCGGCGACATGTAAAGCAGGCGGGGCGAACCGCCGCGCTCTTTTATCGCGCGCTCCGCCGCAAGATACGCTTCCCGGACGGGCGGCGCCATCATAACCATACCCGCGCCGCCGCCGTACGGGTAATCGTCCACGCGGTTGTGCTTGTTTCCCGCGTAGTCTCGGATATTGACGCACTCGACGGCGATAAAACCGGCGTCCGCCGCCCGCGCGATCACTCCGCGCATAAGCCCGCCCGTTATCATCTCCGGAAAGAGCGTCAGCACGGTGAACCGCGTCATTTGCCGCCCTCCCGCATCCCGGGGATCAGTCGCACGGTTATGACGCCTCCGTCCGTGTCCACCTCTCGGACGAACTCGCGCGCGGCGGGTATCATCATCCCCGAGTCCAGCTCGTAGACATCGTTGGCTCCGGTCGGGAATACGTCCGCGACGGTTCCCAGCGGTTCGCCGTCCTCGGTAACGACGCGCAGTCCGATCAGGTCGCGTATCCAGTACTCATTCTCCGCCAGCGGCAGCGCTTTCTCCGCAGGGATTGTAACCGCCGCCCCGCGCAGGCGCTCGGCGGCGTCCATATCGTCCACGCCGGCCAGCTTCAGCAGGACGACGTTTTTATGGTAGGCGACGCGCTCCAGCGCGTATTCGCGCCCCTCGACGCTGACGGCGTCCAGCAGAGCGAACCGCGTCATATCGTCGGTCTCGGGATATACCCGGACCATGCCGCGCGCGCCGTGCGGCGACGTGACGCGGCCTATCTCGAACGGGCGGTTGTTCAACAGATCACAAACTCTCATTTTATGGTGTTGGGCTTTATCGCGGCGGAGAATTCCGTTTCGCTTATAAGCCCGGCCTGCGCCTTTTCAAGCAGTCTCGCGGCCTTGTCGCGCCAGGCGGTGAACTGATCCCACGTATAGTGCTGGGGGTTGCGCTTGTGCCGCATATAGTGCGCCGAATCAGCCCGCTTCAGCAGCTTCGCCAGCTCGTTCTTAGAGTCTTTCTTGCGGTGGAAATACATTGGCGCGTATTCGCGGCACGTCTTGTTTTTGCCGGGGATCAGCCGGCCGCAGTATTCCGAATTGCCCGAAAACGGTATGAAATATTTACCGCAGAACGCGCATGTCTTCAGTGTCACATTATTTATTATCATATTCCAAAACTCGGCGTAAATCAAGCCCAAAATTGAATCGGACGCGAACGACCGCGCGGTTTCGATGTCTTCTCGCGCGGCCAGCGATTTATATATGTCCGAATTCGCGGGATCTCCAAAAAATTCTAAAAACCGCCCGCCCGAATCGTCCGCGGCGTCCAAGACGCCGGTCGGAGCGGACGGATCCGCCGCCTCCACCACGGTGGATTCGGATACCGCCGAGTATTTCGAGATAATCTCGAGCGGGTTTTCCGCGCCGACGAGACGCTCGAATATATACCACTTGTGCGCGGCGGACAGACCCGCGCCGTCGTGCAACGCCATATCGCGGTCGAGGCAGAATAGACACGCGGTCTCAAGGGCGCGCGCTATTACGCCGAGCTTATCAAAAATCGCGAACAGGGCGACGCGCGGCTTATCCGCCTGATCCTCCAGCGGAAAGTCCGAGCGGCGGGCCGCGAAAACGCCGCGATAGGCGCAGAGCCGCCCGATAACGCTTTCGGAGATAGGAAAGCCCTCTACGCCGAAATCGCGCAGATCGCCCTCGATCTCCGCCCAGAGAAGGAAGAAAAACGTTTCCGAGACGGTAAGCGCGTCCAGCAGGAAGCGCTCCAGCAGTCCGCGAAGCTGCGCCGGTTCCGCCCGCTCGATCCGTCCCAGAGACGGCAGCGGTACCGCCAAGAATTCAAAAATAAAATACGACAAGTCGAAGTTCTCGCGCCAGCCACTGTTGCCTATGTCGAGCGTCTCGCTCTTTTCCCGAAATAATATCCGCATAATCGTCACATCCTTGCGCCGCGGGCGAAGTCCTTTCCTATAGTGTTTATCGGAAAAAAAGGCGTTCGGGATTAATTAGGGCTTGTTTACATAACCGAAAAACGTTATTACAGCGTGTATTTTCAATCTTTGCAGCCTGAATTTGACATTTTAACTCCTCAGATCCCCTTGACATTTCCCCAAAACAACGCTAAAATAGAACAGGCGATTTATACGTTTGGGGGGAAATGAAATGGCGCGGGAGACATTCGACGGCGATTCAACCGTCCGCGAAAAGCCAGCGTATCTTAAATCCGGCGCGCCCGGGGCGCTTTATGACGACAATATGCCAAAGAAAGCCGTTGGGCGCTTGGTCAGCGATTATATTGAGGGCGAAAACGCCGAGGCGGAGCGCACCCACTCGAGGGCGCGCATGGCCGAGCTTGCCCGCGCTAAAGCGGTACGCGGCGAGTCCGATTCCGGCGCGCCCTCAGAAGACGGCGAAACAGATGTTAATCGGGCCGAAAAGCCTTTCGACGTAGCCGAGGCGATCCGGAGCGTTTCGCCCGAGGACGCCGTGTACGAAGCGGATTATTTGGAATATATCCATTCTTCCGCCGATTCCGCCCGGCGGCGCCGCGACCGCTACCTCGTTCAGCCGGAAGAGATCGCCCGTCTTACGCACAGGCACAAGACGGTCACGGAGGAGCAAGCGCGCGAGGTACACCGACATTCGGAAGACGCCGCCGGGGAGGTTGGCTCGCGTCCGTTCCGCTTAGGCGCGAACGTTCTTATTGGAATTACCTCCGTTATTTTGCTTATCGTCCTTTGCTTCTTTATTCTGACAATTCAGAAGCTCAACGCGGACATTGACGAGCGCAACGCTTCGATAACGACGCTAAAGCGCGAGCGCGACGCCTACCAATCCGCCGCGTCGAGGGTGCCGGTTCTGGAAGGGCAGATCGAGAGCCTGAACGCGGAGGCCTCGGCGCTTACGTCCGAAAACGAGCGTCTGCTCGGGCTTCTGCCTGACGCAAATCAGCCCGGCGGCGACGGCGTCCAGCCTTATACGCCGACTGTTGCGCCACCGACCTCGAATCCGACCGATCCGACTGATCCCGCGGCGGCCCCGCACGCGTCCGCGCCGACGCCCGGCTATCGCTACATATTGTCCGACGACGACACGCTGTCGGGTATATCGGCGTCGGCATACGGTTCCGTCATTTATTATAACGAGATAGCGGCGGCGAATCCCGGAGTTATCTCGAATCCGAATGTTGTGCGGGGCGGGATGGATATATATATTCCGGTTTTGGAGTAAAAAGCAAAAATAACCAAAGAATAAAAACCGCCCGGCCTTAGGATAATATAAGCGAACACAACTATTATCCGGGAGGTTAATTAAATGAGAGCCAGGACTTGGGATTGGATCGCTCTTACGCTTGTCGTTATAGGCGCGATAAACTGGGGTTTGATTGGATTTTTTCAGTTCGATATTATCGCGGCGATATTCGGCGGCGTAGGCGGCTGGGCGACCCGCGTGCTTTATTCGTTGATCGGTATTGCCGGTTTGTACTGCGTCAGCCTGTATCGGTTGTTTGACACAAGCCGCGCCGAGAGGCACGACCACGACAGATTAGCGCAATAACCCATGCATAGAAAGTTTTGGGGGAAACAGGCCGCCGACTGAGTCGTTTGGTAGCCTGTTTTTATGTGTCCTCTTCGGTATTAAGCGTGGATTCGTGATTTACGCTAATCCCATTTAGATTTGCGGATAAAATTTTTTCGGGCGTCAGAGTGTTCGCTCAAACTTCTGTCACGCGATAATGCGATGCAAAATTCAGCCATGCGAAAATACCGCGCTACTACGGTTTGTGTAACGCTCTACGGCATTTATGGATACAACGAAGGTCCCCAAGGCGCGTTTGAAAACTCGGCCAATGTGCGCTAAGGCAACAAAATCATGGCTTGAGCAAGCGGGACAAAGCTCAGGAAATTGCGCGAGAGCTTTTCATAA
>JAISCI010000054.1 GCA_031265685.1 Clostridiales bacterium
CAGGTCAAGGGTCGGCGCGGTATCAATTAAGATGAAGTCGTACAGCGGCTTCACCCTCTCAACATACCGCCGCAGAACGGTTTCCCGCCCGACCGGGGGTCCCCGCCGAACCTGTTCGGCGGCGCGGGGCTGGAGACGCGAGCACCAACTCGATACCCGTTAGGCTGTTGTTGGCCGGGAGCAGGTCAACGACCTCCGCGTGGCGGATAATTCCGTCTGTGATGTTGAAATCCGTTTCGATGATGATGTGGCTCATGGCCGTCGCGAGCGTGAACCGGAGTTTGTCCGGATCCCTGACGCCGAGGCTGACGGTGAGGGAGTTCGGAATTTCGCCGCAAAAAGCGCGGCGAAAACGGCTCTGAAATTTGCGCCAAAGGCCGCGCAAATTTCAAAACGAGCCGCCCTTTTTCGCGGGGTTCTCTGTTGGCTGTCCGCGTCGATAACGAGCGTCTTTTTGCCCTTGGGATTTCGCGTGGATGCAAGCATCATCGTGTGGACGAAGTTTGCGTGAACCAAGCAAACTTCTGTCAAACGATAATGCGATGCGAAATCCACTAAGTTGGTTGTTTGGGCGACGAAGAGCGGCACCTTCACAGCCCCTCACCTTTTTTAATAATGCTCACGGGTATGCAGTGGGACTGGCGTATATTACCGGATCAGTCGTCAAAGAATAGCGCTGCGACGCCTTCGGCAACGAGGTAAGGCCTTAGACTGGTTTCAATGGAAACTCATGTCAGTGACGCGAGGAGTACTTTGACAAGGAGACCGGAACAGTTTACCTGCGGGTGCGGTATTACGAGCCAGGGACGGAGCGGTTTGTCAGCGAGGATCCGGTGAGAAGCGGGCTGAATTGGTATATGTATTGCCTTAGTAACTCTCTTATGTTTTGCAAACACGACAGTGCCCCGGCGGAGACCATTGCCAGCGGTTCACAAAATTTGGCTTATACGAACGGGGCGGTCAGCGCCGAGCCGCGCGGACAATTGTTGCCGCGTGCTTTGGGCTGACCGCTCTTTCCATTCGTTAAAAAAACAAAAGCGATAAACTCCGGGGCGCGGGGTAGCAACCCCGCGAATTTTGCCGGCTGCCGCGCGCTCGGCAACGCTTTGTTTTGTTACGATCAAGCCATATTACATATGTTAACGTCGTTTTTCTCTGGAAATCTCTTGACTTTTGACTGGAAAGCTCTTGTTAGCTGAACGGATTCTCGGTACAGTACCGCTCCCCGGCGGGGCGGTTATACCCTATGTCGCGGACTCCGAGCAACTTCAGCGCTTCCCAGAGCGTTTTGCCAACGTGCCGGAACCCAACGCCCGCGTGGTGCGGGAAACGCTTCTCTATGAGCACGTGGCGGTAGAACCGAGCCATCTCCGGAACCGCAATGACGCCGATGCCGCCGAAGCTGTTCGGGTTGACATCCAGCGTCTCGCCCTCGGCGATATAGGCGCGCAGCGTCGTGTCCGCCGCGGACTGCAGGCGGAACAGCGTTATGTCGCTCGCTTTGATCCTGCCCTCCAGCGTGCCGCGCGTTATGTCCGGCTCGCCGTCCGGCTCCAGCGCGCGCTTCATGATGAGCTGGTATTTCAGCGATCCGCCCTCAAGGTAACAGATCGGGGTGTTTCCGCAATGGAACCCCATAAAGAGATCGGTGGGCTTGTAGCCGCCGATGACAGCCGCGTTCTCCGCGAACATATCCGCCGGAACGGTATTGTTTATGTCCACGAGCGTCGGAGGCAGGCATGTCGCCAGCGTCAGCATATATTCGGACAGAGCGCCGTATATATCGGTTTCACACGCGACCGGTATGCCCCGCGCCGCCAGCCGCGAGTTGACGTAACACGGCACGAACCCGAACTCCGTCTGGAAAGCCGGCCAGCATTTGTTCGCGAAGACGAAGTACTCGCTGGCGCCGCGATTCTTCTCCGCCCAGTCGAGCAGGGTGATCTCGTACTGCGCGAGCCGCGCGAGGAACGCCAAGTCCCCGCCCGCCTCGGCGGACATCTCGTCCGCGACAGCCGCGATACGCGCGTCACCGGCATGGGCTTTGTACGCCGCGTAGAGATCCAGCTCCGAATTCTCCTGAATCTCGACGCCCAGATCGTAGAGCGGCTTGATCGGCGCGTTGCACGCCAAGAAGTCATACGGGCGCGGGCCGAAGCTGAAAATCTTGAGCTTGCTAACGCCGATCAGCACGCGCGCGACGTCGATAAAGCCGCCGATCTTAACGGCCAGCTCGTCCGCCGTGCCGACCGGATATTCGGGTATGTACGCGCGGACGCCGCGCAGACCGAGGTTGTACGACGCGTTTAGCATACCGCAGTACGCGTCGCCCCGTCCGTCGATCATGTCCTTGCCGCTCTCCTCAGCCGCCGCCGCGAACATGACCGGCCCGCCGAATTTCTTTGCCAGCAACGTCTCGGGACCTTCGGGGCCGAAATTGCCCAAGAACACCACGAGCGCGTCGACGCCCGCCGCGTTTACCTCGGCAAGCGCCGCCATCGCGTCCGGCTCGTTCTCGACTATCGTTTCAGCGGCATAAGCGCCGACGCCCCGCGCCGTCAGCGCCGAGGAAAGCGCCTTGAGGCGCTTAGCCGAAAGGCTCATCGGGAAACAGTCGCGGCTGACCGCGACCACGCCGAGCCTTACCTCCGGTATATTGATCATTAGAAATCCCTCCGTTATTTATGTCTATACTAATCTCCATTTAAGGAATAGAAAAGATTTTTCAAGTCCGCGCCTAAGAAGTTTGCATCGCATTTTTGCGTGAACCAAGCAAAAATGCTTCGAACCAAGCAAACTTCATACCCGCGCGGACGCGCTTCCGCTTTGAAAAATCTTTTCTACCAATCTAACGGAGATTAGTATTATTTGCGTTTAGAGCGGATATAGGAGAAAACGCTCTGCAAAACGATGAAGAAGCACAGCAGCGCCGCGATGACTATCGACGTCCACCAGCTCGAGAGCGTTCCGATCGCGGTTATGAACGACTGGATGGTGGCCTGGATCAGCACGCCCACGAGCGAGCCGATAGCGTTGCCGACGCCGCCCGTCAGCAGCGTGCCGCCGATAACCGAAGCCGCGATGGCCTGCATCTCGAAGCCCTTCGCCTGCTCCACGTACCCCGCGGCCGTGTTGAGGCAGAACAGGAACCCGCCGAACGCCGCCAGAAAGCCGTTCAGCGTATAGACGATCAGTTTGGTACGCCGGACGTTGAGTCCCATCAGCATGGAACTCTGCTCGCCGCCGCCGATCGCGTATATGTTGCGCCCGAAGCGCGTGCGCGAGAGCATTATGTAGACGGCGGCGAGAGCGATCAGCGCCAGTATCACGTTCGGGTGGATAAACGGCGCCATGTACTTGCCCGCCTTATTGTAATACCCGCCGAACGGGAACTCTATCGTGGCGTTGACCATGCCGAGGAAATCCGCGTTGTTGATCGAGATAGTGTCGGCGGTTATGACGGCGGTCATACCGCGCGCGAAGAACATCCCGGCCAGCGTCACTATGAACGGCTGTATCTTGAGGTACGACACGAGCCATCCCTGAACGAAGCCGAACACTACGCCCGTAACCATCACGACCGCTATGGCTACATAACAGTTGACCCCCTGGCGCTCCATCATATAGGCCAGCATCATGCAGTACAGCGCCACCTGCGACCCGACGGAGATGTCGATGCCGCCCGTTATCAGAACCATCGTCATGCCGGCGGCGATGACGATAAGCCCCGAGTTGGACATGAGCATATTGAGGAACACCTGGAACCTGTCGAAATGAGCGTCCTGAAAGACGATCATACCCACGCCGTACATCGCGACGAACAGAACGAAAGTAAGCAGCAGCAGGAAATTATTGCCGTAAAACCTCGCCTTTACGCTGCGCCAGAGAGAACCGGGCGAAAATCCGCTTTTTTTATCATCCATTATCTCGCGCCCTCCGTTCTTGCTTTCGGCGCGAGAAACGCGCGAACGCGCCCCACGAGCGGTCTTGTGTACCGGGAAAGCTCCGGCGACTGCAGGGCCACTATGATTACGACGACGATAGCTTTATAGACCGGCAGCTGATCCGGCGTCACACGCATTGTCAGCAGAGACGTCGAGAGCGCCTGAATAGTCACCGCGCCTACGACGGATCCCGCCAGACTGAACTTCCCGCCGCCAAGGCTGTTGCCGCCGAGCGCCACCGCCAGAATCGCGTCCAGCTCCATGTTGCGGCCGCAGTTGTTGGCGTCGATGGCCGATATGCGCGACGTCGCGATAAGCCCGGCGATGCCGGCGCACAGCCCGCAGAACGTATACGCCAGCAACACTATCCGGCTGGAGCGCAGTCCTATAACGCGGCTCGCCTTGTTGTTTACGCCGACGGACTGTATGTTAAGGCCAAGCGCGGAGAATTTAAGCGCCAGCGCCGTCACGGCGACCACTGCCACGGCCAGGAATATAGCGGTCGGCACGGGAACGCCCGGCAGAAAGCTGCCGAGCCATTTGTAGCTGGGCACTTCCACGCGGTCGATTTGACCGCCCGCGAAGAGCTGGGCCGCGCCGCGCCCCCCCGTGAACAGGATCAGCGTCGCCACCATCGGCTGTATCTTAAGCTTCGAGACGAGAAAGCCGTTCCAAAGCCCGCACATGCCGCCGACGAGAAGAGCCACGGCTATGCCCGCAAAAAACGGGATGGAATACGAGAATATCGAGTACTTGCCGTCCACGCCCATGACGCCGTATCCCAGCGCCCATATGCTGACGCTGCCAGAGAACGCCATGACCGCGCCGACCGATATATCCGTGCCGGCGGAACACGACACGACGATCGTCATGCCGACCGCGAGAATGACCAGCTCGCTGGAGCGGTTAAGTATGTCGATGACGCGTCCGTACAGCACGCCGTTGGTGATGTTGACCGAGAAGAAATCCGGCGTGACGACCAAGTTCATCAGCAGCACGAGCATGAGGCAGACGAACGGGAAGAACAGCTTGTGCCGGACGACCGCGAGAACGCGCGGCTCTATCTTCCGGCGCAGGCGCCCGTCGAGGCGTATCGCGGCGGCAAGACAGAGCACGGTCGCGGCGAATCCGAGCAGCCACGTTATTACGGACAGAACGGCGGTCGCCATCGGCCTGTCGATCGGCGAAGCCACGCCGGCGAACGCCGCGACAAGGCAATACGCCGCCGCGAAAAACCCGAGCGCCACGCAGGGCGCGATCTTATCGGGCCTGCCCCGGAACGCCAGAGCCAATCCTCCTAGGGCGAGCTGCAAAACAGCCGTCACGAGCGGCATCCAGAAATGCGCCGCCAGCCGCGCGGCCGAGGTGAGCACGGGTCCGGCCGCGAGCAGGACGGCGCGCTCGGCTATGCCGCCGACGCCGAGAACCAGCAGCGCCAGACCGGCGACGAACAGCGCGCGGTCGGCGGGAATCCCGAACAGTTTGGAATCTTCGTCATTCACTTCCCTCGCCTCCCGCTATCTTCGACATTATCGACGAACTGGAGAGTTCCTCGTCCGCCAGTTCCCCGACTTTAACCATATCGCGCATGATTCCCATGCGGTCGCACGTGCGGAGCATCTCGTCAATCTCCGACGAGATGAACATGACCGACACGCCCTCGGACGCGAGTTTTACGACAAGCTTCTGAATCTCCGTCTTCGTGCCGACGTCGATACCGCGCGTCGGCTCGTCGAGTATCAGAAAATCCGGGCGCGTCAGCAGCCAGCGCGCGACGATAACTTTCTGCTGGTTGCCGCCGGATAGCTGTTTTATCGGCGTCTCCGCCGAAGGCGTTTTGATCGCCAGTATCTTTATGTACTCGTCGGCCAGCTTATCTTGCTCGGCGCGGGACATAAGCCGGAAAGCGCCGCGCTTCGTCTGCTCCGCCAGAATCAGGTTCTCGCGGACGGACAGATCGGCGATTACGCCCTCTTCCTTGCGGTTTTCGGGGCAGAAGCCCATGCCCGCCTTCATCGAGTCGAGCGGGGAATGCGCCAGTTTGCGGCCTTTCGCGGTCAGCGTGCCGCTGTCCGGGCGGTCGGCGCCGTATATGGCGCGCGCCAGCTCGGTGCGCCCGCTGCCAAGAAGCCCCGCCAGCCCGACGACCTCCCCGGGGTAGACGTCGAGGTCGAACTCGCGGATTCCGCCGCGCTCGCCCAGTTTCCGCGCCGAGATAAGCGGATCGCCGGAGCGGTCCACGCGCCCGCGCTCCTCGCCGCGGATCGAGGTCAGATCGTCGAACGCCTTGCCGAGCATCTTAGAGACCAGTTCCTTGCGCGGCAGGCTGGCAACGTCGTATTCCCCGACGAACTGGCCGTTCCTGAGTACGGTAATCTTGTCGCAGACGGCGTACACCTGCTCGAGAAAGTGGGTGACGAAGATAATCCCCATTCCCTGGCCGCGGAGCTTTCTCATCAGCTCGAACAGTTTGCGCACCTCGTTGTCGTCGAGCGACGAGGTCGGCTCGTCAAGGATCAAAACCTTAGCCGAAATGTCCACCGCGCGCGCGATGGCCACCATCTGCTGAATCGCGACGGAATAGACCTCCAGCGGCTTTTCCACGTCGATGTCTATGCCAAGACCGCTCATGACGGCGCGAGCGCGCCGGTTCATCTCGCTCCACTTAACGAACCCGCCCCGCCCCGGCTGCCGCCCGACGAAGAGATTCTCGGCGACGGTCAGGTTCGGGCAGAGGTTGACCTCCTGGTAAACGGTTGAGATGCCGCGCCCCTGAGCTTGCTGGGGCGAATCATTGACGACGGGCGTATCCGAGTCCTCGAGATAGATCTCGCCGCTCTCGAAAGCCTCCGCGCCCGTAAGCACCTTGATCAGCGTCGATTTGCCCGCGCCGTTTTCGCCCATCAGCGCGTGTATCTCCCCACGCGTCAGCGTGAAATCCACACCGTCCAGGGCAAGGACGCCGGGGAAGTTTTTGGTGATATTCCTCATTCGGAGCAAAGTGCCGCCCATGGACACCTCTCCTTTCAAAAATAGCGGGTGCGCTGAGATACCCCCGGCACACCCGCGCTCTTTACTTAGCAAATTCAGGCAATTTTGCGTGACGAACCTCACGTGACGAATTTTGCGTGAACCATGCAAAATTCTACATGAAGTTTGCGTAAACCGCGCAAACTTCACTCACGAACCGAAAGCGTCCGGAAGATGGGCTTCGGCGTTCTTGACATCATATACGCCCTCGACCGAATATGTCACTTTCGGCACGGTCTGGCCGGCCTCAAGCTTCTTGATCATGTCGCCGATCTGCGGTCCAAGAAGCGGGTTGCACTCCGCCACGCAGTCGATGGTTCCGTCGATAATCATCTGGATGGCCTTCTTGTTGCCGTCGAAGCTGATGATGATCTTGTCGGCGGGATTCTGCCCGGCGGCGGTGAGCGCGTCAACAGCGCCGTAAGTCATATCGTCGTTCTCGGAATAGATAACGTCGATCGACGGGATCGAGCTGTCCTTAAGCACGGACTCCATGATCTCCTGCCCTTTGGCCTGAGTGAACTCGCCGCTCTGCTGATAGACGATCGTCCATTCCGGATGGGTAGAGTTGGTGGCGTCCACGAGAGCCTTGGTGCGACCGATCTGCGCGTCGGAACCGATGGTGCCCTGCAGGTGTACGATGTTGATCGAGTCGCCTTCCTTGCCGTTCTCCTTGAGATAGCCCTCAAGCCACGTCACGGCATCCTTGCCTTCCTGCTCCATGTTGCCGCCGAAATACGTTACGTACAGATCCTCGGACACGTCGGGCTTGCGGTCGGAGAGGATGACCGGAATTCCGGCGTTCTTGGCCTCGGTGAGCACGGGTTCCCAACCGGTGACGGTAACTGGAGCGATGACGATGTAGTCAACTTCCTGGGTGATGAAGTCGCGGACGGCCTTGATCTGGTTGTCCTGATTCTGCTGCGCGTCCGAGAACTTAAGGTCGAAACCGTTCCCGCTGACGAAGTACTTCTGGAAGCTGTCGGTGTTTGCCGTGCGCCAGCCTGATTCCGCGCCGACTTGGGCGAAACCGACGGTGAGCACACCACTACCCTCGTCGTTGTTGCTCGCCGCGGGCGCGCCGCCGCAAGCGGCGAGAGAAAGCGCGAACAGAGCGCTGAGAGCCGCGCAAATAAATTTCTTCATGTCGCTGACCTCCGTTTAAGTAATTGTTTTTTGTCGTGGCGCCGGCAATCTGTCCACCGTTCGCCCAAACCATATCATTATATTACAGCAACGTTACAAAAATATCAATAGATGGGCGGCGATAAAAAGAGAAAATTATTATCGGTTTGCGCGCGGGATGTTCGTTATTTTAAGATGGGTATTGAATTTATTAAGAAAGGGCGTAAACGCGTCTCAATCCGCGCGGATGCTCCGGCGTCTGTTCGAGAGAAGAAAAATATTGTAGCATATATTATCCGCTAAAGCCATGGATATTTCAATGATTTCATGTACTGAAGGGGCGGAAAGACGTAATTTACGGCACCTCGCCCGCCCCGCCGTATCATGTCCGGCGGGCTTTGGCGCGTTTGCGGAACGAACACACAGGCGCCTCTTCGGTCAATGTCAGCCTACAGTCAGGTTACTTTTGCGCCGATAGAAAATTATATGTTCCAATATCATCGAAAGGAGTTGAGCTAATGCGATTCATGCGAAACCTGGGGATACGGCGGAAACTGCTGGCCGGGTTTTCTATCGTCATTGTTTTGTCCGTCGCGTCGTCTGTTTTTGGAATATTCAGTCTGAACGCGGTTAAATCTACTTACAGCGACTTTGTCGGCATAACCCGGGAGCGGTTCAGGATCGTGCTGGTAGTCCGAGGACAGATTATGGATATACGACGGATAACCACCGCTATCAACGCTTATACCGGAGACATCGGGAGGCAGGAAGGTTATAGGACCGAATCAGCCAGCCTCATCGCGGATATCAATAATCAGATGGATCAATACATAGGCCTTACCGGCGCCGATAAAAACCTGAGCGCCGAAGACGCTTCCGAAATGGCGCGGGAGGCCGGTCGGCTGGCGGACGCGCTGGACCAGTACAATCGCGAGCTTATTGAGCCGAACATCGTCAGCGCTATGGCCGGGGACAAAGAAGCCGTCGTGGCGAACTCCGCCCTCCGCGCGCCGCTTATAACCGAAGTGCAGAACGCCATCGACGGGCTGATAGCCGCCGAGCAGTCCGTGACGCTGGATATAGGCGCCGATACGTCCGCTATGGTGACTGAGTTCGCGGAGATACTTATGATGACAGCGGTCGCCGCCGTCGTTGTTTCGGTGGCGCTGACGTTTATAATATCCGGCGTGATAGTTAATCCGATCAAGAAGCTGGTTCTGGCGGCGGACGAAGTGGCGAGCGGCAACTTCAGCGTCGATCTGCCCGTCGATGGGAAGGACGAGACCGCCAACCTGGCCCGCAGTTTCGGACTGGTTGTGGCGAACGTAAACGGCATCGCCCAAGACATCGGCGATATGCACCGCCAGCACGCTGATGGGGACATCGACGCGCGGATCCGGCCGGAGAACTACCGTGGCGCGTACCGCGGCATTTCGGACAGCGTCAACGGCATGGTCAGCGCGTATGTGCTGATATTGCGGGATATACTCGGCGTTATGTCCGATCTGGCCGTCGGTTCGTTCACGCGCGACATGGGCGATTACAACGGCAAGGACATGGGCGTCGGCTGCGTCGTGTCCGAGCTTAAGTCGACTATCCGGGAGATTGTGGACGAGATCAACGTTATCGTGGAAGCGGGCGCGGAGGGCGACCTGTCGCGCCGGGCGGACGCGGGGCGGTTCGCCGGGAAGTGGAGCGAGATACTGGCCGGGCTTAACGACGTGCTTAACAACGTGGCGGAACCAGTCGCCGAGACGAGGGGCGCGCTGGGCGATATGGCCGAGGGGCGGTTTGACGTGGCGATACGCGGGGAGTACCGCGGAGAGTTCCTGAATATGAAGACCGCCGTCAACCGCACGGTCGGGTCCGTCTCGTCTTACATCGCCGAGATTTCGGACGCGCTTTCGGCGATCGCGGGCGGCGATCTTACACGGGAGATAAACAGGCCGTACATAGGGCAGTTCGGGATGATCCGCGAATCGATCAACGGGATAACGAGGCGCCTGCGCGAGACGATTACCGGAATCAACGCAGCGTCGAACCGGCTGAGCGACAGCGCGAGGGAGATGTCCGCGAGCGCGGAGAGCCTGGCCGAAGACGCCGAGCTTCAGGCGCGGTCGGTCGAGGAACTGGCGGCGGCCTTTGAACAGAGCAGAGAGAAAGTGGATCATAACGCGCTCAACGCCGAGACGGCGAAGTCTATAGCGGAGAAGTCCATGGAAGCGGTTGACAAGGGCAACGGCGAGATGAAGCGCCTTCTCGAGGCGATGGACGGTATCCGCGCCGCGTCGGACAACATCGCCAAGATAATAAAGTCGATCGAGGAAATTTCGCTGCAGACGAACATCCTGGCGATCAACGCCGCGATCGAGTCCGCGCGCGCCGGGCAGAGCGGCAAAGGCTTCTCTGTAGTCGCGGACGAGGTGCGCAGCCTGGCAGGGAAGAGCCGCCAGTCCGTGGACGTCACAGAGAAGCTGATCGGCGAGACGCTGGCGAAGGTGGAGGACGGGACGCGGATCGCGGCGTCCACCAACGATACGCTGGGCACGATAATCCGCGAGACGGACGAGGTTTCGGAAGTGCTGCGGATGATCGCGGTCTCCAGCAAGGAGCAGGCCGAGTCCATATCGCGCGCGCATGACGACATAAAGCGCATTTCACACTCTATCACGCGTAATTCCGCGATGTCGCAGCAGTCCTCCGCCGAGGCGGTTCAGCTGAACGAGCAGGCGGAGTCGCTGCGCTCGATGGTCAGTTATTTCAAGGTTTCGGGCGAGTATTCCGCGTCCGCCGCAATATGATCTAGAAGCTAGAGGCTAGAAGCTAGACCCCCCGAGGAGTGTTGGGGTGGGTCTGTTCTTGGATTCTAGCTTCTTTGCTTCCAGCATCTAGCTTCCAGCATCCAGCACCACTTGCGCCGAGTTCTTCGTGTACGTACCGGCGGCTTTCACCGCGTCTTTCGCGCCCTCGGCGTCCGCGGCGCCGACGTACCTAGCCGCCAGCGCCTTCGCGCCGTCCGTTAGGGCGAACGCGAAACCGTCCCCGGCGGCGTCCGTCAGCGTGGACTGATCCACGGCCGCCTTCCCTACGACGTCGCTGCCCGAATCCGGAACAATCTGAAAATAAAACGCCGCGCCGTCGTAGTTGCTTATGTAAATCTTGCCGTAGTCGTTTTCGTATTCGCCCCACCAGTCCACGTTCGACGGGTTGCCGCCGCTCGCGCCCGCCCGCGCGAAGATCGCCCCGCTGCCCGGATAAGGCTCGTCCGCGCCGAATACCCCGACGGGACTCATCCCGACGACCGATAAATCCCCGCCGCCCTCGGCGCGGAAAACGACCCGCTCGGCGGCGAGGTTCGCGACGACCGTGCGCCACAGACTGTCCAGCATAAACCATCTCATCTCGTCCGCCGAGGAGAACGCGAAAAACGACCGACCCGGCGTCTCGTCCGCGAACAGGTCCGAATCCTCCGCGAACCGGACGACACAGGCGGCTCCGTCCGTCGAGACCCGCGCCCCGAACGTCAGCCCCGTCATCCGCTCCAGGCCCTCCGTCAGTTTCTGCGGCGTCAGGTCTCCGTCATACGCGTATATATATGTAGAAACTAATCCCATACGAGCCGCGTCCGCGTCCGAAAGCCCAAACGTAAAATCCGCGACAAGATCCGCCGTAATCCCGTAATTCGCCGGCTTGGCCGTATCTGTCGCGGGCGCCGGCTTCCCATCTTCCGCCGCGCCGCACCCGGCAAGCATAAGCGCCGCCATCAGCGCGAGCATCCTGCGCATCCATCTTCCCCCGATGTGAAAATTATCTTGCCAAAAAAGCGCGGCAATCCGCGCTCTCCTGAAAGAATTTTGCAAAATTTTCTATCATACTAATCCCATTTTATCCACAAATCTAAAGGGGATTAGTATAATTCCGTGCGCCCGCCTCCGACGTATCTCCCCGGGCGGTCCCCAAAGGAACGGCTCAGGGCAAGCTCCCCCGCGGCACACTCGGCTGCCGCCTTAGCGCTGCTCCCGTCAGGGCCTGACGCGGTTCGGCGGGTCGCGTTGCGCGGGACTTACCCCTCGGCACCGTTCGGTTGGGTCTGCCCCGAAAAGAATACACCTCGGGACGGGCGTCACCCCCGCTATAGCGGTTTTCGGGCTACAGGGCACCGCTGCCTCCCCGGCTAGCACGGAAAGTTTTCATCACCGGAAAACATCTCAAAAAAACATATTTTCACACGAAAAACTATTGACACGAGTATCTCCGCGTGGTAAAATTACACTCTGTATCAAAACGGATAGCTCGCTCAACATCATTAAGTATTATAACACGGTTAACAAATTATTTCAAGAGTTATTTTGCGGGCGGATCATTCAACTTGAGGGAGCGTGCTTTGATGGAGAAAGACCGCATTCATCCTGTCACTCAGGGTGGCGTGACGCGTGTCAGCTATTCTCGCATAGACGAGATTCTCGAGATGCCGAATCTCATCGAGGTTCAGAAAGACAGCTACAGATGGTTCCTGGCCGAAGGGCTTAAAGAAGTTTTTCAGGACGTTTCCCCTATAACGGATTACAGCGACAACCTTGTTTTGGAATTTATCGACTTCACTTTGGACGAGAACGACGTAAAATACACAATAGAGGAATGCAAGGAGCGCGACGCCACCTACGCCGCCCCTCTGCGCGTCAAAGCGCGCCTGCGCAACAAAGACGCCGACGAGATCAAAGAGCAGGAGATCTTCATGGGCGATTTCCCGCTGATGACCGAGACCGGCACGTTTATCATAAACGGAGCCGAGCGCGTCATCGTAAGCCAGCTTGTGCGCTCGCCCGGCATATACTACGGCACCGATTTCGACAAGGTTGGCAAGCTGCTGATCTCCGCCACGGTTATCCCGAACCGCGGCGCCTGGCTTGAATATGAGACGGACGGCTCCGACGTGTTCTCCGTGCGCGTGGACCGGAACCGCAAGGTGCCCGTCACCGTGCTGATCCGTTCTATGGGTATCGGCACGGACGAGCAGATACTTGAGCTTTTTGGGCCGGAACCTAAAATTACCGCCGCCATTGAAAAGGACATTTCAAAGAGCTACGAGGAGGGCCTTATCGAGATATACAAACGCCTGCGCCCCGGAGAGCCGCCGACGGTCGAGACGAGCGAGAGCTTGCTGCGCGGCATGTTTTTTGATCCGAAGCGCTACGATCTGGCGCGTGTCGGCAGGTATAAATTCAATAAAAAATTGGCTTTCCGCAACCGCGTGCGCGGCAGGATTCTCGCCGAGCCGGCCATAGACCCGCTGACGGGCGAGGTACTGGCGGAGGACGGCGAGAAGCTGACCGCCGAGCTGTGCGACCTGATTCAGGATTCGGGCGCGCCGTTCATATGGGTAAAGACGGAAGACGACAATAAGACGAAGGTGCTCTCCAATCTGGCCGTGCGGTCCGAGGGCTTTCTCGAGCCTCTGGGCCTTGACCGAAAGGCGCTCGGCATACGCGAACCCGTACATTTCCCCGTACTTAGAGATCTGATGGAGACGCACGAGGATCCGCGGGAACTCGCGCAGGCGATCAAAGAGAACCTGTCGAAGCTCGTGCCCAAGCATATCACGGTTGAGGATATGATGGCTTCCATTAATTACGTTATCGGCTTCGACTACGGCTTCGGCGACAAAGACGACATAGACCATCTCGGCAACCGCCGTATCCGCGCGGTCGGCGAGCTGCTGCAGAACCAGTTCCGGATCGGACTCGCGCGCATGGAGCGCGTCGTGCGCGAGCGCATGACTATACAGGATATGGAGATGATAGCGCCGCAGGCGCTGATCAATATCCGCCCCGTTACGGCGGCTATCAAGGAGTTCTTCGGATCCAGCCAGCTGTCGCAGTTTATGGATCAGACCAACCCGCTCTCCGAGCTGGGCAACAAACGCCGCCTCTCGGCTCTGGGTCCGGGCGGACTCTCGCGCGACAGGGCGGGCTTCGAGGTGCGCGACATACACTCGTCGCACTACAGCCGCATGTGTCCGATCGAGACGCCGGAAGGACCGAACATCGGCCTTATCAACAATCTGGCCACATACGCGCGCATCAACGAGTACGGGTTCATCGAGGCGCCGTACCGCGTCGTCGATAAATCCGGCGCCGTGCCGCGCGTGACCGAAGAGGTGCGCTACGTCACCGCCGACGAGGAGGAGGACTACACCGTGGCCCAGGCGAACACGCCGCTCACACCCACGGGCGAGTTTGTCCGCCGCAAGGTCGGCGCGCGGTTCAAGGAAGACATCCTCGAGCTGGACCGTTCGGAGATCGACCTGATGGACGTTTCGCCCAAGCAGATTATCTCCGTCGCGACGGCGCTGATCCCGTTCCTCGAGAACGACGACGTGACCCGCGCGCTGATGGGATCGAACATGCAGCGCCAGGCGGTGCCGCTCATTAAGACGGAAGCGCCGATCGTCGGCACGGGCGTCGAGTTCAAGGCCGCGCACGACTCGGGCGTGTGCGTAGTCGCGAAGCGCGGCGGCGAGATTGAGCGCGTTACGGCGAACCAGATATCGGTAGCCGCGGACGGCGGCGGGTACGACGTGTATAAACTGACTAAATTCGTGCGGTCCAATCAGGGCACGTGCATAAATCAGCGCCCGATAGTCGAGAAGGGCGACCGCGTGGAAGCCGGCGAGATCATCGCGGACGGCCCGTCCACGGCGCAAGGCGAGCTGGCGCTGGGGCGCAACCCTCTCATCGGCTTCATGACGTGGGAGGGCTATAACTATGAGGACGCCGTCCTGCTCAGCGAGAAGCTTGTCGCGGACGATGTTTACACCTCGATCCACATCGAGGAATACGAGATAGAGACGCGCGACACTAAGCTCGGCCCGGAGGAGATAACGCGCGACATACCGAACGTCGGCGAGGACGCGCTGCGAGAGATCAACGCCAACGGCATAATCCGGATCGGCGCCGAGGTGCGCCCGAGCGACATACTTGTCGGCAAGGTGACGCCGAAAGGCGAGACCGAACTGACCGCCGAGGAACGGCTGCTGCGCGCGATCTTCGGCGAGAAGGCGCGGGAGGTTCGCGATACGAGCCTGCGCGTGCCGCACGGCGAGAACGGCATAATAGTGGACGTCAAGGTGTTCACGCGGGACAAGGGCGACGAGCTTCCGCCTGGCGTCAACGAGGTCGTCCGCGTATATATCGCGCAGAAGCGCAAGATTTCCGTCGGCGACAAGATGGCCGGGCGCCACGGCAACAAGGGCGTCGTCAGCCGCGTTCTGCCGGCGGAGGATATGCCGTTCCTTCCTAACGGAAGGCCGCTCGATATAGTGCTCAACCCGCTGGGCGTGCCGAGCCGCATGAATATCGGCCAGGTTCTGGAGGTTCACCTCGGGCTGGCCGCCGACGCGCTCGGAGTGAAAGTCGCCACGCCGGTATTCGACGGCGCGAACGAGTCCGACATCATGGATACGCTTGAGATGGCGGACGATTTTGTCAACGGCGACTGGAAAGATTTTGACGCTAAGTGGCACGGGAAGATCAGCGACGAGATATGGGGCCAGATAGCCTCGAACACAGCTCACCGCAAGGAATGGAAAGGCGTGCGCCTTTCGCGCACGGGCAAGATCCCGCTGCGCGACGGACGCAGCGGCGAGCTGTTCGACAATCCCGTGACGGTCGGCTTTATGCACTACCTTAAGCTGCATCATCTCGTGGACGATAAGATCCACGCGCGCTCCACCGGGCCGTATTCTCTGGTGACGCAGCAGCCGCTGGGCGGCAAGGCGCAGTTCGGGGGCCAGCGCTTCGGCGAGATGGAGGTGTGGGCGCTGGAAGCTTACGGCGCGGCGTACACGCTGCAGGAGATACTGACGGTCAAGTCCGACGATATAGTCGGGCGCGTCAAGACGTATGAAGCCATCGTCAAAGGCGAGAACATCCCCGAACCGGGCGTGCCCGAGTCTTTCAAGGTGCTGCTGAAGGAGCTTCAGGCGCTGGCGCTGGATGTGCGCGTACTCAAGAACAACAGCGAGATCGAGATAAAGGAAAACTTGGAAGACGATACCGACATGGACTCCGCTATAAAGAGCGATCTGCCGGACGAACTGGGCGAACGGAGCCAGCTGCTTTACAAGCGTGATTTCATGCACGAATCCGGCGAGCCTATCCCGGAGGACGGCGTCGAAAAGGATCTCGCGCTGGCGGATGACGCGCTTGAGGAAGAATCCGAGGACGAGGACATCGCCGTCTCCGCCGAAGATGTTTTCGGCGGACTCGGCGGGGACTTTGACGATATAACGGAAGAACCGTAAAGAATTCCGCGCGGTTCAGGCGGAATTACCTGTGAGAATTCCGCGGGTTCAGGCGAAATTACTTTGTGGAAGTCAGAAAATGGGGAATGGTTGTATGCCGGATAATGACCGGGATCAGACGATAATGTTCGACGCGATACGCATTGGGCTTGCCTCGCCGGAGAAGATTCACGAGTGGTCGCGCGGGGAGGTAAAGAAACCGGAGACGATCAACTACCGCACGCTCAAGCCCGAGCGCGACGGCCTTTTCTGCGAGCGTATCTTCGGGCCGGATAAAGACTGGGAGTGCCATTGCGGCAAATACAAGCGCATACGGTACAAGGGCGTGGTGTGCGACCGCTGCGGCGTCGAGGTCACGAAGAAGAAGGTTCGGCGCGAGCGCATGGGGCATATCGAGCTGGCCGCGCCGGTCAGCCATATATGGTATTTCCGGGGAATACCTTCCCGGATGGGGCTTATCATGGGAATGTCTCCGAGAAGTTTGGAGAAGGTTCTCTATTTCGCCAACTATATCGTCTTGGATCCGGGCAACACGCAGCTGGCGGAGAAGCAGCTGCTCAGCGAGACGGAGTACCGCGAGGCCGAGAGCAAGTACGGTGCGAGCGCCTTCCGCGCGGCGATGGGGGCGGAAGCGGTAAAGGAACTGCTCGCTAAGATCGACCTCGACAGAGAGGCCGAGGAGATGACGAACCAGCTTAAAGACGCGACGGGCCAGAAACGCGTGCGCATTATCAAGAAGCTGGAGGTAGTCGAGGCGTTCCGCGCGAGCGGCAACCGCCCCGAATGGATGATTATGGACGCGATCCCGGTCATACCTCCGGATCTGCGGCCAATGGTTCAGCTGGACGGCGGGCGCTTCGCCACCAGCGACCTCAACGATCTGTACCGGCGCGTTATCAACCGGAACAATCGCTTGAAAAGGCTTCTGGATCTGGGGGCGCCGGATATAATCGTGCGCAACGAGAAGCGTATGCTGCAGGAAGCCGTGGACGCCCTGATCGACAACGGCCGCCGCGGCAGACCCGTGACGGGACCGGGCAACCGGGCGCTCAAGAGCCTTTCGGACTTGCTCAAAGGCAAACAGGGGCGCTTCCGCCAGAACCTGCTCGGCAAGCGCGTGGACTACTCGGGGCGCTCGGTTATCGTCGTCGGGCCTTCGCTCAAGATTTACCAGTGCGGGCTGCCGAAGGAGATGGCGATCGAGCTTTTCAAGCCGTTCGTCATGAAGCGGCTCGTCAGCGACGGGCAGGCGCACAATATCAAGAGCGCGAAGCGCATGGTCGAGCGGCTCCAGCCCGAGGTGTGGGACATCCTCGAGATGGTGATCAAGGAACACCCCGTAATGCTTAACCGCGCGCCTACGCTCCACCGTCTGGGGATCCAGGCGTTCGAGCCGATCCTTGTCGAGGGCAAGGCGCTGAAGCTTCACCCGCTCGTCTGCACGGCGTATAACGCGGACTTCGACGGGGACCAGATGGCGGTTCACGTACCGCTGTCCGTCGAGGCGCAGGCCGAGTGCCGTTTCATGCTGCTCGCGCCGAACAACCTGCTGAAACCTTCGGACGGAGCGCCCGTGGCGGTGCCCTCTCAGGACATGGTTCTTGGGATATATTACCTGACGCTTGAAAAGAGCGGTGAGAAGGGCGAGGGCAAGGCGTTTAAGGACGAGCAGGAAGCGATCCTCGCGTATGATAACGGCGAGATCACGCTGCACGCGAAGATCAAGGTGCGCCGCGCTCTCATGATCGACGGCCGGCGCCGCTCGCGGGTCATCGACACTACGGTCGGCAAGGTGATCCTCAACGAGGCTATTCCGCAGGATATCGGCTTCGTCGATCGAAGCGTGTTCGAGAATAAGTTTAAGTACGAGGTAGATACGCTGACCAGCAAGAAACGTATCGGCGCGATCATCAACCGGTGTATCAACAGATACGGCTCGACTGAGACGGCCGTCGTGCTTGACAAGATAAAGGATCTGGGTTTCAGGTACGCGACGCGCGGCGCCTTTACGGTGTCGGTTTCGGACATGGAGATACCGGGAGTCAAGGCGGCGCTCATCGCCGAGGGCGAGGATCAGATTGAGAGGATTTCCCGGATGTTCCGGCGCGGGCTTATGACCGACGCCGAGCGCCACGAAAAGGTCATAACGACGTGGACCGACATATCGGACAGGATAACGAAGGCGCTTATCGCCGGGCTTGGCAGATATAACAATATTTTCATGATGTCGGATTCTGGCGCGCGCGGCTCGACGAACCAGATCAAGCAGCTGGCCGGTATGCGCGGATTGGTGGCGAGCGCGAACGGCATGGTTATCGAGCTGCCGATCAAGTCCAATTACCGCGAGGGACTGTCTGTTCTGGAATACTTTTCCTCGGCGCACGGGGCGCGGAAGGGGCTGGCGGACACGGCGCTGCGCACGGCGGACTCCGGGTATCTGACGCGCCGCCTGGTGGACGTCTCTCAGGACATCATTATACGCGAGTGGGATTGCGGCGACGGGCGCGATGGTCACGAAACGCCGGGTATGATCGTTTCGGCGTTCGCCGATCAGGTGTCCGGCGGCGACGGATCGGCGCAGGAGGTAATCGAGCCGCTGTCGGACCGTATCCGCGGGCGCTGGTCGATTGACGAGATCACGCACCCCGAGACGGGCGAGGTTATTGTCCGCGCGGACACGATGATCGGGCAGAACGAAGCCGACGCCATTGAGAGTTCCGGGATCAAAGAGGTAAAAATCCGGACTATTCTGACATGCCGCTCAAAGATCGGGCTATGCTCCAAGTGCTACGGCGCGAATATGGCCAGCGGCAACGTCGTGCGCGTGGGCGAGTCCGTTGGGATCATCGCGGCGCAGTCCATCGGGGAACCGGGCACGCAGCTGACGATGCGCACATTCCACACCGGCGGCATCGCGTCGAACGAGGACATCACGCAGGGTCTTCCGCGCGTCGAGGAGCTTTTTGAGGCGCGTAAGCCGAAGGGTCTCGCTATCATCAGCGAGCAGGCGGGATCGATCACCGTCAACGACACGAAAAAGAAGCGAGAGGTCGTCCTTACGACGGAGGACGGCGAAGTCAAGGATTATCTGATTCCGTACGGCTCGCGTATCAAGGTTTCGACAGGCGATCTCATCCGAGCCGGCGACGAGCTGACCGAGGGCAGCGTCTACCCGCATGACATCCTGCGGATCAAGGGCGTGCGCGGCGTCCAGGATTACCTTCTGCAGGAGGTTCAGCGCGTGTACCGGCTGCAGGGCGTGGACATCAACGATAAACACATCGAGGTTATCGTGCGCCAGATGGTCAAGCGCGTCAAGATCGACGACGCGGGCGATTCGAACTTCCTGCCGGGCGGGCTGGTCGATTGGCTGGACTTTGAGGAAATGAACGAGCAGCTCGAGACCGAAGGCAAGGTACCCGCGCGGGGTACGCGCATCCTTCTCGGCATCACAAAGGCGTCTCTCGCGACGGACAGCTTCCTCTCGGCGGCTAGTTTCCAGGAGACGACGCGCGTGCTGACCGAGGCGGCGATAAAGGGCAAGACCGACCCGCTGATCGGGCTGAAGGAGAACGTGATTATAGGAAAGCTGATCCCCGCCGGCACGGGGATGACGAGTTACCGCAGTATCGGGATTTCGATGGTTATGGACGAGGATTTGGTGATGTAGGCAACGCCCCCGCCGCGCGAGTGAATTTTCGCGGGTCTAGGAGAAAATTACCTTCAACGGGAAACAAGGAGGCGGCAAATGAACAGAATCAACATCATCGCGCTAGGCGTCCGCGACATGGCAAGGTCGGTGAAATTCTACCGCAGTCTTGGTTTCGAGTCGAGCGAAACCGCCGAATGCCCGCAAGTAATATTTTTTAATACGGCCGGCACAAAGCTTGAGCTGTATCCGATTAAGGGCCTGGCGGAGGACATAAACGCCGAGAACCCACCGAAAATCGCGGATGACTTTGCGGGAATCACCCTTGCCTACAATGTGAAAAGCGAGCGGGAGGTGCGCGACACCGTCGAGCTTGCGAGAAGAGCGGGCGCGGTCATAGCCAAAGAACCGCAGCCGGTATTCTGGGGCGGATACCACGCCTATTTTGCCGACCCGGACGGATATTATTGGGAAGTGGCATACGGCGCTGACGCTTGGACATTTGACGAGCATGACATGCTCGTTTTATGAGGATGCGTAACCGATCGGCCTGAAAGATAACATGAGCATAGGAAAGCTGATCCCCGCCGGCACGGGGATGACGAGTTGCCGCGGTATCGGGATTTCGATGGTTATAGATGAGGATTTGGTGATGTAGGGAAAGTCCCCGCCGCGTTTCGCGCGGCGGGCTGACCCTCACCGTTCCGGGTGCGTCTGTGGCGAATCCCCCACCCGCCAGCGCAGAAACCGTGGCCGTGACGGAACCAGTTGCAGGAATATCGCTCGCGCCGATCTGGCACAGCGCGTTAGCGTGGACGAATTGTTCACGCCGCCCGGAACAGTCAAAGTATTCGACTTAGTTTGAAGACTCATCTCGATCACGGCGTCGGACGGCAGCGGGTAGGCGCGCCCCTGTATTTCGTGTGGATCAAGCGAAATTCATCCCTCGGTCAGCCGCAGCTCCAGCAGGTAGGCGTTCTGGTCGCCCGCCGTGTAAAATATTTCTGTCTGTACAGGCTTCGTTGCGTAGAGATTGAGGTTGACTATGTAGGATTTTACTATTTAAACCACTCCTGTTACTATATATTTAGTGGTTAATCCCCCGGCACGCCAGCCGTGGGTTAACCCAACTCATGCCTAAGCCGATAGTGAGAGGCAGTTGGCCTGACGTTCCACTCCAAGGGCTTCAACGCCCGTCAAAAGTCAGTCAGCCATCCTCTCATTACCGACGTTCGTTTTGCGCAGGTTGTCCCGCCGTTCATTCGGCGCGTTCGTGTCACCCAACAGATTGAATAGGCAATAGATGTATTTATTACTCCAAAAATCACCATAGCGATATAATTAAAATCACCCACCCCCAAAACGAAGACCGCTTAAATTCGCGCTTTGTTTTGGGGGTGGGTGATTTTTCAATTATATTGGGTGGAGGATTTTTCGCTTGACATTTACA
>JAISCI010000073.1 GCA_031265685.1 Clostridiales bacterium
TACGCCAGCGTACCGGTGTTGTTTGTATCGGTCAGCGCCGCGGTGACAGTGTGGCCGATCTTCGGTTTATCGGGCGAAAGCGCCGCCGTGCCGGTCAGGGTTTCTGCGATGGGTTCGCCGACTTTCTCGAAGCTGATCCAGTCGAGCGCCATCTGGTATCCGGTGCTGGACGCGTTCTTGCCGTCGATGGTCATGACGATCTCGTGCGCCGCTCCGCCCGTTATGAGGACGCTTTCCGTCAGGACAGTCGGCGAATACACCCCGCTGGCGCCGACGGTGCCGTCTATCCGCGGGCCGATCTGGTCGCCGTCCAGCGTAAAGCTCATAAGTCCGTAATTGCTGACCGTCTTCGTGCTTACCGTTATCCTGTAGTAGCCCGGTGTAAGCTCGCCGTGTTTGTTCTTATCCCAGAGATCGGTGTCGAACGCCTGGCTGTAGGCCGTTACGCCGTTTTCCGGCTCGAATTTCAGGTAGCCGTTTTCCGCGGAGTCGGCGATGTTTGTGTAGATGTCCACTCCGTTTACCTTGACCGGCGCGGCCTTTGTGCCGTACGCCGACGGATCCAGCATTTCCTCAAACTGGACCTTGATCGCCGCCGTCACGGGCGCGGACGCTGTTACGGTTATTGAAACTTCCTTCTCGACCGTTACGCCGTCCAGCGCCGCCGAAACGATGAACACCGCCGTTTCGGGCGTATCCGCCGCCGTAACCAGACCCGCCGGGTTGACGGAGGACAGCGTGCCGGGTTTGGCGCGGAACGCGTACACCGCGCCGGTCATATCGGCGGGCGAACCGTCGGAATAGAAACCCGCCGTGACGCTGAGCGTCGCCGTCTTGCCGACCTGAAGCGAGCCGGGCGCCGCCGTCGCCGTGATATTATTGAACACAACGCCGGTTACGACGACTACGCACTCGTCGGACAGGGCGTTATCGGCGTTCGACACGGCTTTGACCGTCGCCGTGCCTTCGGCGACCGCGGTTACTTTGCCGTTCTGGTCAACCTTCGCCACGGATTCGTCGTCTGAATACCATGTAAGCGTCTTGTCGTCCGTGCCGGCGGGCAGCACCGCCGCGATAAGCGTCAGGCTTTCGCCAACCGCCAGCCCCGCGCTGTCTCTGTCAAGCTCGACGGATTCGGGAGCGATCGCCGCGTAGCCCGTGACCGTGATTTTCTCCGAAACCTCGAACAGATCCAGCCCGTAGGAAACCGTCACATACGGCGCGTTCGGCAGCTCATATTCGGCGGCGAACCAATCGCCGTCGGCACTGTCCTCGGTAACGGTTACTTTGACGCGCTCGCCGGTCTTGGGGTTGGCGACGAAAACGTAGCCCGTTTCAACCGACTGATAATCCATGTTGAGCGGAGCCGCCAGTTTCAGCGTAACCGTCTCTCCGACGGCGCCGGACGCCGGAACGTCCAGCCTGATGTCCGCCGCCGCCGAATAGGCGATGGAGTCGTTCCACGCGGCGTTGTACGACACCCAGCCCTCGGTGTATTCCTGCGCCTTGCTGGGGTCGTAGGGGTAGGACGTCTCCCAGCAGCTCGCGTCGATCGTCGCGGGGACGTTGATCAAAACGCCCGCGCCGCCGGTGAAGTGCGTGAACCAGCCTTTGTCCGCGCCCAGGAAGCCACGGCCCGGGTATTCGGTCGCGAAGTAGAAGAACGTGCGCCCGGAGGGGTTTCTGCCGAACATATCGTCGATGGACGCGACGCCGATGGCTTTTAGCCGGTCAATCGTGTCCTGATCGCCGATTACGCGGGCGGCGGCGTTGGCTATCGCCTGAATGCCCGCGATGTTGCCCGGCTCGTTCTTCGGGGCGGGATTCTGATTCTCGTGCGAATTAGTGGCGTACGCCGGTCCCGTCCAGATGTCCGCGGAGATATTCGTGCCGTCCGCGAATTTATACTGCCCGTCGCCCGCCGCCATGCTGGCGGCTTTGCGCGTATCCCAGAGGTTATCCGCGCGCGCGACGGTCGTATCCGCCCAGCGCGCGATGGCGCCAGTCAGGCCGGATGGGCAGTCGTCGGGGTACATCTGCGCGAAATACGCCAGCGACTCCAGCGTGACATGCTCGCTCATGCGCTGCCCGCGGTTGTAGCGCGGGTCGTTTATGTCGATCGCCGGGCTGATCAGCCACTCCGTGTTGGAAAACGCCGCGTCCCAGTAGCTCTGCGGATCGTATTCGGCGGCGCCGCTTATGCCGTCGCGCGTAAGCACCTCGTACATCATCAGGTTCGGCACGATCGAATGACCCGGCGGCTGCGAGCCTTTAAGCCCGCCGAACACCGTCTGAAGGATGAAAGCGTTGTGGTTTGTGCCGGCGACGGGGTACCACTGCGCGTTCGACGAAACAGTGGGCTTGCTCCAGACGCTTATCGTGAAGTCGCGTACCCGCTCGTAGAAATCCTCGTCCACCCACTGCGAGATCTGCGGATAGATGTACAGGAACCACGCCAGCTGCTCCTTTGTCAGTATGTGCAGGTCTTTATTCTCGGTCGTGCCCCAGTCGAGGTACCGCGTGGCGGCGAACTTTATCAGCCACACTATGTCGGGTTCGTCCGGAGCCTGCACGCGCAGCTCGGGGTACTCGGTGTCGCCGATCCTGTAGATGCCGTTGGTGATCCGGTCCCAGTACGACGGGTTCGACATATACATCAGAACGAGCGACTGCATCTCGAAGCTGAACTGATGGCTGTCGCGCCAGCCGATGGAGTTGGAACCCCATGTCCACGCGTCGCTCCGCGCCTGATCCATGAATTCCAGCGCCTGCGCCGTCGTTACGGCTTCGACCCAGTTTTTGGAGATCGTAAACTCATACGACTGAACCGACGGGTTATCCCGCAGCCGCAGATAGTAGTCCGTCTTGACCGCTGGGTCGAACGCGGTGAAATCGACGACATTGCCCTGCGCGGTTCCGCTCCAGGCGACGGCGCCCGTAAGCGCGTTTACCAGCTCGACGACCAAGCCATCCGTCACGTTCGGGACTGTGGCGCGTTTTGATTTACCGGTGTCGTACCCCAGCTGGTTGACGAGTATGGCGGGTTCGGTCGAGCCGCCCGCGCCGCCCGACGGCACATATACCGCGTCCGCAGCCGCGCTGGTCGGTACGAGTTTAACCGCGTCGGCGTACAGCGCGCCCGTTCCCGTGTTGGCCGCGACAAACGACAGCGCCGTGCCTTCCTCCGCCGTGACGACGGCGACCTTGACCCAGCCCGCGGCTTGCGCGGCCATGTCGATCACCTTGCGCCACTGCTTGGAAGTCGTCTTTATGTCGAACGTCGCCGAGCCTTCGCCCGCCTCGCCCGGATTCCAGTAGTATACCTCGAAATTGCCGCCCGCCGGGGGGTAATCCGCCCAAGACGCGACCGCGCCCAACTCGCCCGAGTAACGCGTGTCGCTCTGGCCGTCATAACTCGCGGAGTTACCGCCGACGAACACGAACGTCCCGTTCGGCTCGGTATACGTCTCCGATTCGTTCGTCCAGACCGCCTCGTCGCGCGGCGGGGCTGTATACAGAACCTCGCCCGTCCATACCTCGACGTTATCATAGTAGAAATTGCCGCCGTAGGTGCGGAAGCCGAAGCCCGTACCCTTGCCCGCCAGCTGCCCGCTGAGATCGACAGCGGAGAGGACCGCGGTTTCGTTAATGTAGAAATCGGCTGTTTGCGAGCTTGCGTGATAGACTACGCGCAGGTTGACCTTGCTGCCCGCGCTCAGCCCGGACACACTTGCCGATTTCCACGCCGAGCTGCCGTTGTTGAACGTGCCGCTGCTGCGGCTGAACAGCTGCGCCACGCCGGCGTTGTCGATCCGGAACATGAAGTAGCCGTCGGTGTTTATGTTTGCCGCGCTGTTGTCGAGGAACGTCAGCCCGCCCGACCAGCCGCTTGCGGTCGCCGTGTCCTCAATCAGCCACATATCCGCGGCCAGCGTCCAGTCGGTTCCGGACGGAAGCGACGCGTCCGCGCGGATAAGATCGGCGACACTGCCGCTGCCGCCCGCGCCCGCGAGCAAATGATTAGCCCCGACCGTTTTGACCGTGTAGTTGCCGCTCGGCGCGTTGTAGTGATTGCTTGCGCCCTCAAAATCCTCCCAGAACACGCGCGCCGGCTCGACCGGTTCGCCCGGCTCGTTTTCCCCGGCTTCCAACGCGGCTATCGCGCCTTTAAGGGCGAGCGCCGCCGCGTCCGTCTGATCCTGATTTACGAAAACGTTGGATTTCACCGCGTTCGCCGCCGCCAGCGGCGCCGCGATTCCGGCGTAGCTCTCGGCGGTGTAGTCAGACGCGTTCAGAGCGCCCGCTTCGGCGATTGCCGCCGCGAGGGCCGTTTTGTCCGTAGGCGCGTATGCGACCGCGCCGTCCCAGACCTCGACGTTGTCGATATAGAATTTACCGTTGAAAGGGCGCAGGCCGATCCGCTCAAGGTCCTGAACGTTGTCCAGCGTAACCGCGCCGCCAACCTGAACGCCGTCCACATAGAACTTCGCTACGCCGCCCTCGCCGATTATACGGAAATCATATACGGCGTCCGCGCCCGTCGAGTAAGACATAACCTGATCGACGGGGTACGGGCTGACGGTTTTTCCGTCTTTCCACTGGATGAGTTCGACTTCCTTTGTTTTATTGTCGCCCGTTATGTTCGTGCGGAAAAGATAATAGTCGGAATCGTTTTTCCCGAACGTTATACCGCTCGACCAGCCGGTTGGCGTTCCGTACGAAACGCTCGCCATGTCCCACGCGATGGTGAAATTACCCGTCGCGGGGATGAACGCCGCGTCTTTCGCCCAGCGCAGAACGCCGGCGCCGCTCGCGACGTACGCTTCCATGTAGTGGTTCGTATTGTCGCCTTCCACGCTGTAATGGTAAACCGGCGACGTACCGGATTCCATCGCCCAGTGGTACTGCCCGTCGCCGTCCGAATCCTCGAAATCCTCCCAGAAGATCCGGTTGGCGTCGCCCGCCGGAGGGCTGGCGGTTACAACAATCGTCGCCGGGGATGTTTTGAGGACCCTGCCGTCCGAACCCAGCGCGGCAATCTCGCCGGTCATCTCCCCCTTGGGGAGCGCGTCGGCCAAAAGCGCCCACGTTCCGTCGGGATTCGGGACGGTTTCATAGCTGTGCGCGCCGAACGTCACGCGAACCTTCGCCGCGTCGCCGCTCGTGCCGGTAAGCTGCGCGGGGAGTGACGCTATCGGCTGGTACACCCTGATGTCGTCAAATTTAGCGGCGATCAGATACGCGTAAAGCCCGGCGCCGCCCGTCGTCAGAACAGCCGTCGCCGAAGCGGCGTCTGTCGCGGACAGACGCTCCGTGCCGTCCACCGTGATCGTAACCGTTCCGCCGGTTTTTTTGACGATTATATGATGCGTGCCGGCGGTCAGAGCGTCAAACGAGCCATTCTTGCTCTTTTGCGTCACGTCGAACTCAAGCGGCGCGCCGCCGCCGACCGGGCGCTTGAATATACGCCAGCCGGAGTCTTTCGTGTAGACCGCCGAATAAGTCTGCTTGGTCGCGTTATTATACCCGACGTTGAAGCCGACGGTGTAACTGCCCGCCGGTATAGAGTCAATCGTTACGTCGCCTTCCATGACGTAATCCGTGAAATCCAGCGTATCGGAACGGATGAGTACGTTCGTTCCGCTCGAGGGAGCGGTCGCCTGCCCACCCGACAGCGAGAAACTGCCGCTGACCACCGTCCACGCCGAGTCAAGCGCCGCGCCGGAGAAATCGTCGCTTATGACGGCGATAGGCGCGTCAAGATACGCGAAAGCGGTATCCTCCGGCGGAATGGTGTCGTCGGTCACGCGCAGCCATTCCTCCGTGTTAAGCGGAAGGTTAAGCGGCGAGTCGTCCTTCACAAGGCCGGATACGTCCGGGGCAAGTCCGCTGATATAGCGGATTCTGGCTATCGTGCCTTCGGGCACCTCATCTGCGAGCGTCAGCGCGATATGCGACGCGTCCCGCTTCTCGGCGGAAACGACCGCAACCGCGCCGCCGCCGGCTTCGGCCTCAAAGCCCGTTATACCCGTATCGGGTGTGAAGTCCGCGCCCCCGCGGTGCTCTATCTCGACGACGATCGTATCGCGCGCCTCGCCGTATTCCGCGCCGATGATTTCCGGACCCTGGTAATACGACGATTCGCCCAGCAGATACAGTATGCCGTTGGCGATCCGCCCTCCTATTACCGCCTGCGAAGCCGTCGTAAAGTGCAGATTGTCGTCGTTGAAATCAAGCCCCAGCTCCGACGCCGCCATCAGCAGCCCGGATCCGTCGTCCGCGTCCTTTTGCGCCGCGCGGATACCGGTCATCACGTCGTCCTTGGCGTGCGTCCAGCTGCTGGCGAACTGCCCGCCCAGCTGGCAGTACAGGATCGGGACGTCGAACCCGTCCTCGGCGTACATCGCTTTGAGCGTCTTCATACCGGCGAGGTAATCGGCTTTCGACGTGCCTGTCGAAACGTTGTTCTCGCCTTGGTTCATGGTGATGAACTCTATTCCGCCCGCCGCCCGCGCTCGGTAGATCGAGTTGCCGTACAGCGTCGAGCGGTCGTAGTGGTCGGCGGCGGTGCGCTTCGTCCAGTACGGGTACCCGCCCGAATCGGTTATCAGGTTAGCGCCGTCCAGCGCCGCTGGGATAATGCCGACAGGAACGCCCAGCGCGGCCACGAGCGCGTTGCCGACGGACGGCGCCATGGAGCCGCCGTCGCCGCCGCCCGCGACGCTGTTGTCGGTTTTCTGGTGCGGGTCGGCCAGATGCTGCCACGTTTCGTTAAGGAAACTGGCCACGCGGTCGTCGGCGACGACATAGGGCGTTTGCTTGCCTTTGCCCGCCATGTTCGACTGGCCGATCTCAAGGATATTGATACCGACGCCCCATCTGGCCGTACCCGAAACGGCGCTTATCTCGCCGCCGGTTTCGTTCAGCGAGCGGACGAGCGTTTTGTACCAGCCGCCCTGCGGGACGGTCAGCGCCGCGGAATACGCGCTGCCCTTGACCGACGCGTCCGTCCAATCGACGACGTCCGAACCGCCGGCGAAGTTTACGACCTTAAACTGAACCTTCGCGGCGTTCTCTTCGGCGGCCGGCGCCAGGAACTCTACCCGCGCGGATTTCGCGGCGGGGTCGCGTTGGATCACCTGATAGTCGGCTTTGTCCGAAAGCGTCAGCTCGCCGATGGCGGCCTTATCCTTCTTCGCCACGATAAAATCGTCAATAAGCGCCGTGTTCGTCCCCGAGCTGGTAAACCAGCGGATGCCCGCCTTGCCCGTCGCGGGGAAAGGCGCGTCGGCGGGGTAATCTATCGCCAGCTGGTTGTCAACGTATACCTTGACGTTCTTGCCGTCGATGGCGACGGCAAGGCAGGCGATTCTGCCGCCGGGCGACGCTATCGCCGTATTAGTGGCCTTTTGCGACGCGCTGCCGTTTACCTGATACAGATCCACCGATATTCCGCCGCCCGACTGCTGCGCTATGCGGACGAACCAGTAGTGCGATGAATCCACGTAGTTAAACATCGGGCCGCCGCCGTAGACGGTGTTCAGTGTGGAATATGTCATGTAGCAGCTGAACAGCGCTCCGTCGAGCGGCACGTCCGCGTCAGGCGTTCCGTCGCCGATCAGATACAGCGACGTGGAACCGTTCGCCGTCGGCGCCTTCAACTGCTCGCCGGAAACGGTGAACGCCGTCCCTGCCGCGAGATTCCAGCCCGCCGAACCCGAGTTGAAGTTAAAATAGTAGTTCCGGTCAAACTGATACAGCGCCGACTTGTCAAACGGCGTTGCGGCCTGTCCTTTCCCCTGCGCGAACATCCAGTCCAAAAACGGCTCCGGCTGCTCGAACAGGCGGCGGTTGACATAGTGATCCACATCCGGGTACTCAAGGTATGTATAATGTCCGCCCGCGGTCTCCAGCGCCGCCGCCATATCGCGGGAGCCGGATACGGGGACCGTGACGTCCGCGTCCCCGTGCAGCGCGATGATCGGTATGTCCTTGATCAGCGCCGCCTTGGACGGGTCGCCCGCGCCGCACATGGCCACCGCCGCCGCGAATCGGTCGGGGTACCGCGAGATCGCGTCCCACGTGCCGTAGCCGCCCATGGACTGACCCATTATGTACTCACGGCCGGTATCGGCGTTATACGTCTTCTCGATATAATCGAGCAGAGACATATACAGTTTCATCCAAACCGTCTCGGCGGTCGAATCAACGGAATACGAGCCGTTGCTCCACGCTTTGTTCACCCACTGCCCCGACGACGGCAGCTGCGGGATAACGACGATACTCTTATACGCGCCGTTATTCGTCAGCGGGTTTACGATGGGCGCGAGATTTCTGATGATCGTATCCTTGTCCGTCCCGCGCGAGCCGGCGCCGTTAAGGTACGTGAACACCGGGTATTGCTCCGACTCGTAGCCGTCCGGCACGTACAGCGCGTATTTCAGCGTGTCGGTGGCGGAGACCTCGGAGTCGGTATAGTCCAGATACTGCAGATCGGTCGGGAACGCCGCCGCCGACAGCGGAAGCGCCGGCACGCCCGCCATCGCCAAAACCAGCAGCAGGCATACCGCGCTTCTGAATACTTTGAATCGGCGTTTGAATTTGCCTGCGGCAAATTCAAGCCGCCTTCTTAATCGATGCTTCACTCATTCAGCCCCTTTCCACAAACAAAAAACTTGAGGCGGCGAAAAACTCTTCCGCTCCGGATACGTCGTTCAACGGCAGACCCCCTTTCAGAAATCAGACACATTAAACTTACGTATTTAATTATATCACCCGCAAAGCTGATATGCCTTGAAAATCGTGCTTATTTTCTGGACTTTAGTGCAAATTCCTCAAACTAACCCCGTGCTTAAGCCCATACATATACCGATTTACCAAAGATCAGGCGGGCGATAATATTATCATTAATTGAGAATAACGAAAAAACCGCGGAAACGTCTTCTTGACCGACGTTTCCGCGGTTTCCTTATTCTGCGTCCGGTTCCATCGGCGGGGTCAGGGGACTGAACGCCGCCGGATCCCACACGAACGCCTTGATTTTATAGCCGGGCGGAAGCTTGCTTACGTCGAAGCCGAACGCAAACGCCTGTTCGGCGTCAACGGACGCGGTATCCGTCCGAATCGCGGCAAGCCGCCCATCAGCCGTGTACACGCCGACGATAACGTACACAGGGACGGGCGCTCCGGTCGTGTTGCGCACCGTTACCGTGACGGCCGCCGTCCCGCCATCCAGCTCCGCGGAGACCGTCGCAGTCAGCGCGGGGATAACCGCCGCGTCCGTGTAGACGATAAGGTTGTCAACCTTGATCGCCGTCTGGTACGTTCTGAAGCCGACCTTGCCGCCGTCGGAGCGTATGCCCTCCAGCGTGCCGCAATATACGTCGTTGACGTACAGCGCGGCGGAATCGGCTGTGTTGACCACCTTAAAGTGGACGGCTCCGCTCACCGCCAGATCCAGCCCGACCTCGCCCGGGAGGATGAACAGGCGCTCCGCCGCGTCCACTGCCGTGCCCGCGACGAACTCGAATATCTCGATCCTGACGCCCTGCTCGGCGGACATGTTGAGACGCGCGTGGACATAGTTGTCCTTGCCTTCGCCGTCTTTGTAGTAGCGGAATACGATGCCGCCCGCCGCGCCGGACGCGGTGAGGTTATACGTCATGTCGGCTTCGATGGTATAATCCCGCCAATCGGTTTCGCCGGTTATGACAAGCGTCGTGCCTGACATGCTGAGCTGGCCGTCGCTCAGCGTCGGGGCGGTTCCGGAGACGACGGTCCATTCGCCCGCTTCGTAATCGTCGAACGGCTCGTAGAGCAGCACGCCTTCGCCGACGACGACGAGCGCTATCTCTTTTCGCGCCAGAATATCGCCGCCGCTCCAAATCTCCGCCATCAGCCTGTATTCGCCCTCGGTCGTCTCCGGGGATACCGTAACGGGCGCCTGGAACGCCTTCGTTTCAAACGCCGACGCGTTTACGTCCGTATCGGACACCGCAAAGCCTGCGGGGACGCCCGTGAATACGACCCGCGCCGTAATCGGATCCGCGCCCGTGTTGATAAGCGAGCCTTCGATCTGCCGCGTCGCGATTCCCGCGAACGTCAGTTTGTTCGTCGTTATGGAAGCGATCGGTTTGGCTTCGACCTGGACGTCGCCGACGGTTATCGGCACTGGTTCGCTGTACTCTGAGAGAGTACCGCCGTTCAGCGAGGCCATCGAGAAGTAGTAGGTTTCGCCGTCTGCAAGGCCTGTTATGAGCGCCTGGTTGATCTGCTGGCGGTGCAGCGTAACCGTTTGATCCGGCGCGGCGGGATCAAGACCGTATTTAATCACGTAGCCCGTGGACTTCGCGACGGGGTCAAACGTTAGGCTGACACGATCCGCCCCGGGTACGCCGCCGAGGATCTCCGGAACGGCCCGCTCCTGATCCGCGCCCTCCGGCGTGACGGATATCGTCTCGGACCAGCAGCTCTCCGCCGTGTCCGTGACGACGCGGAAATTATATACATACTCGACTCCCGGCGAAAGCCCGTCAACGCGGTACGCGCCGCCGGATGTTATGCCGGTTCGCGTAGTCCATGTTTCAGACGACGCGGCGCGGTAGCGTATCTCGAACTTCGTGCCGTTCTTCGGCCAGTCGTTGTAGATATAGCCTACGTAAAACCCGCTGGCTATCGGCTCGGTGTGCAATATGATCGGCGGCGGCAGCGTTTCGGGGCTGTCCGCGCCCTGCGTGCGCGCTTTGACGACCGTGGATGCGGCGGTCTGCCCCTTAGCGTTTCTGGCCGTAACCCGGAACTGGTACTCCGTATCGGGGCTGAGGCCGGACACGGCGACGAAATCGTACAGCGTGGCGGTTCCGCTGGAGCCGAAACTTGTCGTGCCGTACGAAACCGTGTAGCTCGTCGCGCCCTCGGCTTTCGTGAACACGACGCGCGCGCCGGTTGTGCTGGTCACGATCTCTTTGATCTCCGGAACGGCCAGCGGGACGGAAACGTAGCTGAACGTCTCGTATATCTCGTATCCCGTCGGCGCGACGACCGAGCCGCGCACAAGGCTGACGCCGCCCTCCGGCACGTTGAAAGCGAACGCGAACGCGCCGGTATAGCCGGGGTTCGAGCGCTCTATGGCGGGCAGGCTTATCAGCTTGCCGCCCGTCACATCGCCCGCCGAGTCCCGGATCTCAAGCTTGAGGAAATAACCTTCCATATAATAGGAAGGGATCAGCGACGACGGCTTGATCGTCAGCGCCGCCGCGACGGACGCTACCGTGTCTTTCGCGGCGGTGTCGCCGGAAACGGTCAGCGTCAGCGACTGCACGGGGGTGGACGCCTTGCGCATATTGTCGAACGCCAGTTTCTTGTCGCCCCAGACGGTCGTCGCGCCCCAGGAGCGGTTCTCGTTGGTGTTATAGGTGTAGGCGCTGCCGCTTGTCGCGTTGAAATTGGAACGGTAGTCGTTCAGCGTCCAAGACGACGCGGCGAACACCTGCGGCACGCTCGACAGATCGTTGAGGAACGACTGGTACCCCGGGCTTGAGCCTTGCAGACTGTCGGAATTAACCGATCCGCCGTACTCCGACCAGAACATCGGCATCTTTTGCTTGTTCCAAAGGTTGGTCGCGTTGGACGAGAAACCGCCGTAGCTGTTCTGGCTGACGAAATCCGACGACGTCGCGACGCTGTCGTTGACGGAACCTCCGGCCGCGCTTTGGCTCGGCTCGGTTATAAAGCGCGTCGCGTCCAGTTCCGTCAGTATCAGATTGCGCATATATATCCCGTAGTTTTTGACTTCGGTGTAATTGCCGCGCAGTTCGTTGCCGATACTCCACGCTATGATGGACGGGTGGTTGTAGTCCCGGTTAATCATCTCGGTATACCACTGCGCCGCCATGTTGACGCCGATCAGGCGCGAGAGGCCGTTTTGCGTCATCCAGTTTTTCCATATGGCGCTCATGCCCGATTCGGGGAAGGCGTTCGGGTTCTGGTCGCCCCAGACGGCGCCTTCGCACACGAGCATGAAGCCGACCTCGTCGCAGTAGTCCAGAATCTCTTTGTTCATAGGCACGTGGCTGACGCGCCCGAAGCTCATGCCCATGGACTTCATGTAGTCGATGTCGCGCATCGTCACGAATTCCGGCTCGGTCTGCCCGTAGGCGCGGTCGTCCCAAACGCGGTTCGCGCCCGACGCGCGGAAAACCTTGCCGTTTAGCAGCGCCTCGCCCGCCGCTTTATTGAGCGTAAACGAGCGGAAACCGATATTGTCCGAAACGGTATCCATGACATTGCCCGCCGAGTCTTTGAGGACGGTCGTCACCGTATACAGGTTCGGTCGGTCGGTATCCCACAGCTTTACCGACGCGAGATCCACCCTCGCGGCGGAAACCCGCGCTGACGAGCCGGCCGGAACGGACAGTGCCGCCGACGCGCGGGCGGTTTCCGAGCCGTCGGCCTTGTCGGTTATGATTGAGAGAATAGAGTAAGTCCGAGCCGACGACGAGCTGTTCGTCACGTTGTATTCGATATCTACCGTGCCGGAGCTGTCCGCGATGTTCGCCGCAGGCGTGACGTGCTGCCACTCGAACCGCGCCGCGTTGCCCACGATCAGCTCCGCGCCGCCGTTGATTCCGCCCCACTTGAACCACGCGCCGTTCGCGGTATCGAGCTTGCGGATCGTATCCACGCCCCAGCCGTAGGCGTTGCTGACGGCTATGGCGACGGTATTCGCGCCGCCGTAGTTCAGGTATTGGTCGACGCGCAGATCGAACGTGGTGTAGCCGCCGTCGTGCGTACCGGCCTCGTTTCCGTTGACGTAGACTATACAGTCGTGATATACGCGGTCGAGCCGCAGATAGGCGGGATAACCTTCCGCGTCCGCGCCGACGGTGAACGAGCGCGAGTACCACGCCGTTCCTACATATAAGTTCAATTCGTCGTTGTACGAGTTCCAGCTGCCCGGAACGGTTATGCCGCTCCAGGAAGCCGTGTCCTCCTCCGACCAGTCGTTTGCGCCCAGCGCCGCCGCGTCGGTCTTGAATTTCCAATCGCCGCCCAAGTCGGTTATGATCTTGCCGCCGTCCGACCCGGGCAGCGGGTCGGATACGGGCGCTTCCGTTGTGAAGCCGAGCAGCAGCGGCGGGTTTTTAACGCCGTCGCCGAGCGGGCTTTTAACGTCCGGGCCGATCGACACGGCGTACTCCGACGAAGCCTGAAGCGGAGCGTCCGGCGTTATCGTGACGACCGCGCCGTTCGCGCTGACCGTCGCGGGTACGAGCGTTTCGCCTTTCAGAAGCGTCACCCCGCCCGCCGTGGCGGCGTCAACCGCCGCGCTGAAATTGACGGTTATCGCCCCGGCCAAAGCCACGCCGGTCGTTTGGCCGAGCGCGGCGGTCAGATACGTTTCGCCCGGCGCGGGCGGCGAATACGTGAACGAGCGCCCGTCGGAAGCCGTTTTCGCGCCGCTGGCCGAAAACGCCGTCACCGTTACCGAAACAGCCCCCGCCGAATCGGGCGTGAACGTGTGCGTGAACGCTCCGTTGCTATCGAGCGTAAGTGCGGCGGGCGCTCCACCGCTGACGCTGATTTCCGCCGTAGCCGCTCCCGTCGTCGTCCCCGTCACCGTAACAGCCGAAACGAGCGCCGCGCCCTCGGACGGGGCGGTGATCGCCACGGTTGGGGCGGCGGTTTCGTATACGGAGAGGTCTTTGACGTAGGTTTCGCAGCCATAGGCGCGCAGACCAATGAAGTTGTTTCCGATGTCCGAGGATTTAGCGGACGTCAGCACATACGCGCCGTCAACGTAGATATCTATCGTGCTCCCGTACACGACCGCCGACAGTGTGTAGTACTTGTCATACGCGACAGGCAGGCTTACCGTCGGCCTGTTGGCCGCGGGATCCGACGAGACGGATGGATCCGCCGCGATGGCGCCGCCGTTTATCCACTGAATCTCTTGAACGCGCTGATTGCTGCCGTTTCTGTCCAAGCGCGGGTGATAGAAATTCTTCACGTCGGAGCCGAGTGCGATCCCCGCCGACGTGCTGGACTGTCCCGCCAAAATCAGTTTCAGCGTCGTCTGAACGATATATTCCGATTTTCCGCTCCACGCCGACTTATCTTTAAACAGGGCGGTTATGTAGCTTGATCCGGCGTAGACCGCCTTAAGTTTCAAAACGTCGTCCGTGCCGTCTTTTCCCGCCGTAAGCGTGCAATTCGCGGTCGCGTCGGTATTGAATTGGCTCACGTCCGTCAAATCAACGCTGTACAGCTTGGCGCCCAAAGCCAGCGGCCCGGCGGCCGCCGCCTGAACGCGGGCGCTCACCGTGAACAGCGACAGCACCGTCGCCAGCGACAAGGGTATCGCGAACAGTCTCTTTAGTCTTAACTTTCCAAAGCCAAATTTCACCGCGGAATCAGCCCCTTCGTTTCTATTATCGCTTCCATTATCAAAATACGGAACGCTCCATTGCCGTTACTTATTCATTGTACCATACCGGCAAGCCTCCCGCCTTGAAAATCGTGCAAAACTTCTAGATTTTAATGCATGTTTGCGCGTTAGTTGTGCTTTTCTAATCAAAAATCCGCCGCCAAATATAATTATTCTATACTTAACGCCGCGCTTTGCGTGGCGAACGGATATAGCGGCAGCGTTGCGCGTGACGGCAGGATTATCCGGCTTTGGCAAACGCTTCAATCATCGAAACAACCGTGCCGTGCCGCGGCCGCTCCGACTGGTTTTTGAAGCGACTGGTTTTTGAAGATTTGATGCTTCCAGCCCCTTACAGGCGCGGTGATTCTGACGCTCTCCAGCGTAAAAACATGTTGACTAAAGAAATTTGCTGTGGTATCATTAATGCTAGAGCGGTTGAAATTATAAAAGCGCGCGGCGTCAGAAATGAGGTAATCAATGCTTGATATAGCTCTGCTCGGCTGCGGCGGTATGATGCCGCTTTCAAACAGGTATCTGACGGCGCTTCTGTGCCGGCTGAACGGCAGTCTGCTGCTGATAGACTGCGGCGAGGCCACGCAGGTTACTATGAAGACACTGGGCTGGGGCTTCAAAAACCTTGATACTATCTGTATCACTCATTTTCATGCCGACCATATATCCGGCTTGCCGGGATTGTTGCTGATGACGGCAAATTCCGGCAGAGAGGACCCGATAACGATAATCGGTCCGCAGGGTGTTGCGGAGATTGTGCGTTGTCTGACCGTCATCGCGTCCGATCTGCCGTTTGAGCTGGAGTTTATAGAGATACCGCGCGGTCGCCGCGAGTTTTCAGTTTCCGCGCATGGGTACGGCGTGTCCGCGCTTCATCTCAATCATGGCGCGGTATGCTACGGCTACAGCCTGTCCGTGCCGCGCGGCGGCAAGTTCGACCTTGAGCGGGCGAAAGCGCTTAACCTGCCTGTCCGGTTTTGGAACCCTCTTCAAAAGGGGAGCGCCGTCGAGTTCGAGGGACGGACGTACACGCCGGACATGGTTCTCGGCCCCGCGCGCAAGGGCATCAAGGCGACATACGTAACCGACACGCGCCCCGCGCCGTCCATCCCGGATTTTGCGCGAGGATCGGATATTTTTATATGTGAGGGTTTGTACGGCGACCCGGCGCTGTCTGAAAAGGCGCGGGAGCACAAACACATGACGTTTACCGAGGCCGCGCGGCTCGCGGTTGCGGGAGGCGTAAGCGAGCTTTGGCTTACGCATTTCAGCCCCGCCATGCAGAATCCGAAGGAATTTATAGGCAACGCGCGGGCGATATTCCCGAATACGTATTGCGGATACGACCGGAAGACGGCGACTATCTTGTTTGAGGATGAGGACGAGGCGGATTGAACGTCGCGATAGCGGGACTGGGGTTGATCGGCGGATCGTTCGCGAAGGCGATCGCCGCGCGGACGCGACACCGAGTGACGGGATACGACATTTCGGCGGACGTGGAGCGACGCGCGCTCGACGCGGGATTGATCGACGGCGCGGGGCTTAATACGTTCGACGGCGCTGATTTGACGCTGATCGCGCTGTATCCCGGAGCGGCGGCGGAGTTTATGCGAGTCAACGCGCGGCGTTTCAAACCTGGGTCGATCGTCGTCGACATGTGCGGCGTCAAGCGGTATATCGTGAAGGCCGCGCGGGGATTGTTCGGCGAGGGCGTCACGTATATCGGCGGGCATCCGATGGCCGGGCGCGAGTACAGCGGGTTCGACGCGTCGCGGACCGAGCTTTTCGACGGAGCCAGCATGATTCTGACGCCGGACGAGACCGTCGGCCCGGACAAGCTGGAGCGGGCGCGGAATTTCTTCCTGGCGCTGGGTTTTGGCGGCGTGACTCTGACTACGCCCGACCGCCACGACGAGATAATCGCTTTCACGTCCCAGATGGCGCACATCGTCTCGAGCGGGTATGCCCAAAACCCGATAGCGCGGAATTTCAGCGGGTTTTCGGCGGGCAGTTTCGCGGATATGACCCGCGTAGCGAAGCTTGATGAGAATATGTGGACGGAGCTGTTCCTGCTGAACGCCGACTACCTGACCGAGCAGCTGGACATTCTGGTCGAGAACCTAGCGGGTTTCCGCGAAAGGATCGCCGCGCGCGACGCCGAAGGCCTTAAAAGTATGTTGCGGCGCGGACGCGAGATCAAGGAATATTTGATGGAAAGCGAAAAATAATGCGAATGTTATTGACGATAGCTTACGACGGCTCGCTTTACGCCGGATGGCAGCGCCAGCCAAACGCGCCGACGATTCAGGAAACGCTTGAGTCGGCGCTTTTTCGGTTATATAAAACGCCTGTGGCGGCTCAGGGCGCCAGCCGGACGGATGCGGGCGTCCACGCGGCGGGGCAGCGCGCCGCCTTCGACGAGGCGGGCGGCGTATCCGTACCGACGGACAAACTTCCCTACGCCCTCAATACCTTTCTGCCGGACGATATACGCGCCACCGCCGCGCGGATCGTGCCGGACGGTTTCGACCCCATCCGAAGCGCCAAACAAAAGACTTACGAATATCGTATATATAACGGGGCTTTCATGGACCCGTGCCTGCGTCGGTACGCCGAGCATATCCGCGCTCCGCTCGATATGCGATCCATGCGGCTCGCCGCCGCCGCGTTTGTCGGCGAGCGCGACTTCGCGGCTTTTCGCGCCGCAGGCGGATCCGCCAGGACGACCGTCCGCCGGATCCTCGCGCTCGGCGTATCCGAGGCGGGCGGTCTGGTCACGATACGCGTCACGGGCAATGGATTTCTGTACAACATGGTTCGGATCATCGCCGGTACGCTCGTTTACGCCGGCACAGGGAAACTTCGCGCCCAGGACGTCCCAGGGATCATCGAATCCCGCGACCGCGCGCGCGCGGGCAAGACGCTGGCCGCAAAAGGGCTGACGCTGGTGAATATTGACTACTGAATGCTTGAAGGTGATTACATGGCGAACCGCGCCGTACCCGAGATAACGGGTTCGCTTCGCAAACACATAATTCGCGTGCCGGATGTGATCCGCCGCGAGGCGTCCGGGATCAGCATCATGGGCAAGACCATCTATTCTATGCTGTTCACGACGGACATAGCGATAATCCGCAACTGCAACGCCGACGCCATTATCGCCGTTTATCCGTTTACGCCGCATCCGGCGGTTACGCAGGCTATCATGTCGGCGGCGGACATGCCCGTGCTGTGCGGTGTCGGCGGCGGCACGACGCAGGGGCTGCGCTCGGTCAACGTGGCGCTGCACGCTGAGTTTCAGGGGGCGCTGGCGGTCGTGCTCAACGCGCCCGTTCCGGAGCGGCTCATCAGCGACGTTAAGGAGACGGTGGACATACCCGTCGTGCTGACCGTCGTGTCCGAGCTGACCGACATAAGCGGCAAGCTGGCGGCTGGCGCTGATATACTTAATGTATCCGGCGGCGCGAATACCGCGAGAATCGTCCGGACCATCCGCGCCGGCTACCCGAAGCTGCCGATAATAGCGACGGGCGGACCGACCGAGGAGACGATCCGCGAGACGATCGAGTCCGGGGCGAACGCGATAACCTACACCCCGCCCTCGAACGGCGAGCTGTTTAAGGTAATGATGGAAAAGTATCGTTTGGATGAGATCGAGCGAGCGGGCAGACTGAAGGAGGGCGAGCATGGACGACATTAAGTCAACGATAACCGATCTGGCGGGAAACGTCGCGAAAACATCGTCGCGGTTCCTCAAGTCAACAAAACTTTCCATGGCGCTTTCGAGTGAGGAACAGAAGCTCAAAAACCTGTATATCGAGATAGGCAAGAAGGTTCACGAGATTTACACCTACGGCGGCAGCCTGGGCGGGGTGTTCGACGAGTGCTACGCTCGGCTGCGTGAGCTGGACACGCGCATAAAAGACATAAAGCGCGAGATCGCCGAGAGCCGCGGCCTGACCGCCTGCCCGAAATGCGGCGCGAGGGTTGACCGCGACTCCGACTTCTGCCCGAAATGCGGCAGTCAGCTTTCGGGAGCAGCGCCCGCTCCGACTCGCTCTATGGTCTCTCCAACCTATCAGACCGAGCCGGCGCCGAACGCGCCGCTCCCGGCGGAATCGGGAAAGGCCTGTCCGGTGTGCGGTCGGAGGAACGGACTTGGAGAACGGTTCTGCGTGGCTTGCGGGCGGGCGCTCTAGGCGCGGAGTATCTCCGTAAAACAAGAAACGAGAAGGAGACAGGTTCCCATGGATGGGAAGGGTAATCCGCCTGACTTTCGGAAACTGGGATTTTATGCCGCGTTGGGCGGTGTTGCGGTTGCGGCTGTTATTATATGGATGCTTTCGGGCGGCGGGTACGCGGTGCCGGCCTCGGAGAGCGCGTATCAGGCTGAAATTGTCATCCGCGCGGACGACGGCGGCCGGAGCGCTACGCCGGATACTATCGTCGTCTACATCACGGGCGAGGTGGCGGATCCCGGCGTCTATGAGATCGAGCGCGGCGCGCGGATCGCCGCCGTTCTTGAGTTGGCGGGCGGCGCGCTCGGCGATGCCGACCTTGGCGCGGTCAATCTGTCCAAGAAAGCTGACGACGAGGAACATATCGTAATACCGAAAGCCGGCGAAAGTCTCGCAACCCGGGAAACGAGCGGACTAATCAACATCAACGCCGCCGGCAGGGACGAATTGATGACATTGCCTGGCGTGGGCGGCGTCACGGCGGACGAGATCATACGGCACCGCGAGGAGCATGGTCCATTCCAGAACGCGCGGGAATTGACCGAGGTGTTCGGAGTCGGAGAAAAGACGTATGAGAGACTTTCCGCGTACATAACCGCGGAATAACCGGATGGAGCAAAGCGGTTCCGCGCGCGGCTGTGTTTTTTGATCTTAAATTTACAAGTCAAGCGCGGCAGAAAAACAAAAATGACCCGGAGCGTGAAATCCGCCGCCATAGCGTTGCGAGGGCGGCTATGGGGGATGCCAAGCAATGAGCCGTAGCCGTCTTAGCATAAGCGAAAGGTAAAAGATACTGGTGTTAAACGCATCGGGGAAAAGCCTGCGGGCAATCTCCCGCGAAATCGGTCGCTGTGCGCCGCTGGAAAACAAGGGATTAAAAGGTATGGCGGGAGGCCTGCTCTTGGAATCGCAATGGCCGTCGGCGCAAATCCCAGCCGCTTCGCGTTTGAAAATGACTCTTACAGTATAAGTTTCAGCACTATCTGCTGAGCCGTTTGCGTGGGGGCGATACGCCGGAATAAAGGTGTTCCAGCGCAATCGCGGCGGCGCGGAAAACCAAGGCGGCGCAAAGGGGCCGCCGAAACCAGGGGCGAAATTGTTATCAGCAATCAAATTCAGGATCCGCCCGAAGAACGAGCCGCCGTAAAACCGCCGGGGAAAGCCTCAAAGCGGTATTCGGCTCTTGCGGCGGAGAAAACACTTAAGTTGCCGACGCGCCTTGGCGACGGGAAACGAACGAAAACACAAACGGGACGCTTAATGAATATTAGCGCATACGACGAGTTTAATGAATAAAAAACAGCTAAAACCTACTGACGGGATACTGTTCGGCGGACGGCATCCCGTTTGCCGGCCACGCAAACGGCGAAAGATCCGACTTCTTCCGCCCCCGCGGAGCGCAGAGCTTCCTCACACTCGGCAAACGTTCCGCCTGTAGTGGTAATGTCGTCGACTAGAAGAACGCGCTTTGCGCGAACTAAACCGGCTTCAGCGACGAAGGCTCCGGCTATATTGGGACGGCGGAGCTGACGCGCTACCAGAGACTGTTTTTTTGTGTCGCGGACGCGGGATAGCGCGGCCACCACCGGAACTCCGCAAATCGGTTCCATCGCCCGCGCGAGCAGTTCCGACTGGTTGAATCCGCGCTCACGCAACCGCGCCGCGTGCAGCGGCACCGGAACGATCATATCGTAACCCGTTATCCGCGAAGCGACGTCGCCGCCCCGGTCAATCAGTGAGGCTATCGCGGAAGCGGCGGGTGTGTTGCCGCCGTATTTGAAATTGTGGATCATATCGCGCGAGGCGGCGTTGTATTCCAAAAGCGCCGTGCCGCCGTCCTCGTATTGTTCCGCAAAAACAAGGCCTGCCGCGCATTCCGCGTGGAAATGCCGCGCGCCCACAGGCAGGAGCGCGTCGCAGATGGCGCAGCGCGGCGGGTAGAGCGCGTCGAGTATTATGTCTTTCAGCCTGTCAAATATTCCCTGATTCGATGACATATGAACTCATCCCCGAAAGCCGCCAGCCGAGCGCCGAATATCGTACTGTCTCGCGGTTGTTGTCCACTATGCGGCGCATACAATCGGGGTCGCCGACAAGGACGCACAACCGCTCCGCTCGCGTGATCGCCGTGTAGAGCAGGTTGCGCGTCAAAAGCATAGGCGGGCCGGGGAACATCGGCAGGATTACCGCCTTCACCTCGCTGCCCTGCGACTTGTGTATCGTCATGGCGTAGGCCGGCTCCAGCTCGTCGAGCGCGGAAAAGCCGTATCGCGCCGTCTTCCCGTCGTCGAAAGTCACGCCTATAAATCCGCCCTCGGCGTCTATTGCCTCGATAATTCCGAGATCGCCGTTATAGACGCCCAGCCCTTCCTCGTCGGAGCGACCGCGTGAATTTTCGCAATGGTTCGCGGGGATCCGCCACGCCAGCGAGTAATTGTTGCGGATTTGCATTACCTTATCGCCCTCGCGGAAATCAAAACCGCCGTAATGCCGCTCGGACCGCCCTTGGCCGGGCGGGTTAAGCGCGCTTTGCAGCGTCGCGTTAAGCGCGCCGACGCCCAACGGCCCCTTGCGCGTCGGCGTCAGCACCTGAATATCGCGCAGCCGGTCGCCTCCGACAAATTTCGGCAACCGCTCCGCCGCCAGCTCAACGACCGCGCTGGCCACGCGTTCCGCGCCCTGCCTCCTGATGAAAAAGAAGTCTTTCGCTCCGCCCCATTCGGGATACTCGCCCCGGTTGACGCGGTGCGCGTTGAGGACTATCGCGCTCTCGGCGGCCTGCCTGTAAATATCAGTCAGACGCGCGACCGGGACGACTTCGGACGCTATAATATCCTTAAGCACGTTACCGGGGCCGACCGACGGCAACTGATCGGCGTCGCCGACGAGAACGAGCCGCGCACCCGGCCCTACCGCCGAAACGAGCGCCCCGAACAGCAAAATATCCACCATCGACATCTCGTCAATGATGACGACGTCCGCGTCTATCTCGGGTACGTCGTCGCCGCTGGCGTTCCCCTCGTGCCCCGCCGCTATGCCCAGCAAACGGTGCATTGTCTTCGCGGGGCGTCCGGTGGCCTCGGTCATGCGTTTGGCGGCGCGGCCGGTCGGCGCGGCCAATTCCACGGTATGCCCCGCCTCGGTCAGAAGTTCTATGATCGCCTTGATCGTCGTCGTCTTTCCCGTGCCGGGTCCGCCCGTTATGACGGCGGCTCCGCTTGTGAGCGCCAGCAGGACTGCGCGGCGCTGACCTTCGGAAAGTTCCTCGCCCGTCCGCCGGATATAATCTGCGATCCGCGCGGAAGCGTCCGCACGACCGTCTGCTTCGGAGCCGCCGGCGATGATCTCGAGCAGGCGCTTCGCCGCCTTGGTCTCCGCGAACCAAAAACGCTTCAAATAATAGGCTTCCGTGCCGTCAACATTCTGCGCTTTGACGGATCCGTCGGCGCGGAGCTGGAACAGGCACTCCTCAATCAGTTCCGTGCCGGCTCCGAGCAGTTCTCGCGAGCGCCGGATCAACTCGTCCGCCGGTAGGTAGACGTGTCCGAGCGCCTGACCCTGCGACAGAGCGTATTTTATGCCGCCCGAAACGCGGCGCGGATCGTCGTGCGCAAAACCGGCCCGCCGCGCGATACCGTCGGCGGTGACGAAGCCGACCCCGGACACGTCGTCCGCCAGTCGGTACGGGTTCGCCTTGACGACCGATATAGTCTGATCCTTATACCGGTTGTATATCTTTATGGCGTACGCCGGCGATACGCCGTACTCGGCGAGGAACATCACCGCGCGGCGCTCGTCCGCCCTCTCGCGGAACTGCTCTCCTATGGAGAGCGCCTTTTTAAGCGGCAGGCCCTTTACCTCGGCCAGCCGCTCCGGGGCGCTCTCAATGACGTCGAACGTGTCCTCTCCGAACATCTCGGCTACGCGCCGCGCGAGCTTCTCGCCAAGCCCCTTGATTACTCCGGACGAGAGATATTTCTCGATTCCGGACATCGTGGTCGGCGTCTTCCGGTATATGACGGAGGCGCTGAACTGACGACCGTAAATCGGGTGCAGCGTGAACTCGCCCTCCATCTCGACGGTTTCGCCCTGGGCCGGCGGCGTGGCGGCATATCCGACCGCGGTTACGGGCATGGTCTCGCCGTCTGGCAGGACGCTAATGACGATGTAACCGTTCTCGTCGTTACGGAAGATCACGCCCTCCACTACGGCGGACATGCCAGTTTTTTGACTCACCGCGCGACAGTCCATGCCCATTCGGCTATATCCGCCGCCACGCGGGGATTGATCGGGATTTTCTCCAGTTCTTCCGCGCTCAGCTGCGTGTCCGGCGCCTCGACGAAGACTCCGTTCAGCTCCTCATAGTATTTTATGGTAACGCGGTCGACCGCCCCGCTTTCCTCAACTATCTTCTCGTAGGCGTCGCGCCCGACCTTCGGCGTGATGTTATCGTCCTTGCCGACCTCGAGCACGAGGAACGGCACGCGGAGCGTCGAAAAATATTCCTTCGAGCCTTTCCCGTCGAACGTTTTGAGATAATACGCCGGGAATCCGAAGTATGTCACGTAGGGCAGCTCCTCGTCGGTCAGTCCCTCGATGCCCGGCGCGCGCGCGTAGTCCGCATCCGACGTGTCGTCTATCACCTTGGCGCCTTTAGCCAGCGCGTACTCGTCCTCGACAGTCTGCGGGAAATCAGGCTGCGATTCGGCGTTCGCGACCGACAGCTCCTGGTAATATTGGTAGAGTACATCCAGGAACGGCTCGGGCGAGCCGCTGAGGATTATGCCGCCGTCGAATCCGCCTTCCTCCACGATGCGCGGCGTCAGCAGACCGCTGAACACGTGGCCGACGGCGTAGATCTTGGAGAACGTCAGTCCGTCAAGGGGCGGATCGCCGTCGGGGGCGATCTTCGCGTCGGCGACAGCGGTCTCCTTCGCGGCGATCGCGTCGGCGATCACTTCCTCCTCGACGCTGAACGTCGCGGCCAAGTCCGCGTTGGAATACAGCTCCATCGGATACGCGAACGTCCAGTTGTCATAGCGCAGAACGCACATGCCGGCCTGCGCCAGCTGATACGCCAGCTGTTTGTACATCGGCCCGAACGCGGTGGAATAATCCATTTCGTGCGCATTGATCGAGGAGATCAGCACGAAAAGCGGAACGGGCGTATCCCACTCAGCGTTTGCGGGATACGTCAGCTTGGCGTTCAGCGGATACTCCCCGCCGCTTCTTATGGTCAGGTTCTTCTCGGCGACTCCGGCCGGCAGATCCTCAGCGTCAGTCTGAACCGTCAACGGAGCGGCGGCGAACTGAGCGTCCGCGATCATTCCCTTGGAATCGGCGACGACGACGGACATGATACCCTGTGTCTCATAGTCCGCCGTAACGGAATACAGATAGTATCCGCTCTGATCTATGACGCCGCGCTTGCCCTCGCGGACAAAACCGCCCGATACCGCCGCCATTTCATTCCATTCGGACCGGAGCGTATCGGCGGAAATACCCGAGCTGGCCGCGTAGCTCTGGTCGAACATAGCGAAGGCTTCGTCGAAACGGCCGGCGCGGACATACTCGACAAACTCGGTCACTTTCGCGTCGATCTCATCAGCCGTCAGCGTAGGCGACTCAGTGGCGGCAGGGAGTTCCTCGCCGCCCTGGGGCGGGAGCGTCGGAAGCTCGTTGGACGCCAGGCGCCCGTTGGGTTCAGACTCGGCTATCTCGGCGGTTCCGCATCCGGAAACGACCGATACGGACAGTAACACGGCCAGCGCCATGGTGATGAGCATTCGTCTTTTCATTGATAGTCTCCTCGCTGATTTTTTATTATTATAACGCTTGCCGGCCAAGATTACAATGATAAATAATTTGTGCGGGTTATAATAAAACGCGAAAAAAACCGGCAGGGCATATCCGAAACCCGACCGCCGCGCCAAAACCGCGAATGTATATTTTATATCTGAAGCTGACAGCTCGCGCAAAATTCATTGACGGGGATTTCATCCTTAGACCCCATTTGCCGTTTCACCCCGGCGGAGCCGAAACCGGCGCCGCCGGGGCAAGCGATCTACATCACCTTGGCCGCCAAATAATCGTTTAATTTATCCACCAGCAGATCCACATCCAGCCCGTGGACGTATCCGGCCTCTTCCAGCGTCTCGGCCTGCGCCGAGGGGCATCCCAGGCAGTGAAGCCCGGAATTCATAAGAATCGGCGCCAGCTCTATATCCTGCCGCAGAATGTCGCCGATTATCATGTCCTTGGTTACGATCATTCCAATCCCTCCTATTCAATCCATTTTATTTGGGGATAATACGAGAAATAAAGCTTCCCGATTATCTTTTCCCTCGATACGTATTTGTTGACCCACTCGCGCGAATCGCGCGAATCGTTCCGATTGTCGCCCATCATAAAATAATGGCCCTCGGGGACGACGAACGGCCCGCCCGTGTAACGCGAAGGCTCGCGGATAAAATCGTCGCGGAGCGGTTCGGGGTCGTCGTTTACGTACACTTTGCCGTCCGCGATGGTGATTGTCTCGCCCGGCAGGCCGATTATGCGCTTCACGAAAAGCTCCTCCTCGTGGTCCGGGAACGGGAACACGACCACGTCGTATCTCTGCGGCTCGGAGAACAGGTATGTCAGCTTGAGTCCGACCACGCGCGACTCGAGCGGTATCGTGTCCAGCATCGAACCTGTCGGCACGTTGGCGTGGACGATAATATAGCCGTTTATGAACAGCGCCGACAGCACCGCCGCCGTGATGACGACGATCCAACTGATAATCTCTTTGCGGGTTTCAGACCCCACCTGGCTCCATCTCCAATAAATTTTACTCAAGACCGATCCGCCCGGGTTTCGGACGGCGATCACTGAATCCGCTCGACCATCCGCTCGATGACGTTCGCCGCGACGGCGCCCGCGCGGCCGATAAACTCCCGGAACTCGGCGTCGGCCCCGGCTCCCGATCTGTCGGATATTGTGCGTACGACGACGAACGGTATACGGTTGAGGTAGCAGGTCTGGGCTATGGCGGCGCCTTCCATCTCCACGCAGTCCGCCCGGAAGAGCTGCCATATGCGCTGGCGCCGATCCTCTCCGGAGACGAAGACGTCTCCGGTGGCGATCCGTCCGACAACCACCTTAGGCGTGAGTTTCGCTTCGCAAAACTCATCGTCCAGCGCGGCGCGCCCCGATTCCTCCGCCGCGCGGATAAGCTCCGGGTCGGCGGGGAAATACGTTATATCGAGCCTCGGTATGAACCCAATCGGGTCGCCGAATACGGACGCGTCGAAGTCGTGGTGAACGGCGTCCTTTGACACTACCACGTCCCCGATGTTCAGCTCGCGGTTGACCGCCCCCGCCACGCCGACATTGACAAGGTAATCAATGGCATAGAGGTCGATCAGCACTTGGGCGCAGATAGCGGAGTTCACTTTCCCGACGCCGCTTCTGGCGGCAATCACGCTCTGGCCGCGCATCTTCCCTATATAATAATCGGCTCCGACTATGTTTTTGGCCTGCACAAGTTCCATCCTAGATCGAATCTGGGAGATCTCTTCCTCCATAGCGCCTATTATGCCTATCGTTTTCATTTTCACACACCTTCTTAAGTCTCGCGCACAGGAAACAACATCGTAATCTTATTATAACACGGGCGGGTAAAATAAACAATAGTCAAAGTTGACAGATATACGCGCGGAATTCCGGTGCGCGCCCGTGTCCCCGAAACACGTTCGTTTCATAAACGCCGGGAACCTCCAAGAGAGGGCGCTGTCTGCGGAAAACGGATTAGCCGCGAGGGCGCGGGGGATCGCGTTCGGGAAAGGACATATATTATTACATATATTCTTCGCTAACGCCATGCATATTTCAATGATTTCATGTACTGAAGCGGCGAAAAGATATAATTTACGGCAATTCGCCCCGCCATCCTCTCCCGCGGCCAGGGGCTTGAGCGTTTATGAAACGACCGCGCCCCGCTCGCATTATTCTGTTGAAACCCGCTCCGATATGTGTTATAATGCGTTGCGGACGGTTGGTCCGGAGAGGACGCGGAAAATGTTGCGGTACGAATCGTCGGGTGAATCCGACACATTCGCGGCGGGGCGCGACGCCGCGCGGTTGGCGGCTCCGGGGCGCGTGTTCTGCCTGCGGGGCGGGATGGGCGCGGGCAAGACTGTATTCGCCAAGGGTTTCGCGGCGGGGATGGGCGTGGCCGAAACCGTCGCCAGTCCGACTTTCGCTATTGTCAACGAATACTCCGGCAGGCTGCCGCTGTACCATTTCGACGTTTACCGCCTCCGGGACTCGACCGAGCTGCTCGGCGCCGGCTGCGAGGAATATTTCTATAGCGACGGCGTGTGCCTTATAGAGTGGGCGGATCGGATCGCGGATATAATCCCGTCGGACGCGGTCTGGATCGACATAACCGAAACCGCTTCCGGACGGAGTATTGAGGTGTGGGAAAATGACGGTTCTCGCGATTGACGCGTCGGGTCTGCCGGCGACGGCGGCGATAGTTTCCGAATCGAAGGTTCTGGCCGAATGCGGTGTCAACCTCAAAAAGACGCATTCCGAAACGCTTCTGCCTATGATCGAACGGCTGTTTGAATCGGCGGGCATGCCGCCCGAGGATGTGGATTATATCGCGTGCGCGTCCGGCCCGGGGTCGTTCACGGGTCTGCGGATAGGCGCGTCCACGGCGAAAGGCATAGCGTTCGCTTTGGGCAAAAAGATCATACCCGTGCCGACGCTCGACGCGCTGGCCTGCAATATATTCGGAGGAACGCATCTGACCGTTCCCGTGATGGACGCGCGGCGCTCGCAGGTGTACGCGGCGGTCTATCGCGGAATGGAGCGGCTTGCGCCGTACGCGGCGCTGACCCTTTCGGGTCTTAAAACGCTGACGGCGGAAGCGCTCGAGAGAGAGGGCGCGGCGCTTGCCGTCTTTGTTGGCGACGGCGCGGACGTCTATCGCCGCGAGCTGTCGGAGTTCCCGTTTGAAATGGCGTTCGCCCCGCCGCACCTGAACGCGCAGCGAGCGGCGACCGTCGGTACGCTTGCCGTGGGGATGGAATCATCCGCGGTACCCGAGGAGGAATTCACGCCGTTTTATATACGTTTGCCGCAGGCCGAGCGGGCGCGGCTGGCGAAGGCCGGGGAGCATATATAAAGATGGAAGAAATTCTAAAAATAATACCCATGCGCCGGGATCACGTCGACGCGGTTTACGCGATCGAGCTGGGCAGTTTCTCCATACCGTGGACCAAAGGCGAGTTTTACCGCGAGCTGGGCAGCGAACACGCGGTGTATCTCGCCGCCTCGCTCGGCGGCGAGATTGTCGGATACGCCGGAATGTGGCATATAGTCAACGAAGGTCATATAACGAATGTAGCGGTGCGCGAGGACTGCCGCGGTCAGGGCGTCGGAGGGGCGCTGGTCGCCGGTCTGCTGCGCGAGGCCGCGAAGCTTGGGATGATCGGCGTGACGCTTGAGGTGCGCGCCGGCAATGCCCGCGCCCAGGCCCTCTATTCAAAATTCGGCTTCAGGCCGGAGGGCATACGCAAGAACTATTACTCCGACGTCCGCGAGGACGCGATTATTATGTGGAAATATTTATCTGAAGCGTAACGCGGTATCTTAACAGCGACAGTAATCAGGCAGCTGAAATATACTGAATATGAAAGAGCCGTTTTTGCCCGCGGGGACGCGGCCATTACGCGGAAGTAACCGGGGGACGCGATGATCAGAGAGCTGGAATATGACGAACTGAAAAGAGCCATCCTGCCCGAAGAGGCGGACGGTGCCGGCACCGACGGGCGATTCATCGGGCAGGAGCGCGCGCGCGACGCCATCCGCTTCGGTCTGCGCGTGGGGGATCCTGGCTACAATATTTATGTCTCCGGACCGTCGGGCGTCGGGCGGTCTTCGTTCGCGGAGCGCTTCGCCGCCGAGGCCGCCGGGGATCTGCCGGTCCCGGACGATCTGTGCTACGCCTATAATTTCGAGGATCCCCTGCGCCCGATTCTGCTGCGCTTCCCTCCCGGCGGGGGCGGAGCCTTCAAAGAAGCCGTCGCCGACACGGTCGGCGCGCTGCGCGACGAGATACCGCAGGCGTTCTCCGCGCCGGACTTCGAGGAGCAGAAGCACGAGATGCTGAAAGGATTCCAGGAGGAATTCAACAGCGTGATGAAGCGCGTTTCCGACGACGCCAAGAACAGCGGATTTTCTGTCCGCATGTCCGGTTCGGGCGTATTCTTCCTGCCTGTAGTCGGCGAGGAAACGCTGAGCGAGGAGGACTTCGACAAGCTGCCCGAGAGCGAGAAGAACGAGATAAGCGCCCATTCGGATGAGCTGCAGGCCCGCGTCTTTGAGGTAATGCGCGGGCTGTCCGCCGATGAGAAAGCGTCTCAGAGGGATGTCCGCGACTTGGAGTTCAAGACCGGGCTGGCCGTCGTTGGGAGGCGTTTCGCCGGACTGTGCGAGGCTTACGCCGGGGACGAGAAAGTCTTGGCGTATCTCTCCGCGCTGAAAGAGGATATTCTCGACAACCTGCGGCTGTTCGCCGATGATTCCGACGGTGAGGCGGATGCGGCGCCCGGCGCTATGCCTATGACCGGTAAACGCGTCAGGGACGACGCCGCCAAAAGGTATCAGATCAACTGCCTGACCTGTAACGACGCGGGCCGCGCGCCTGTCGTCGTCGATTATAACCCGACATACGCGAACGTGGCCGGGGAGATCGAGTTCGACTCCGAGTTCGGCAACTTCACGACGGATTTCATGAAGATAAAGCCCGGCCTGCTGCACAAGGCCAACGGAGGCATACTGATACTCCGCGCGGGGGACGTCCTCGCCGGCGGGCATGTGTGGGAGCTGCTTAAACGCGCGCTTAAGACGGGAAGACACGCCGTGGAGTCCGCGAAAGAGGCGTATACGTTCGCCGTTACCGGGCTGAGGCCGGAACCCGCCGATATCAGTCTGAAGCTGATCCTGATCGGCGATCTGTACTCCTATGAAATTCTCCGCGCCTACGACGACGACTTCGCCAAGCTGTTCGCGATACACGCTGCGTTCGATTTCGAGATAGAGGGCAGCGCGGAGAACGCGGCGGCCTACGCCGGATTCCTCCGTGCGCGCGCGGAAACGAGGGGTCTGACGCTGACGGCCGGCGCGGCGGCGGCCATCATCGAGCGGGCGTCGCGCGCGGCGGAGTCCAAGACCAAGCTTTCCGCCAACTTCCATGATTTGTCGTGCGTACTGACTGAATCGGCGGTATGGGCGCGGATGGACGGCGCGCTGGAGATAACGGCGGCTCACGTGGCTAAGGCGGTTGCCGAACGCCGGCGCCGCTCGGATATGTTCGAGGAGAAGCTCGACGAGATGACCGAGAACGGCATTATCATGGTCGATACCGACGGCGCGAAAGTCGCGCAGGTGAACGGCTTGGCCGTTTACGACGAGTTCGACCATACCTACGCCAGGCCTACGCGCATCACCGCGACGACGTACTCGGGCAAGGCCGGCGTCGTCAACGTGGAGAAGGAAGCCGAACTGACCGGCTCGATCCACGACAAGGGCATGGAGGTTATCGTCGGATATCTCGGAAGGATGTACGCGCAGGAATTTCCGCTCTCGCTGTCGTGCCGCGTATGCTTCGAGCAGAATTATTCGGGCATCGACGGCGATTCGGCGTCCTCCGCCGAGCTGTACGCGATACTCTCGAGCCTGGCCGACGCGCCGATCCGTCAGGATCTGGCCGTAACAGGGTCGATGAGTCAGATGGGCGAGATTCAGGCCATCGGCGGGGTTACGCATAAGATCGAGGGATTCTTCCGGCTCTGTGCCAGGCGCGGCCTGACGGGGCGGCAGGGCGTGATAATCCCGTGGCAGAACGTGGGCGGGCTGACGCTCGCGGACAACGTTATCGAGGCCGTGCGCGGCGGGCGGTTCCACATATATTCCATACAGACGGCGGACGAGGGCGTCCGGCTGCTGACGGGCGTCCCCGCCGGCGAGAGGAACGACAAGGGCAAATACCCCTCCGATTCGATCCACGGCAGGGTTTATAAGAGACTGAAGGATTACTACAAGCGCGCTGATATCTAGGCAAGGAGGAGGCGCGGTGGACGACATGCGTGAAATACGCGAAGAGTTTGAGGTTTTGCGCGGGAGGGCGGCGGAGGCGCTTGCCGCCCTGTCCGAACGCGAGGAGCGGTATGCCCCGGACTGGGGCGGGGCGCGCGGAGCGGCGGCGCTTCTCGCGCTCGTCGGGCGCGAGGGCGCGGGCAGACCGCCAGCCTTCGATAAGCTGGCGCGTCTCGACTTCTCGGGACAGGCGCTGGACTACGCCGATCTGGCCGAAGCCGACCTGACGGGCACGGGGTTTCGCGGCTCGTCTCTGCGTATGGCGCGGCTGAACGGAGCGGCGCTCGCTGGGGCGGACCTGTCCGGAGCGAATTTGTCCGGGGCGGACGCGAGGATGGCTTCCGCCGAGGGCGCGGCGTTTTGCCGCGCGGATCTGTCCGGCGGCGACATGCGCGGGCTTTCGGCGGCAAAGGCCGATTTCTCCGCCGCCGATCTGACCGACGCCAGCGCGTCGGGCATGTCCGCTCCCGGCGCGATTTTCGCGGCGGCGGATCTGTCGTCCGCTTGTCTGAGCGGTTCCGACTTGCGCGGCGCGGATTTCTCGGGAGCGACAGGGCATTTTATGTCGGCGCAGAACGCCCTGTTCCGCGAGGCGGTTTTTCGCGCCGCGCACCTTGAGGACGCCGATCTCTCGGGCTGCGACCTGACCCGCGCGGACCTCTCGGGCGCGTACTGTTCCCGCGCGAACCTCTCGGGCTGCGACCTGCGCGGGGCGAAGCTGGGCGGCGTCAATTTCCACGGCGCGAACCTGTCCATGGCAGACCTGCGCGGCGCGGACAAGCCCGGCGCGAACTTCGCGGGCGCGAACCTCCGCTCGTGCGCCATGTAAGAACCTGTATTCATAGATGGAATCAACGTCTTTTCCGCCGATTCCACTAAGGAATACAGGTTCTAAATTCTGTTGCGCCGCGGGCGGCGTTGTGGTATCATTACTATTATTGTCAGAGAATCAGCGCTAATCCTATTCTAAATGACGGATAGAACTTTTTCGGTCCGCGCCTGGAATTTTGCTTGATAACGGGAGGGACAGCCGTTGCCTACGCCGCACAACGCCGCGAAACCGGGCGAAATCGCCGAAACAGTCCTGATGCCGGGCGATCCGCTGCGGGCCAGGTTTATCGCGGAGACCTACCTCGAATCCGCGCGGGAATATAATTCCGTCCGGGGCATGCTGGGGTATACCGGTCTGTACAAGGGGCGGCGCGTCAGCGTTCAGGGCGGCGGCATGGGCATACCTTCCATGGGGATATACGCGTGGGAGCTGTTCGCGTTCTACGATGTGGAGACGATTATCCGCGTCGGAACGGCGGGCGGGCTGTCGGACGGCGTCGCGATGGGCGACGTGATACTCGCGCTGTCGGCTTCGACCGACTCGAACTTCCAGTCGGGGATGGGGCTTCGCGGTCACGCCGCGCCTTCGGCGGACTTCGGGCTGCTCGAGAGGGCCGCGTCCGCCGCGCGGGGGCTTGGGTTCGGCTTCAAGGCCGGGCATGTGCTGTCCACCGACGTGTTCTACAGCGCGCCGGGCGCTTATGACTCTTGGCGGGCGATCGGCGCGCTCGCTGTCGAGATGGAGACGACCGGGCTTTATCTGACGGCGGCGAAGGCCGGTAAGAAAGCCGTCGCGATACTTACCGTCTCCGACCACCTGTACGCCGGGGGTTCCGCCCCGCCCGAGGAGCGCGAGCGCGGTTACACAAGAATGATGGAGATAGCTCTGGAGACGGCGGTAAACGAGGGGAGTGATTGACGTGTCCGAATTTATTTTCAACAAAAAAAGCAACCTGCTTGAACGCTGGGAATTTGACTATCCTCTGCGGAACGTGCGCGAGCCTAACCTGTACCGCAACCTGTTTTCCTATTCCGACATTCCGAAGATCGCGTTCAACCACCGGATTGTCCCGCTCGACATGCCGGACGACATATGGATAACCGACACGACGTTCCGGGACGGCCAGCAGTCGCGGGCGCCGTACACCACGGAGCAGATCACCGATCTGTATAAGCTGCTGGCGCGGCTCGGCGGGCCGAACGGGCTGGTGCGCCAGAGCGAGTTCTTCCTTTATACAAAGCAGGATCTGGACGCGCTCTACAGCTGCCTGTCGCTGGGGTACGAATATCCCGAGCCGACCAGCTGGATACGCGCGTCGCAGAAGGATTTCGAGCTGGTCAAATCCGTCGGTCTGAAAGAGACCGGCATACTCGTCTCGTGCTCGGACTACCATATATTCTTCAAGATGCGTATGGACCGGCAGCAAGTTATCGACCACTACCTGCGCGTCATATCGGAATGCATCGAGATGGGCGTGCGCCCGCGCTGCCATTTTGAGGATATAACGCGCGCCGATTTCTACGGATTCGTCGTGCCGTTTGTGCGCGCGCTCATGCGGCTGATGGACGAGACGGGCGTTCCGATAAAGATACGCGCGTGCGACACGATGGGCTACGGCGTGACATATCCGGGCGCGATGCTGCCGCGCTCCGTACCGGGGATCATATACGGATTGCACCACTACGCGGGCGTTCCGCACGAGCTGCTCGAGTGGCACGGTCATAACGATTTCTACCGGGCGGTTACGAACGCTTCCTACGCGTGGCTGTTCGGTGCCTCCGCCGTCAACTGCTCTCTGCTTGGCATTGGCGAGCGCACGGGCAACACGCCGCTCGAGGCCATGATAATAGAATACGCCCAGCTGCGCGGAACGCTGGACGGCGCGGACACGACTGTTATAACCGAAATAGCCGAATATTTTGAAAAAAAACTCAAATACAGGATACCGCCGCGCACACCGTTCGTAGGCCGCGATTTCAACGTGACCAAGGCCGGAATCCACGCCGACGGCATACTTAAAAACGAGGAGATATACAACATCTTCGACACTGATAAACTGCTCGGGCGCCCGTGCCGCGTCGCCGTGTCGAGCACGTCGGGTCTGGCGGGCGTGGCGCATTGGTTCAACACCAGGCATTGCCTGTCCGAGAACGAGGCGCTGGACAAGCGTCACCCCGTAATACGGGAAATAAAGGAATGGGTGGACGCGCAGTACGCCGCCGGCAGAGTGACCGTCATAACGGACGAGGAACTGTCCGAAGCGGCGGACGCGGCCGTAAGTCATTTTATGGCGGATAGCGGCGGGATTAACAGAAAAAGCCGGACGGAGGAATTGGGGATATGACGCGTGAATTAGAAGTCGCGGCGGCGAAGGAACGGTTCGGGCAGCTGCTGTACGAGCAGCTTAAAAGGGTTGACGCGATCAACGCGGCGAAGGAATTCGTCGATTTAGAGAGCTTGCCGAAGGTAATCATCGGAGTGGTCGGCGGGGACGGCATCGGGCCTTCGATAACCGGGCAGGCCGCGCGCGTGCTTCGGTATCTGCTCGCGGACGCCGAGGCGGCGGGAAAGGTCGAGTTCCGGATTATAGAGAATCTGACGATCGAGAATCGCCTGGTCTGCGGCAAACCCATTCCGGACGGCTGCCTGGACTCTCTCAAGGCGTGCCACGTCGTCCTGAAAGGCCCGACGACGACGCCCCAGGCCGGGGATTATCCCATCAACATCGAGTCGGCGAACGTGGCCATGCGCAAGGAGCTGGATCTCTTCGCGAACGTCCGCCCGGTGCGCGTGCCCGAGCTTGGCATAGACTGGACGTTCTTCCGCGAGAACACCGAGGGCGCGTACGCCGTCGGCAGCTCCGGCTTCGACGTCAACGGCGATCTGGCGATAGATTTCACGGTCGCGACGACGGAGGGTTCCGAGCGGATCATCCGCGCCGCGTTCGAGTACGCGCGGAATAACGGCAAGACGCGCGTTACCGCCGTCACGAAAGCGAACGTTGTCAAGACGACGGACGGAAAGTTTCTGACCATCTTCCGGCGGATCGCCAAGGAGTACCCGGGCATAACCGCCGACGAGTGGTATATAGACATAATGACGGCCAAACTGATTGACGACGACCGCCGCCGCGATTTTCAGGTGTTCGCGCTCCCGAACTTATACGGCGACATACTGACCGACGAGGCGGCGCAGATCCAGGGCGGCGTCGGGACGGCCGGCTCCGCGAACCTGGGCAAGCGATACGCGATGTTCGAGGCGATCCACGGTTCCGCGCCGCGCATGGTTGCGGAGGGCCGCGAGATATACGCCGATCCCTCGAGCGTTATGCGGGCGGCGGCAATGCTGCTCGGGCATATCGGCTATCGCGGCGAGCAGGAGCTTCTCAGCCGCGCGCTCGACCATTGCGGGCGGGGCGATCGGGGCAAAGTCTGCACGGGCAGGCCGAACGGCGCGACCACGGCGGAGTTCGCGGATTATGTGACGCGGACAATCTCCCGTTACGCGGAAGAGAGAGTATAAAGCGGAAGGGGGGCGGGGTTATGACGCTGGTGTGTTATTCGCGCTGCGGCACGTGCCGCAAGGCGCGGGTTTGGCTTGCGGAGCGCGGGGCGGCGTTCGACGCGCGGGATATAAAGGAAAACACGCCGACCGAAGCTGAGCTGCGGCGGTGGGCGGCGCTCGCGGGGCTGTCCGCGCGGAAGCTCTTCAACACGAGCGGGCTGGCGTACCGCGCCGCCGGTCTGAAAGACGCCGTGGGCGATATGACCGACGACGAGATGTTCGCCGTTCTTTCGGGGGACGGGATGCTCGTGAGGCGCCCGATCCTGATCGGAGACAGCTTCGCCCTGTTCGGGTTCAAAGAGGATAAGTGGGCGGAAACATTGGGAGGCCGCGGGTTATGATCAAACTTGGCAACGACTGGGACGAATTTCTGGACGAGGAGACACGGAAGCCGTATTACCTTGAACTGCGTAAGTTCCTTAAGTCCGAGTATTCCTCGCGGCGGATATACCCGCCCATGAACGACATATTCAACGCCATGCGGCACACGCCGCTCGCGAACGTCCGCGCCGTCGTCCTTGGGCAGGATCCGTACATAAACCCCGGCGAGGCGCACGGGCTGGCGTTTTCGGTTCAGCCCGGCGCGAAGGCGCCGCCGTCGCTGCGCAATATCCTGAAGGAGCTTCATGACGACGCGGGCATACCCGAGCCGCCGAACGGATGTCTGCTCAAATGGGCGGATAACGGCGTTATGCTGCTCAACAGGGTTCTGACGGTCGCGGCGGGGGCGAGCCGTTCCCACGCCGGGCGCGGCTGGGAGACGTTCACGCGGGCGGCGATCGAGCGCGTGAACGCGAAGGAAGCCCCCGTCGTATTCCTGTTGTGGGGGAAGGACGCTCAGGGCGTCGCGGAATACATAACGAATCCCCGGCACTTGGTTCTGACGGCGGCTCACCCCAGCCCGCTGGCGGGAGGCCGTTTTTTCGGGTGCCGGCACTTCTCGAAGGCTAACGAGTTCCTGACGCGAAACGGCGCGGAGCCTATCGACTGGAGTTTAGAGTAGAGAATAAGGAGACGGCGCGATGGAGCCGGTTATTATCGGAGACAAGCTGTACGAAGGCAAGGCGAAAGCAGTCTACGCGACGGGCGATCCGGACGTGCGCGTCATCAAATACAAGGATTCGGCCACGGCGGGCAACGGCGCCAGAAAGGCCGAGATCGCCGGTAAGGGCGAACTGAACCGGAGGATCTGCTCTAAGATTTTCACAATGCTGAATAACGCGGGTATTCCGACGCATTTTATCCGCGACCTCGGCGAGGACGGGCAGCTCGTGAAAAAATGCGCTATCATCCCGCTGGAGGTTATAGTGCGGAATGTCGCCGCCGGCAGTTTTTCGGCGCGGTTCGGCGTTCCGGAGGGCGCGGCCCTCTCGCGGCCGACGCTCGAGTATTGCTATAAAGACGATGCCTTGGGCGACCCTATGATCAACGACTATCATATAAAAGCTCTCGGTCTGGCGTCGGACGGCGAGCTGGCCGAGACGGCGCGGCTCAGTTTCGAGATAAACGAGCTGCTGTCGGCATATTTCCGCAAGGCCGGGTTGCGGCTCGTGGATTTCAAGCTGGAGTTCGGGCGTACGCCGGACGGCATAGCGCTCGCGGACGAGATTTCGCCGGACACGTGCCGCCTGTGGGACATGGAGACGAACGCGAAGCTGGACAAAGACGTCTTCCGGCGCGGTTTGGGCGATCTGGCCGGGGCATACGCCGAGGTGCTGAGGAGAATATCCGGATGACCGATTTTTACGAAAGCCCGCTGGCAGGGCGGTACGCCGGCGAGGAGATGCGGCGTCTCTTCTCCGACGACTTCAAATTCACCACATGGCGGCGGCTCTGGATAGCGCTGGCCGAGGCCGAGCGCGAGCTGGGCCTTGACATAACCGAGGAGCAGATCGCCGAGATGCGCGCGCGCGTCTCCGATATCAACTACGCCGCCGCGAACGCCGCCGAGCGCGAGCTTCGGCACGATGTTATGGCGCATATCCGCGCCTTCGGGGAGCAGTGCCCCGCGGCGCGGCCCATCATTCACCTGGGCGCCACCAGCTGCTACGTCGGCGACAACACCGACATAATCCGCATGAAAGAGGGTCTCGCGATCATCCGGCGGCAGGTTGTCGCGGCCGTCCGGGCGCTCGCGGCTTTCGCCGGGAAATATAAATCGCTGGCGTGCCTGGCGTACACGCATTTCCAGCCCGCCCAGCCGACGACGATGGGCAAGCGCGCGTGCCTGTGGATCGCGGATCTGCTGATGGATCTGGAGCGGCTGGAGCAGGTTTCGGACTCGCTGGCTCTGCTGGGATGCAAGGGCACTACCGGCACCGGAGCCAGCTTCCTGAGCCTGTTCGGCGGCGACGCGGATAAAGCCGAGCGGCTTGAGCGCGTTATCGCCGAAAAGATGGGCTTCGGTAAGTGTTACGCCGTTTCCGGACAGACGTACTCGCGCAAGGTCGATTACGCCGTGCTGTCTGTTTTGAGCGGGCTCGCGCAGTCGGCGCACAAATTTTCCAACGACATACGGCTGCTCTCGCACTTAAAGGCGGTAGACGAGCCGTTCACAAGTCAGCAGGTCGGGTCGTCCGCAATGGCGTACAAGCGCAACCCCATGCGTTCGGAACGCATGGCGTCGCTGGCGCGGTTCGTTATCGTGGACGCCCAGAACGCCGCGCTGACGGCGTCCGAACAGTGGTTCGAGCGCACGCTGGACGATTCGGCGAACAAGCGTCTGGCGGTATCGGAATGTTTTCTGGCGGCGGACGCGGTGCTGACACTGTATATTAACGTAATCGAAGGGCTTACCGTTTACCCGAAAGTGCTGGAGAAGCAGCTGGAGGCCGAGCTGCCGTTTATGGCGACGGAGAATATCCTGATGTACTGCGTCAAAAAGGGCGGCGACCGGCAAACGTTGCACGAGGCCATAAGGCGGCATTCCGTATCGGCTGGACAGGCCGTCAAGCGCGACGGCGCGGACAACGACCTGACACGACGGATACTCACCGATCCCGTCTTTAATCTGACGGAAGCCGAGCTTTCCGGCATACTCTCCGCGGGAGGCTTCACCGGCATGGCCGAGCGCCAGACCGAGCGTTACCTGAACGAAACGGTATACGAAACGATAAACAGATACGGCGGCGAACCCGGTTTCTCCGCCGAAGTGAGCGTATAGGAGCTGAAAATAATGCTTACAGCGATAGTCGGCGTCAATTGGGGCGACGAGGGCAAGGGCCGCATGGTCGATATGCTCAGCGAATCGTTCGACGTGGTGTGCCGCTATCAGGGCGGCAACAACGCCGGGCACACCGTCGTCAACGAGAAGGGCAAGTTTATCCTCAACCTGCTGCCCAGCGGCGTCCTCCGCGAGACGACCGTGAACGTGATGGGACCGGGCATGGTTATCGACCTGCGGCACCTGCGCGACGAGGTGGGGCGCGTGGCGGCGGGCGGCGTTAAAATCACGCCTGATAACCTGCTGATCAGCGACAAGGCCGTTATCTGCCTGCCGTTTCATCCCGTTCAGGACGTACTGGAGGAAGAGCGTCTGGGCGACAGGCGGTACGGCTCGACGCGCCGAGGTATCGCGCCCGTATATTCGGATAAATATATGAAGAAAGCGCTGCGCATGGGCGACCTGTTTTCCGGAAACCTGGCGACGCGCGTATACGATATATGCGAATGGAAAAATCTTACGCTAACCGGAGGATACGGGGCGCAACCCGTCGATCCCGGAGACGTGGCGGCGTGGCTGACCGAGTTCGGCGACTGGGCGAAACCGTTCGTCGCCGACGTCTCGGATTATTTGTATTACGCCGCGCGGGACAAGAAGAATATCCTCTTCGAGGCTCAGCTCGGCGCGCTCCGCGATATAGACTACGGCATCTACCCCTATACGTCGTCCTCGACGACGCTGGCCGCCTACGCCCCCATCGGCGCGGGAGCGCCCGGGCTTAAGCTCGATTCGGTCATAGGAGTGGTCAAGGCGTATTCGTCCGCCGTCGGCGAGGGGCCGTTTACGGCGGAGATGTTCGGACCCGAGGCCGACCGCCTGCGCGAGGCCGGCGCGGAATACGGCGCGGCGACGAGCCGCCCGCGGCGCGTCGGACCGTTCGACGCCGTGGCGAGCAGATACGGCGCTCAGGTTCAGGGCGCGGACGCCCTGGCGCTGACAAAGCTCGACGTGCTCGGGTACATGGACCGCATACCTATCGTCACGGCCTACGACATAGACGGCGAGCGGACGCGCGACTTCCCCTCCGGCGACGCGCTCGAACGCGCCGTCCCGGTCGTCGAGTACGTGGAAGGCTTCGCCGAGGACGTCTCGAAGTGCCGTTCCGTCCGCGATCTGCCCGTGGCGGCGCGGAATTATGTCAGCCGGATCGAGTCCGAGTGCGGCGTGCCCGTGAAATACATCTCCGTCGGCGCGGATCGCGGGGCGTGCGTCGTGCTGTAATTATAAGTGGACGGACGCCGGAATAGAGTATAGAAAAACTCATACTGTTTCAGAATTAAGGTTGACATTTGTTTTTAAGGTTCGCGCCCATGAAGTTCGCGTGACAGGATTTTGCTTGAATCACGCAAAATTCATCCAGGCAAACTTCAGAACCGCGCTGACGCTCTTAGAAACGAGTGCCGCCGTCTGACCCGAAACAGTGTCAGGAGGGTTATATATGTGCGGAATAGTCGGGTTCACGGGGACCGCCCCGGCCGTCCCGATCCTTCTCGCCGGGCTGGCCAAACTGGAGTACAGGGGATACGACTCCGCCGGCGTCGCCGTCTCGGACGCGGGCGGGATAACGGTGATAAAAGCCGGCGGCAAGCTGGCGAACCTCACAGCGCTGGTGGAAAAGCACGGCGGGATACCGAGCGCGTGCGGTCTCGGGCATACGCGCTGGGCGACGCACGGCGCCCCCACCGACGTAAACGCGCACCCGCACCTGTCGTCGTCCGGGCGTATCGCGGTGGTGCACAACGGCATTATCGAGAATTATCAGGAATTGAAGGAGCGGCTTATAGCGGAGGGCTTCTCGTTTGTGTCGCAGACCGACACCGAGGTAATCGCCAATCTTATTGATTACCACTACGCCGGCGATCTGGCCGGCGCGGTGGCGGCGGCGCTGAGCGAGCTTACGGGTTCGTACGCCGTCGGCGTTCTGTCGGTGGACGCGCCGGGCGAGATAGTCGCCGCGCGGAAGGACAGCCCGCTCGTCGTCGCCATGATGGAGGGCGGCGCGGCCATGGCCAGCGACATCCCCGCGCTGCTCGGGTATACCCGCGACTTCTATTCCGTCGAGCGTGGGGAGATAGCCGTCCTCACGCGCTCCGGCGTAAGCTTCCTAGGCCCGGGCCGCGAGCCGCTTACGAAAGTAGCGTTCCACGTGGATTGGGACGCCGAGTCCGCCAGCAAGGGCGGCGCGGATACGTTCATGATAAAGGAAATATTCGAGCAGCCGAGGGCGCTTCGCGACACCATCTCTACTAAGATCAAAGGCGGAGAGATCGTCTTCCCCGAGTTCGCGCCCAGCGCCGGCGAGATCCGCGCTATCGACCGCGTGTTCGTCGTGGCGTGCGGATCGGCGGCCCACGCGGGTATAGTCGGCAAGAGCGCCATTGAGACGCTGGCCCGCGTCCCCGTCGAGGTGGAGCTTGCCAGCGAGTTCCGGTACAAGAATCCGATTATCACGGACCGCTCGCTCGTCGTCGCCATAAGCCAGTCCGGAACTACCGCCGACACGCGCGAGGCGCAATCCTACGCGAAGTCGAAAGGCGCGCGGACGCTCGCGGTAATCAACGTCGTCGGCAGTCAGATCGCGCGGGAAGCGGACAGCGTTATATATACCAACGCCGGGCCGGAGATAGCCGTAGCGACGACGAAGGCGTATTCGTGCCAGCTGGCGGTTATGTATATGCTGGCGGTTTATCTTGGCCGCAAACTGGGCACAATCGGCGACGAATACAACCGCAGGCTGATCGCGGCGCTGACGGCCCTGCCGGATCAGATCGAAACGGCTCTCGGGACGGACGCGTTCGCCAAGGAACTGGCCGGGCGGTACAGCGCCGCTACGGACGTGTTCTTCATCGGGCGCGGCGCGGACTACGCCGCCGGACTGGAGGCGTCGCTGAAGCTAAAGGAAATATCTTATATCCATTCCGAGGCCTACGCCGCCGGCGAGCTGAAACACGGCACGCTGGCGCTGATCGAGCGCGGCACGCCCGTCGTCGCGGTGGCCGTGTGCGAGAAGCTGTTCGACAAACTCATGAGCAACATCAAGGAGGTGCGCGCGCGGTTCGGCGAGGTGATCGGCGTGACGTGGCGCGGCAACCGCCGCATGGACGATGAGTGCGCCGCCGTGTTCGAGGTGCCCGTAACCGAGCCTGTGTTCACGCCGTCGCTGACGATTATACCTCTGCAGCTTTTCGCGTACTATATAGCCGCGGCGAAGGGCCTCGACATAGACAAACCGCGAAATCTGGCAAAAAGCGTTACCGTTGAATAATGCTGGTTCCATTTAGATTTGTGGATAAAAATTTTTTAAGCGTCCGCGCGTCTCTGAATTTTGCTTGATTCACGCAAAATTCCAGGCGCGGACTGAAAAATTTTTATTCGTCTCATAAAATGGGATTAGCGCAATACCGGGAGGAACGGCGATTGGGATATACTGACAGAGAGATACTCAGCTTCATCCGCGATAACGACGTAAAATTCGTCCGGCTGGCCTTCCGCGACCTGTTCGGGCGTCAGAAGAATATAGCGATAATAAGTTCGGAGCTGGAGCGCGCCGTAACGAGCGGTTTCGCCTTCGACGCGTCGAGCGTGCGCGGGTTCGCTGGCGTCGAGCGCTCGGATATGTTCCTCGCGCCGGATACCGGCACGCTGGCTGTCTTGCCCTGGCGTCCGGGGCACGGACGCGTCGCGCGGCTCTATTGCGACGTAGTCCTGCCGGACGGCTCTCCGCACCCGAGCGACTTCCGGGCGGCGCTGCGCCGCGCGGGCGAACGCGCCAATAAACTGGGGTATACCGCCGAGATCGGTGTGGAATGCGAATTCTACCTGTTCAAGACCGACGAGGCCGGAAAGCCTACCGACGTCCCGCTCGACGAGGGCGGGTACCTCGACGTCTCCCCGCTCGATATGGGCGAGAACGTCCGGCGCGAGATCTGCCTGGCGCTGGAGGGGATGGGTATCACCCCCGAATCCAGCCATCATGAGCGCGGCGCGGGTCAGAACGAGGTTGATTTCCGGCATTCGGGGGCGCTTGCCGCCGCCGACAATTTGATGACGCTCAAATCCGTCGTGCGCGCCGTCGCGCAGTCCAGCGGGCTTTCCGCGTCATTTCTGCCTAAGCCGCTGGCGGATCAGGCTTCCAGCTGTCTGCATATAAATATCTCCCTCAAGAAGAACGGCGAGAACGTGATCAAGCTGCCGGACGGAGAGCACAGCCCAGAAGCCGGGGCGTTCATGGCGGGGATACTGGCTCGCGCGGCCGAGCTTGGCGCCTTTACGAACCCGATACCCAATTCCTACGACAGGCTGCGCTCCCCCGGCGCCCCGAAGTACGTGTCGTGGAGCCACCAGAACCGTTCCGCGCTGATCCGTATCCCCGCCGGGGAGCGGGACCGCGCCCGGATAGAACTGCGCTCGCCGGACCCGTCTCTCAACCCGTACTTGGCGTTCTACCTGCTGCTCATGGCGGGGCTTGACGGCATAGAGGAAGGCCTCGCCCCGCCGCCGCCCTCCGACGGCAACCTCTTCGAGGGTTCGCCGGGTCTGCCGCGATTGCCAGAGACGCTGCCGGAGGCGCTTTCGCTGGCGGCGGGTTCGGCGTTCGTAGCCAAATATGTCAACGAATACGCGCTCTCGCGATACTTTGCCGGGAAGGAAGCGGAGAAGGCGGAAGAGATCCGAAAGGCTGTTTTGTCTTGCGAAGCGTACTGATAGTATCGGGGACGGATAAGAGCGCGGAATATTTACGGGAGATGCTCGCCCGGGACGGCGGCCGCGAGCTTTCTTTCGCGCGGAGCTGCGGCGAAGCCCGCCGCGCGATGATGGAGCGCCCGTTCGACCTGTGCGTCATCAACGCGCCGCTGCCGGACGAGTTCGGCGACGAGTTGGCGATGGATACCGCCGAGCGCGGCGCGGCGCAAGTCATGCTGATCGTGCGCGGCGAGATGTTCGGGCCGGTATCCGAGCGCGTCGAGGATCACGGGGTGTTCACGCTGGCCAAGCCTTTGACCAGGGAGCAGTTCTGGGGAGCGCTCAAGCTGGTCGCGGCGGCGAGCGCCCGCCTGTCGCGGATGCGTAACGAATATCAGCGGCTGGAGCAGAAGCTGGAGGACACGCACGTAGTCAATCGCGCCAAGTTCCTGCTCATGCGGTATATGTCGCTGACCGAGCCGGAGGCTCACCGGTATATCGAGAAGCGGGCGATGGATATGCGCCTCCGCCGGCGCGACGTAGCCCAGACGATAATCAAGACGTATGAGAGATGATGGGTATGGATGATATAGGTGAGACGATATTCAAAAAACCCGCCGAGGAATGCGCGGTTTTCGGCACAAGCCTTCTTATCGGCGAGGCCGCCGGGATAACCTGCAACGGCCTGATGGCGCAGCAGCACAGAGGGCAGGAGGGCGCGGGGATCGCCGTGCTCTCGGGCAGCGCGATTACGTGCGTAAAGAACCGCGGGCTGGTTTCCGAGGTGTTCTCCGGGGATGCGCTTAGTCAGCTGCCGCCCAGCGGCATATCGGTCGGGCATACGCGTTACTCGACGACGGGTTCAAATCATCTGAAAAACGTCCAGCCATTTGTGACGGAATACCTGAAGGGCCGTATCGCGACCGTCCACAACGGCAACGTGGTCAACGCTACGGAGATACGCTCCGAGCTGAAGGAGCGAGGCGTGGATTTCTCCGCGTCCAGCGACAGCGAGGTTATATCGGCGCTGATCGCGTATGAGGCGCTGGAGGCGGGGGATATCGTGGGGGGCGTAGTGGGCGCGGCGAAGCGGCTGCGCGGGGCGTTTTCCCTCATCGTCATGAATAATGAGAATAAACTGATCGCCGCGCGCGACCCTTACGGCTTCCGGCCGCTCTGTTTCGGGCGCAACGAATGGGGACGCGCCGTCGCCAGCGAATCGTGCGCGCTCGATTCAACCGACTTCGCTTTCGAGCGCGACGTGGAGCCGGGCGAGGTGATCGCGTTCCAGAACGGCGGGGTCATATACGACGAGAAGCCGCTGACCTCAGCGAGCGTCGGGCTGTGCGTGTTCGAGTACGTCTATTTCGCTCGGCCCGATTCCGTCGTGGACGGGCTTTCGGTATACGAGGCGCGGTACAACATGGGCGCGAGGCTTGCCGCCGAACATCCCGTCGAGGCGGACGCCGTGTGCGGCGTGCCGGATTCGGGGATAGAGGCGTCGTTCGGGTATGCCGCGGCGAGCGGGCTGCCGCTGGTATCGGGATTCGTCAAAAACCGCTACATCGGGCGCAGCTTCATCTGTCCGACGCAGACGGCCCGCGAGTCCGCCGTAAAAATGAAGCTGAACCCGCTCCGCGCGAACATTGAGGGCAAGCGGATCGTCCTGGTGGACGATTCGATAGTGCGCGGCACGACCAGCGCGAAGATCATAGCGGCGATGCGCGGCGCCGGGGCGCGGGAAGTGCATATGCGCGTATCGTCGCCGCCGTTCCGCCACGCGTGTCATTTCGGCACGGACATAGACCGCGAGGAGAACCTGATCGCCAACCATATGTCGGTATCGGAGATCGCGCGGAAACTCGGCGCGGACTCGCTGGGCTACATCAGCGAGGATGGGCTGCGTATCGCGTGCGGCAAGTGCCGCCTGCCGTTCTGTATGGGGTGCTTCAACGGGCGTTACGGTGTGGATCCGAAGGGGAGCAATCTGGGAAAGATGCTGATGGAAGGCTAGGCGGCGCAATGAAACGTTATTTTGACGGAATTGTTCACCGGAACAAGCGTATAGCGCCCGGAGTGTTCGATATGACGGTCGCGGGGGAGGCGGTGGCGGCGCGGCCCGGGCAGTTCGCCATGCTGTATCCCGGCGGGGATTCGCGCCTTCTGCCGCGCCCGATCAGCTTTTGCGGCGCTGACGAGAAGAACGGGCTGTACCGTTTCGTGTACCAGGCGGCGGGCGGCGGGACTACTCTGCTGGCCGCGCTCGAGCCGGGACGGACGATCCGGGCGTTGGCGCCGCTCGGCAACGGTTTTCCTGAGACACGCCCCGGGGAGAGGGCCGCGATAATCGGCGGGGGGCTGGGCGTTCCGCCGCTGTTATGGCTGACTAGATCGCGCGCCGCGTCCGGCGCGGAGGTATCCGTATTCCTCGGTTTCCGCTCCGACCCCATACTATTGCGCGAGTTCGCGGAGACGGGCGCGGGGGTCAGCGTTTCGACTGACGACGGTTCGATGGGGTTTCATGGAAACGCCGCCGATATGTTCGAGAATTTCGCGGACGAGCCGGCGTTCGACACGGTGTACGCGTGCGGCCCGAAGCCGTTGCTGGCCCGAGCCGCGGGAATCGCGGAGAAAATCCGCGCGGCGTGCTATGTCTCCGTGGAGGAGCGCATGGCTTGCGGCGTCGGAGCTTGTTATTGCTGCGCCGTCGAAACGCGCGGAGAGACAAAGTACCGGAAATGCTGCGCGGACGGCCCTGTTTTCGACGCGAAAGAACTGGTATGGGGGGCGGGTGCCGTTGGCTGACACGAGCGTTAGTCTGGCGGGCGTTACGTTTAAGAATCCCGTCATAACCGCTTCGGGGACGTTCGCTAGCGGCCGCGAGTATGCCGAGCTGACCGATTTGTCCCGTCTGGGCGGCATAACTACAAAGGGCGTATCCATGGAGCCGTGGCCGGGCAACCCGCCGCCGCGCGTCGCCGAGACGTACGGCGGTACGCTGAATTCCGTCGGACTGCAAAACCCCGGAGTGGAACGGTTTCTGGCGGAAGACGCGCCTTTTCTGCGCGGGTGCGGGGCGCGGGTTATCGTCAACATCTGCGGGCATACCGTGGATGAATACGCCGCCGTGGCCGAGGCGCTTGCGGATTCGGGCGCGGACATGCTCGAGCTGAACATCTCCTGCCCGAACGTGAAGCGCGGCGGCATCGCGTTCGGAACCGACCCGGAGCGAGTGCGCGAGGTTACGGAAGCCGTCCGGAAGAAGGCGCGTCAGCCGCTGATCGTCAAGCTTAGCCCGAATGTGACGGACATAACCGAAATAGCCCGCGCGGCGGAAGACGGCGGCGCGGACGCGCTCTCGCTGATAAACACGCTGCTCGGCATGAAGATCGACATACGCCGCCGCCGCCCCGTCCTGGCGAACGCCGTGGGAGGGCTGTCCGGACCGGCGATCATGCCCGTCGCCGTGCGCATGGTTTGGGCGGTCGCGAAGGCCGCGCGCGTGCCGGTCGTCGGCATGGGCGGCATAATGACGGCGCGTGACGCGATCGAGTTCATCATGGCGGGCGCCGCGGCCATAGCCGTCGGAACCGCGACGTTCCGCGACCCTAACGCGGCGGTATCCATCGCGGAGGGAATTGAGCGATTCATGGATGAAAACGGCATAAACAGCTTGAGTGAGATAAGGGGAATAGTATGATCGGCAAAGATCGCGCGGAATGGATACTTACGGAATCCGGGGCGCTGCTGACCGGGCATTTTATACTGACAAGCGGCAGACACGCGCGGCAATACATGCAGTGCGCTAAGGTTCTCCGCCGCCCGGATTTCGCCGGGGAGCTATGCTCCGCGCTGGCCGAGGCGTTTGGGGGCGACGGCGTAGAGCTGGTCGCCGCGCCGGCCATGGGCGGTATAATCGTCGGCTACGAGATCGCGCGTCAGCTGGGCGTGCCGAGCGTATTCGCCGAGCGCGAGAACGGCGTCATGACTTTCAGGCGCGGTTTCGCCGTGGAACCTGGTCAGCGGGTGCTCGTCGCCGAGGACGTGATCACGACGGGCGGCAGCGTCCGCGAGGTTATCGCGCTTGTCGAGGCCGCCGGAGGTATCGTCGCAGGGGTCGCGGTCCTTGTGGACAGATCGGGCGGGGCGGTCGGGTTCGGCGTAAAAAAAACGGCGGCCTATACCGCCGTCATCGAGTCGTTCGAGCCGGAGAGCTGTCCGCTGTGCGCGGCAGGCGCGGCACCGGCCGTAAAGCCGGGGAGCCGGACTTCTCCCCAAAAATGAAGTACAGGATCACCGCCGCGACCTCGAACATACCGAGCAGCCCGAACAGCGGGTATACCCGCCCGACAAGCTCCGAGAAGCCTGTATGCGCGGCCGCGGCGCATACCAGCGTGACGCCCAGCTTGACGGCGGTTTTTTTCGCACCCCATCGCGCGCATATCCAGTCCACTACGGCGAAGCCGTTGGCGACGGCGCTCGTCATAATCGCCGCGACGAGGACAAAGACGTACACGCCCTCGATCAGTCTGCCGTGGCGACGGGCGATCAGCATCATAGGAATCTCCACGCGTTCGTACAATCCGGCGTTAAGATAGAGCGGCAAGGCGAAGCAGAAGCCGAGCGCTGTCAGGAACAGCCCACCGCAAAGGCCGGCGAGCTTCGCGGTTTTTCTGTTATTTACCATACCGCGCATACCCGACAGCACGGTTATCGCCGTCACGACGTTGTACGAAGCGTACGTGAGTGCCGAATAGACCCAGTCCCCTCCGATGGCGCTCCGGACGCCGGCGAACGCGGGCTGGGCGTCCGTAAAGAACGCGTACAGCCCGAAGAACACGCCTCCGGCCATGAGAATCGGCGCCAGAAAGGCGTTAAGCGCCAAAAGCCCTCTGGCGCCCGTCAGGAAGATTACGAAGCAGACGGCGGCCAGCGCCAGTACTCCCACCGAAAACGGAAGCCCGAACGCTTCCCGCCCCATAGCCCCAGCGCCCGCCAGCATCGCGCAGAACAGCACGCCGATAAAGAGCGTCGAGGCGGCGCTCACAGCCTTGCCGAGCCGTTCGCCGAATACGGCGCGCGCGAACCCGTCCCAGCCGTCCAGCCGGAGCCTTGCGGAAATATCCAGAACCGCCCAGCCCGACAGCGCGAAAACAACGCCGGCGACAGACAGCCCGACGTATCCGGCGTCACCGTGCCGCACGAAGAAGCGGATTATCTCCTGCCCCGAGGCGAATCCCGCGCCGAGTACGACAGCGGTGTATATCCCGGCGGCGTTCAGAGCGTTTTTGACGTCGTTCATATCGTCGCCCCTTGCGCGGCGGGGGCGCGCTCTCGCCGCCCCCGCCCAAATATCAGAGTATTCAGAGTATAATGCAGATAAGGCCCCGGCTGCCCTCGTTGATGATCTTCTGGATGGCCTCCTGCAGCTTCATCTGCGAATCCTCGGGCATACGGTACAGCTTGCCCTGTATCCCCTCGCGAACCATTTCGGACATGGACTTGCCGAACATGTTGAGCTGCCAGATCTTCTCGGGGTCGCCCTCCATCTCCCGCGTGAGATTGTCAACCAGTTCCTGGCTCTGCTTCTCCGTGCCGACTATCGGCGATATTTCCGTCTCTATATCCGCGCGGATCATATGTATCGCCGGCGCGGACGCTTTCAGCCGCACGCCGTATTTCGAGCCGTGTCGCACGAGCGCCGGCGCGTCCAGCCGCATCTCCTCCATCACCGGGGTTACTATGCCGTAGCCCTTGCGATTCACGTCTTCGAGCGCGGCTTTCACCTTGTCGTGTTCGCGCTTGGCCTCGGCCAGCACCTTGATTGTCGATATAAGCTGATATTCGCCGCCGATGTCCATACCGGTCGTTTCGGACAGCACCTTATAGAACAGGTCGTCGGCGACAGAAGCCTCGATGAGCGCCGACCCGGTGCCCAGGTCGATCCGGTCCAGGAAGGCTTTCTTTATATGTTCGCTCGCCTCGAGCGACTCGGCCGCGTCCTTTATTCCGCGCAGTTTGCCGACGCACTTCGCGATCTCCTTGACGCACGCGACGATGGACGACTTGAGCCAGTGATCCATGCCCAGCGTCTCGATCCATTTCGGGGTGTTGATTCGGATCTCGCGCACGGGGAATTCGTACAGCACGCCCTCGAGTATCTGGGTTATGTCCTCGGGCTTGAGCTGAGCGGCGTTGACGGCGATGGCGGGTACCGCGTACTTCTCGGAAAGCTCCGCCTTAAGCGTGTCGGTCTCGGCGGCGTATGGCCGCGACGTGTTGATCAGGACGACGAACGGCTTGTTGATCGCCTGCAGCTCGGACACGACGCGTTCCTCGGCGTCGATATAATCGGCGCGGGGGATGTCCGTGACGCTGCCGTCCGTGGTCACGACGACGCCTATGGTCGAATGCTCGTTGATGACTTTCTTGGTGCCGTACTCCGCGGCCTCGGCGAAGGGAATCTTATCCTCAAACCAGGGAGTGTTGATCAGGCGCGGTTCGTCTTCATCGAGATAGCCGCTGGCCGACGGCACGATGTAGCCCACGCAGTCGATAAGGCGGACTTTGGCGTTCGTCGTGTCGTTCAGCTTGATCTCGGCGGCTTCGTTCGGGACGAATTTAGGTTCGGTAGTCATGATCGCCTTCCCGGTTCCGGACTGGGGCAGTTCGTCGCGGGCGCGCTCACGGTTATGGGCGTTGTCGATATTAGGAATTACCAGAAGATCCATAAAGCGCTTGATAAACGTGGATTTCCCCGTCCTGACGGGGCCGACCACCCCGATATAGATATCGCCGCCGGTGCGCTCGGCAATATCTCTGTAAACGTCATAGTCTTGCATGATGAACCCCCTCGGTTTGTAAACGGCTTATACTAATCCCATTTATCCGTCTTTTGAAATGGGATTAGGCTTAGTCTTATTCAATGATATATATGCGGCGGTGGTGGGGATTATCCCATTTGACGGGGAATCGGAAATGCGGTAAAAACGGCCCGCCCTTATAATGGGCCGGCCGTCGTGTCCTCACAATCCCTTCAGAAACTTCATGCCGTCGTCCGCGCCGCTCACTCCGCCAAGCCCCGCGTCCACCGCTGCCGAGACTTCCTTGCGGGATGTTCGCCGGATGATCTCTTTGACGGTGGGTATCGCTCCGCCCGACACGCTCAATTCGGTTATGCCGCAGCCGATGAGAAATTTTGTCATCAGGGGGTCGGCGGCGGTCTCCCCGCAGACGCCGCACGGTATGCCGCGCTTCTCGGCGGAACGCGCCGCGCGCCGTATAAGCCGCAGCACCGCCGGATCGTAAGCGCTGCAGAGCCGCGCCGTGTTCCGGTTGCCGCGGTCGGCGGCCATTGTGTACTGTGTCAGGTCGTTAGTGCCTATGCTGAAAAAGTCGGCTTCCTGGGCGAAGTGATCGGCGAGAACCGCCGCCGCCGGGGTTTCGACCATTATGCCCACGGGCGGGCATGAACCCGACGCCTCCCGCGGCAGGTCCGCCCGGACCGACTCGATAAGCGCCTTAGCGCGGCGCAGTTCCGATACCGCGGATATCATCGGCAGCATAATCCGGATGTTCCCGTAAACCGACGCGCGCAGGATCGCGCGGAGCTGGACCGTGAACAGCTCCGGTCTGTCCAGGCAATAGCGTATCGCGCGCCATCCGAGGAACGGGTTATCCTCCCGCTCAATGCCGAGGTACGGCACGGCCTTGTCGCCGCCGGCGTCCAGCGTTCGGATTATGACGGACTTCCCGGCGAACGCGAGAGCCGCTTTTTTGTATACGGCGAACTGTTCTTCCTCGGTCGGCGCCGACTGGCGGTTCATGTACAGGAACTCGGTGCGGAACAGCCCTACGCCGTCCGCGCCGGATCCGGAGGCAGGTTCTATGTCCGATTCCAGCCCGATGTTGACGCAAAGCTCCAGCGCGAAACCGTCCGTCGTGACGGCGGGCAGGTGACGGCAACGCTCCAGTTCCGCCTTTCGGCGCGCGCGTTTTTCTATCTCCCCGCGGCAACGCTCCAGAACGTCCTCGGGCGGATCGACGATGATCTCCCCCGACGCTCCGTCCACGACGACGAGCGGCGACCCATCCGGCAGATCGGAGACCTGAACGCCCGAAACGGCGGGTATCCCCAACGAGCGCGCTATGATCGCCGTGTGCGACGTTTTGCCGCCTGTTTCGGCGACAATGGCGCAAACCATCGCCGGGTCGATCGACGCCGCGACGGACGTGGTAAGCTCGCGAGCGGCCAGAACAGTACCCTCCGGCAAGCCGCCCGTGTCAAATAACGTCCTGCCAGCCAGCACCCGCAGCAGGTTCGACTTAATGTCGCGCAGGTCGGAAGCCCGCGCCGCCAGCAGCGCGTCGCCCATAGACAGGAAGAGTTCGGCGTACCTGTCTATGACTGTCGCGGCGGCGAATTCGGCGGAACAGTTCTCCGAGGCTATCATGCCGTCCATCTCGGACGTCATGACAGGATCCGACAGCAGCATGGCGTGGCTCTCCAAGATATCGCCGCGCTCGCCGCCTTGAGCGGAGGCCTTCTCGGTCAGCAGCGCCGTAAGGCGGGCCAGCGCTCCGGCCATTCTTTCGCGCTCGTCCGGCCGGGCGGAACCGCGCTCCACGCGCGTCTCGCCGTCCGGCAATACGACCAGCTTTCCGACGGCGATACCGTCGGAAACGCCCGTGCCTTTCAATACCATTACATCCCCCAATTCTATCGCGTTTTTACAGCTCTCCCAGGCCGCTCTCGACAGCCACGGCCACGGCGGCCATGCAGGCTTCCTCATCGTCGCCGCTGACGCGCAGGATTATTTTGTCGCCGCGTTTGACGGCGGCGCTGAGGATTCCTAGCATACTCCGCGCGTTGTACTCGTTTCCGCGAATCTCAAAGCGAACGTCGGACTTGAACGGCAGTATCGCCTTCGCGAATACGCCCGCGGGACGCATGTGCAGTCCGGACGGGTTCTTGATAGTAAGACCGCGCTCTTGCATTGCCGCCTCTCCTCTCTATAAACCAGTGTCATACTAATCTCCATTTAAGGAATAGAAAAAATTTTTCAAGTCTGCGCCTGAACCAAGGTAATTTTCGCGTGACAGAATTTTGCGTGAATTGAAGCATTATCGTGTGGTTCAAACGATAATGCGATGCAAAATTCGTCCGTGCGAAAATTCATTACGCGGACGCGCTTCCGCTTTGAAAAATCTTTTCTACCAGTCTAACAGAGATTAGTATCAATCGCAGTACATTATTGTTGCGTGCCGGTGAAACTGCAGTACCGAAGCCGGCGCCATCGGCGTAACCGGTTCCTCGATCATCCTGCGCAGCGCCTCTTTCTTGTCCTCGCCGCACGCGATCAGCAATATGCCGCGCGCTTGCATAATCGTGTTGATGCCCATGCTTATAGCTTTCTTCGGCATCTCCTCGCCTTTCGCGAAGAACCGCGCGTTGGCCTCCAGCGTGTCTTCCGTCAGATCGACAAGATACGTCTCGCGCGCGAAGCTGTCCGACGGCTCATTGAAGCCGATGTGCCCGTTGCGGCCAATGCCGAGCAGCTGCAGATCTATGCCCCCCGCCTTCCGGATCGCTTTCTCATACCGCGCGCACTCCGCCGCCGCGTCGTCCGTCGAGCCGTCCGGGATGTGAATGTTCTCTTCTTTTATATTGACGTACTGGAACAGCTTTTCGCGCATATAGTACCGGTAGCTGCGGGGGTGGAACGGCGGCAGGCCGTAATACTCGTCCAGATTAAACGTCGTTATGTCGGCAAAGTCGATTACCCCGCCGATGCGGAGCGCGGCCAGCTCGGCGTAGACGCCTTCCGGCGTCGATCCCGTCGCGAGACCCAGCGTGCTCCTTGGGTTGTGTATCATCTGCGCCGCGATGAATATGGCGGCTTTTTTGCTCAAGTCCTGATACCCCGACGTTTTTATTATTTTCAATTATACCGCCCCCTTCCCTTTGCGGCACAGGCGTATCGCGCCCCAAACGGGTTCCCGTTTGATCTCCGCTACGCTTACGCGCGGATAGACGGCGCTTACGCGCGCGGCGAACATCGCCAGCAGCGTTGGGTTGTTCTGTATGCTGCCGCCGCTGACCGCGACGCTCAGATCGTCCTGCCCAAGCTTTTTAAGGATAGCGTCCGTGAGCGCGAACAGCTCCTCGGCGGCTTCCTCGAGTATCTCGCGGCAAACGGCGTCGCCCGCTTCGGCGCCTTCCTGAACCATGACGCAAAACTCCGCTATCTCGGGCTTGCCGATGCCTCCGTCTCCGTAAAGGGGTTCGATGGCGTCCGGCAGGTTGGACACGCCGAGTTTATCCATGACCTTCCCCGTGAGGACGGTCTGGCGGCCGCGCCCGTCGTAGGCCAGAAACGCGCGGCGGATCGCCTCCTTGCCGATCCAGTACCCGGAGCCGCCGTCGTCGAGGATGTGCCCCCAGCCGCCGCACCGCGCGATTGTGCCGTCCGCGCCGGCGCCATACGCGATGGAACCCGTTCCCGAGATGATTATAACGCCCGGGCCTCCGTCCGTCGCGGCGGCCAGCGCCAGAAGGCTGTCGTTGACGGCGGCGACGGGGCAGGCGAAACCGGACTCGCGCACGAGGCTCTCCATCTGCCCGCAAGCCGCAGGAAAGTCCAGCCCGGCGCTGCCGACGCATACGCCGAGACATCCCTCGGGCGAAAGCCCGCCTTCCGCGAACATCCGCGCGAACAGCGAACGCAGTGTTTCGCGCACCTCGGAAACCTGGTTCGACGCCAGGTTGGTGCTGCCGCCGTACAGTACAGCCACAGGCTCCTCGTTCTTATCGACCGCGAGCAGCCGGCTCTTCGTGCCGCCGCCGTCGATGCCGACGTAATACTCCATATGCCGCATACAGCAAACCCTTTCGGAATTTTCAAAATTTACGAGATTTACTTAAAGAATCTCGGCAGGTACCGCTTGTGCGCCTCCAGCATCTCGAGAACCACCGCCTTCGCCGCCGAGTCGGACGGCGTGAGCGGGTTGACCGAAAGCGCCAGAATGGCTTTGTCAGCGTCGCCCTCGACCGCCGCCTCGACCACGAGCCGCTCAAACGACTTGATTTGCTGAACCAGTCCGCTGACCGCCATGGGCAGTTCGCCGACCGCGAGCGGCACGGGTCCTCCGCCCGTTATGACGCAGCTGACCTCGACGGCGCTCTCCGCCGGTATCCCCGCGATCGCGCCGTTGTTGCGCGTGTCCACGGCCTGTATGTCGCGCCGGTCGGTATAAATTGATTCGATAAGGCTGCACGCCGCGTCCGAATAATACGCGCCGCCGCGCGCCTCGAGCTGGGGCGGCTTGACGTCGAGCGTCTCGTCGCGGTACAGCTCGAACAGCTCTCGCTCGATCTTCTGTACCTGCCGCGCGCGCGTCTCCCCGGCGCGGAACCGCTCAAGCTCATCCGCCAGCTGCCGGTCCTTGAGATAGTAGTAGCTGTGGTACGGGCATGGCAGTACGCCGAGCGCCCGCAGAAACTCCGGCTCGTACCGCGCGGGCATGATGTTCTTCATCGTCGCCGCGCCGCGCTCCGGATCGGACGCAAGCTCAAGTAGCCGCCGCGTTACGTCCTTGCCGTCCAGCAGCGCGCGCAGCGCGTAAACCATGTGGTTAAGCCCTCCGAACGTGACGTTTACGCGATCCGCGCCGACGCCCAGCAGTTTCGCTATCTCCCTGCTCATGTGGATGGGTACGTTGCAGAGTCCGACGACGCGCTTTACCGCGCCGTAACGCAGACAGGCCTCCGTGACCATCCCGGCGGGGTTCGAGAAGTTGATCAGCCACGCGTCCGGGCAAAGTTCCCGCATGTCCTCCGTTATATCGAGGATAACGGGTATCGTCCGGAACGCGTTGAACATGCCGCCCGCGCCGTTCGTCTCCTGCCCGAGCATACCGTGCTCCAGCGGGACGCGCTCATCAATCTCGCGCGCCGCCAGCTGCCCCACGCGTATCTGCGTCGTTACGAAATCCGCGCCCGCCAGCGCCTCTCGGCGGTCATACGAGAGCCGCACGTCTATCGGTAAGCCGGACTTTTTGACCATGCGGCGCGCCAGCGCCCCGACTGTCTCCAGCTTCTCCCTGCCCTCTGGGATGTCAACCAGCCAGATCTCACGCGCGGGAAGCTCGGCGTAGCGCTTGATAAAGCCCTCGATCAGTTCCGGCGTGTAACTGGAGCCGCCGCCGATCGTGACTATTTTCACGCCGTCCATCCAATCCCTCACAGTTCCGCGAAGGAACACAGCTCATGCCCGTTCGCTTTGATAAAGTCTTTTATCTCTTTACCGGTGAGAACGTCCATCTCGAAGAAGCGCCGCGTGTTGTACGAGCTGTTCTTAAAAAGAAACAGGTCGCAATAGGCCGGGTGGCACATGATCTCGAGAGACGCGCCCCGCCGCGGCGATATTATCTCCCGGAGGCGTTCGGCGGTCGCGCCGCCGCCGTAGAACGTATCGTCGAAGGCGTCGGTCGTCACGATACCCGCGTATTCGCCCGTCAGCAGGCTCCTGTCATACATACGGACCTTGACGCCGTATTTTTTCGCCAGCTTGAGGAACACGCCGGACACGCCGGGCAGTTTGTGCGTATGGTGGTGACTGTCGAAATGATCGGGGATTATGTCGGCTTTATATACCTTCCTGATCTGCGCCTCGTATTCGGACTCTACCTCCGCCAGATCCAGCTCCCCGGCTCTGGCGCGGCGCTCCGTCTCCGTCAGTTTGAGGAAATTTCCGTCGGCGTCCGTCAGCGTCCTGTACGCGCCACCGACGGCCTTGCCCGCCGTCAGCGTCAGATGGACGCCGACGCCAAGCCCGGGGTTCCGGCGCGATACGCGCGCGGCGTGCCCGAAACCGGGCATACCCGCCATCATCGTGGTCGATCGGACGACGCCGTTCCGGTAGGACTCAATGATGCCGAGGTTGACGCCCTTGGAATGCCCGAAGTCGTCCGCGTTCACAATTATTTTCAACTCTTCTCACCCGCCATTCTGCCGTACAGATCGACGAACTCCCGCGCCAGTTCCTTCGCGAGCATGGCCGTCATGATATGATCCTGCGCGTGAACCATGAACAGGTTGATCTCGGTGCGCTCGCCCCGCGCCTCCGCCTGAATCAGACCGGTCTGCGTCTCGTGGACTTTGCGCGTCTCGCCCTCGGAGGCTTCAAGCGCTTCGCGCGCGGCTGCCATATCGCCTTCCTTCGCCAGGCGGATCGCGTCCATCGCGAAGCTCCGCGCGCTGCCGGCGCTGACGATCAGCTCCATTATGAGTGTCTCCATCTTGCTATCCATATATATCCACCGCGTTTCGCGTTAATTTTACGGATCCCCCGCCCTTGGGGGTGCAGGCGGGGGATAAGGTTCTATCTTAAGGTTCAGTGTCAGGCGCGTCCAGCTTCCAGCCTCTAGCTTCCAGCCTCTAGCTTCCAGCCTCCAGCTCGCGCTTCTCCTCGATCTTATCCGCGATCTTTACGAACGGCAGATAGATAAGTACGGACAGCGCCAGGTTGATGAGCTGGACGACCGGCGCGCGCCAGTCCATTCCTGTCGCAAACAGGCCGGAGAGTATCGGCGGCGTGGTCCAAGGGATCATATAGCTGACCGGATTCACAAGGCCGGCGGCCGTCGCGGCGTAAGCCACGATAAGGCTGACGATCGGCGCGATGATGAACGGAACAGCGAATATCGGGTTCAGGACGATCGGCAGGCCGAACAGCACCGGCTCGTTGATATTGAACAGGCCGGGAGCCGCGCCCAGGCGTCCGATCATGCGGTTCTGTTTGGACTTGCCGATAAGGATCAGCGCGATCACAAGCCCGAGGCCGACTCCGACTCCGCCCATATAGATGAAGGCGTCCGCGAAGGACTTATTGAAGATAAGCGGCGACGCCCCGCTGAGATTGTTCGCCACGGCGTTGGCGTTGAACGTCTGGAGTATGCCCTCAAACATATTCGCGCCGTGTACGCCGAACAGCCAGAAGATATGCGTCAGCAGCACTACCGCGAGGCCGAACCCGAACGTTCCGGAGGCTTCCGCCATCGGGGCGACGAACGTCTTGTTGGCTATGTCGAAGAAGTTGGTGTAGCCCTCCGCTCCGTATGTACCGACAAGCGCCGCAACGACGTTGACGATAAGCACTGTGAGTATGGCCGGGAAGAGCGACGCGAACGAGCGCGCCACGGCGGGCGGAACGCCGTCCGGCATTTTGATGACCAGTTTATCCGCCTTGGACAGCCGCACGAATATCTCGGTAGTCACAAGGGCCAGGATGATACCGACGAACAGCGCGCCGGAATTGAGGTATCCCCAGCTGAGATTGCCCCACGCGCCGTCCGCCGACACCTGCGGAACCACGCTAAGATACGTGGCCAAGGTGACTATCGCCGCGGAGAGCTTGTCGCCGTCGTACCATTTGGCGAGGTTATACGCGATCGCGGCCACCGCCAGCAGCGACAGCATCCCGAACGTACCCCACCACACGTTGCCGTTCAGCGTTACGATCCACTGTAGCGCGCCGATCTCACCAAGGACTTCCTTGAGCATCGTCTTACCGCCGTCCATACCGCTGCCGATCGGAAAATTGTTGATCAGCGTCACGATAGAACCGACGATCATGATCGGCATAACCGTGACGAAGCCGTCGCGGATAGCGCCGAGATGGCGCTGACGGCCGATCGCCCCCGCCGCCAGCGAGAACTTGTCAACAAATCCGTCCAAAAACTTGGACCAGCCTTGCTTTGCCGATTTCTCAGCCACTGCTTTCTCCTCCTTAATACTTTCATATTCCCGACAGACGCTGACAGCGCCCGTTTGTGACCGGTGAATTTTGCATCGCATTATCGCTTGATGGAATTTTGCGTGAACCATGCAAAATTCGTTCACGCGATAATGCTTCGAACCCGCAAAATTCCGCCTGAATCCGCAAAATTCTCAAGTAAATTTTGCCTGAACCCGCAAAACGAATTTTGCATCGCATTATCGCTTGATGGAATTTTGCGTGAACCATGCAAAATTCGTTCACGCGATAATGCTTCGAACCCGCAAAATTCTTAACCCTATTTCCCCGCCAGCTCAAGTATCTGCGCCAGCACCTTCTCGCCGTCCATGCGGCCATAGGCCATCATATCGACGACGCCGAGCTTTGTGGCTGTCCCCGCGACCGATTTTTTGAAAGCGCTCTCAAGGTAGCGCACCTGAGGCCCGAGAAGCATTATATCCGCCTGGGCCGGAGCTTTGCGGGCGTCCGCCTCGCCGACCGCGCGGACGTCTACATCTACCCCTTTCGCCAGCGCCGCTTTCCGAACCTTCTCAACCAGCAGGCTGGTTGACATACCGGCGCAGCAAACGAACATCACTTTTATCACGCAACCGCCTCCGTTCTATATTCTTGCCTCCTGCCTCTTGTTCCTATATTATGTGCGCGAAACGCGCGTTAACTCAAAAACTCGAACGCCTTGAAAATCTTGTCCGCGCCGTAGACAAAGCCGCCGCACAGTCCGGCTATGCTCATCAGCGCGCTGGGGATCACTTCCGGGCGGCGGAATGTCGTTTCCGCCAAGGCCGCGTCTATGCCGTCAAACAGAGACTGGCCCAGCTCGAGATATTCGCCGCCGACCGCCACTGTCGGTATGTCGAGCGTCAGTACGCAGTTGTATATCAGTCTGCCCAGTTCAAAGCCCGTCTCGAATATCGCCCGGCGGACGGTTTCGTCGCCGTCCTTCGCCAATGCCACGATCCGCTCGAACGTAAGCGTCTCATCCGCTTCCGTCAGCCGCCGCGCCCGCTTGATCAGGCCGTCCATCGCGATTACGTCCTCGGCGCTGCCGCCGCCCGGCAGGATCGAATAGCCGATCTCACCGGCGGCGCACCCGACGCCCTCGTAGAGTTTCCCGTCGATAACTATTCCCGCGCCAAGCCCCACTCCGCACATGACGTAGATCAGGCTGCCGGGCGGCGTCTTGAGTCCAAGCCGCGTCTCCCCGACAGCGGCAAGGTTGACGTCGTTGACGACGTATACGCCGGTCGCGTAGCGTTCCTGCAGGAAGTCCGGCAGGGCGATCTCCGTCCAGGCGTGGTGGCGCTCCTTCGAGAAATGTTCCCCGGCTTCGCCCTTTATGACGCCGGGCTGGGATATAACGATAGCCCCGAGCTTATCCGGCGCCACGGAAGCGTCGCGCAGAATAACGTCGAACGCCTCGCCCACGAGCCGGCGGCGCTCCGCGGGCGACGCGCCCGGCGGCGCCTTGACCTTGCCAAGCCCGGCCAGCTGGTATCTCAAATCGCACACAGCGCACACCGGGTCGCGGAAAGACAAATCCACCGCCCCGACATATTTGAAGCGCTCGTTGACGCGTATCAGGATCGGCTTGCGACCGCCCGACTTCGCGGCTTCGCCCTCACCCTCCTCCAACAGCACTCCAGCCTTGATCAGATCGGACACGTTGCTGGAAACGGCGGGTTTGCTGATGCCAAGCTCTTTGGCGATCCGCGCTTTGGAGATGCCTCCGCTGCCTATAATCAGATCAATTATGGCTTTTTGATTGATGGCGCGGCTCGCCGACCTATCCGCCACAAAGTAATTTATGGCCGCAACCCCCGTTCTAGAGACTAGAAGCTAGAAAGATTAAGAGCAAGTTCAAAACCGTTGCCGACAGCTTGGTAAGTAATTATTTCTTACTAAGTATAAAGCTATGATGAGTTGTTTGTCAAGGGGGTTTGAAAAAAATTTTGGTTATTTTTCTTAGACTGTCAATGTTACATCCTAAATTCCCGTAAAAAATTATACCTACAGGAGGAAATGGGTACGGATGTTGCGTGAATACCTTGAAAATAAGGGAATATCGCGGTTTTTAACATAGTTGCGCGCTCCGCCGTGCCGCTTCGCCGCTTATGAATACAATGTCTGAGTCAGGCTTTACAGTGAGCGTGGGTATATGTATTTACAATGTATTCCGATTCGCCTTGAGACTGTATTTTTCGCGTCTACCCTGGGCATACTGTTCTTATTTAGTTCTTGGAGGAGACTGGCGGCAATCACGCCCGCTTTTGACGACGTCGATACCGGTGAAAATCATTGCGGCGCTCCTTAAAAAATTTGGCTCCGTTTTTGTCCGTCCAAAATTCGCGCGTAATGCCATAGCCGCATACTCAGCATAAAACAGCCGGACATACCCCGGCGCTGGCGTTGTAATCAAGCCGCAGCGCCTGAAACTGTTTCAGGTTTGAAACATTATGACATTATAGGGATGCCGCACAGATCTAAATGAAAGGATTGTATAATGAAACCCTGTGTTTTTCATTATACGAGGTGCCTGTACGCGTAAACTCAAAGTTGTGTCGCTGTACGCTTTCGTTTCGATCGTCGGCGTGGGTGCGGTATTCGCGCTGGCGTTGCTGGCGAACGCCCGTTTTATACCAATCCGTATCGCTGGCGTCGCCCGGGAGGCGGACGATTCCAGCGCGGCGCTCGTAGATCGGGTCTACGACCCTAACTTTGTGTTCGCCGACCCGCCCGCGCTGGAAGCCGGGATCTACCTGCCCAAATACGACCTGACCGCGCCGGAGGAAGCGGAGCGGCTGGCCAGCCGTTTCGGCATAGACGCGGCGGCCACCGAAACTGACGACCGCTATTTCTTTGTGTCGGAGACCGGTCGCTTGGCTGTGGATAAATACGGCGGCGGTGTCGCGTTCGCCTCGGAAGGCGGCGAAACGCCGGGCGAGTGGGATCCGACGGCGCTCGCGATCGAGACGCTGCAAGGATACGGCATTTCCACCGAGTGTATCTCCGCGGCGGAGCGGGCGGCGGGCGGGCGGCGGATCGTGGAGCTTTTCGCGGGGCTGGAGGGACGCGCGGATATGTCCGCGCCGCGCCGCCTGACATTCGACGCCGAAGGGCGCCTTCTGGAACTGCGCTGCTCTTTCGCGCGATACGAGCGCATCGCGACAGCGCGAATTATGACGACGCGCGCCGCGTATGCCTTGCTGCCAACGGATTCGCCCGATAAGGATGGACGTATCGATCTGAAGCGCTGCGAGCTGGTGTTCATCGCCGCCGACAGCGTTATCCAGCCCGCGTATCTATTCACGGGAGCGACTCCCGGCGGGGCGAACTTTTCATATTTTGTCAAGGCGGCGGTGTATGATTGAAGAAAGTTCCGCGAGCGCCCGACGCTGATGGCAAAAGATTTTCGCGCGGATATGTCCGCGCCGTCTGACATTCAACGCCGAAGGGCGCCTTCCGGAACCGCGCCGCTCTTTCGCGCGATTATATTTCTTACCCGAAAAATTCACCGAGCAATACAATTTAAGTCCGTCGCCTCTAAAACGAAGCCCGCTTAAACTCGCGCTTTGTTACGCGGGCGGGTGATTTTTTTGATTGATTACATACGTACGAGTCGTAATCGCCAACGTCCTCGTAATACGAGACTAGGACGTTGGCGATGCCGCCTCGCGCCGAACATCCTATTATGAAAATAGTCTTCCGCACCCGGATCGGCCTTCTTCTCGGCGTATTCCAGAATAAACTTGTTGGTCCGCGTCGCGGCTACGTCAACCCCCTTGTGGTTGTCGTGGTTCAGTCAGTCGGCGTTGCCGGCGTCTCAGTATTCGGATATGTCCGCGCCCACGTCGAGAGGGCTTTCCTTGGATGTGACGAGCTGCTGGTTTCCGACAAGAATTCACGAATACATCAAACTTTCGACTTGAAATAACGCGCGTGGGTGTTATAATAGTAACGAGTTGCAAGCGTCCCCAAAAGCTCAATACGCTCAAAGAAGCCGAAAGCGCCGTTAAGGCTTTAATCAATGAAAATGATAAGAGCGGCGGCGAAAGTTTGAAACAAACCATAGGACGGAGGGAAAGTTTGATACAACGTCACACGCCGAGATCTTATTAAAGGCAAAACAGACGGGATGGTCGTGAAAACCGCCGCCGCGATATTGCTGATTAGGCGAAAGCGCGACAGGACCGGTTCTTGTGTAAAGACGCGCTGCTTGGTTTTTTGGCTTCGCGGTATAACCCGGGGTTATATCGTTTTGTGTTTAAGTAACATAGGACAAATAACCGTCATAGGTTTTCGGGCTATGAGGGGTTTCTTCCTGGAACGGTTTGCGTCGGCATTAGCGTCAGCCGTTGCGATACACGCTGCGATAAAGCCGCGGCGGACATCAACCCCTCAGCATACAAAGCCTTGACTGGACGCGCGTGCTGCAGCGTGCCTTCTCCGCGCATAGCGGCAGGTAAATAAACCCATAGACGACGTTTCATTACTCGTTGATTTTGAAAGGATGTGTATATAAAATGGCGAAAAAGACACTGAAAGTAGGCGGAATGTCGTGCGACCATTGCGTGGGCGCCGTCACGGCGGCTATTAAATCCCAGCCGGGCACGATGTGCGTCAAAGTTGATCTTGGTAGGAACACCGCGTCTTTCCAATACAATCCCGAAAAAGCGACGCTTGAGCAAATCACCCAGGCCATCGCCGAAGCGGGATACGAGGTTGGAGCGTAAGACCGCGGCGGGAACCATGTTCAGGTTCCCGCCTTTTTCTTTTCCATAGTATTATTGTGACCTGTACAACGCGATTAACGCCTCGATTGTAACCAACAAGCCTTTTCCCCATATTATGTTATTGAACGTTTTTATAGGGGGAACCATTTTATGGCTACCTTTGAGCTAGGCCGAGACTTCGGCAGAAAAACCACCAATGACATCGGTGAAGCGGGTGTCGTCGGCGCCGCGAGCTGCGGGCTGGACCCCAGGCGCGTCCGCGAGGAATGCCTTATTTCGCTTAAAGTTTACGACGCTTGCCGCCTGCAGGAGTGCCTGACGGACAAGGAGATCGGCCCCGCCCGAGCCGCCGAGAACGGCTGTGTCTGCGCCGAACAGTACAGAGAGGGCGAGATTATTACTCCGCCCGCGAACGCCGCGTCGGTCACGATCGACCGGCTTGTCGTGAAAAAGGTCATCATCGTCGATAAGGAACCGTGCGCCTTCAAAAAAGGTTTCTGGGACGTGGATCTCAAATACGTATTCGAGTATCGGCTGATCTTCCGCGAGGCCGACGGCTCGCCGATCGGGCAGGTAAGAGCGAACAGCATTTTCAACAAGCGCGTTACGCTTTTCGGCTCGGTCGGCACCGACATCGTAATCTCGACGGATTTGTTCAGCCATGTGAACGGCGAGTCGGCTATGCTCAACGCTGACCCGTTCATCCTGGTCGAGTCGAAGGCGGTCGCGCTGAACGCCGAACTCAAGTACTCCCGCTTCCCGCACCATCACCACCCCCATCCCGAACCGGCGGAGCCGAACCGCGTTACGGTCGCTATCGGACTGTTCACGATCGTGAAGCTGTTCCGCATAGTACACCTGCTTGTGGAATCGCGCGGGTTCGCCGTGCCGCCCATGGGAATCGACATCTCGCCGCTCGATCCGTGCGATTTCTTCGACGGGCTGGACTTTCCTATGGATATATTCGCGCCGCCGCAGAAGCCGGAATTTCTCGCCGGAATATCCAACAACATCCCAGCCGAGCGCAAGAGCGGGCCTTGCGGGTGCTGACGGAGGTCATAAGATACACAAAAAGAACCGTCGGGACCGGCGGTTCTTTTTGTGAACGTCTTATTCTCTATTTACCGGAATTATAAACCGCCCCGGGCGCGGGTTCGTACTTCAGCTTCAGCAGCTCGCTGACAGTCACCAGCGTATACCCATCCTCAACCAGATTCTTTATAACGGCGTCCGCCGCGTCAACCGTGGAGCTATGTATATCGTGCATGAGGATGACCGCCCTGTCGTTCGCGTGCTTCTTTACGTGCTTTATTATCGCGTTGGCGTTCTTGGACTGCCAGTCGCGCGTGTCCACGTTCCATAGGATCAGCGACATGCCGCGTTCGGCGGCGGCCGCGCGCACCGTGTCGTTATAATCGCCGTATGGCGGGCGCAGCAGCGTCGGGACGACGCCGGTTATCTCGGCAATCGCGGCGTTTGTGTCGTCCAGCTGAGCGGCGAGCGATTCCGCCGACAGCTTAGTCAGATACGGATGATTCCAAGTGTGGCTGCCGATCTCGTGGCCGTCCTCCGCCATCCTCGCGAGCGTCTTCGCGTTCGCCGGATCCTTCAGGTGGTACGCCTGAACGAAGAATGTCGCCTTCACGTCATTGTCGCGCAATATATCGAGCAAGCGGTCGGTAGTCTTGTGCGCTGGTCCGTCGTCGAAGGTTATCGCGATATACTTTGCCTCGGCGCCCGGCGGCGGATCGGTCGGCGGACTGGGCGATGGCGCGGGCGGCTGACTGGGCGGCGGGGTGGTCGGACTGGGGGGAATCAGGGTCGGACTGGGAATCGGGGTCGGACTGGGAATCGGGGTCGGAGTGGGAGTCGGCGGCGGGGTCGGACTGAGAGTCGGCGCCGGCGAACTGAGAGTCGGTGATGGCGGCGGACTGGGGCTTACCAAAGGCGACGCCGAAATAACCGGCGGCGGCAGAAACATGCCTGGCGTGACGGACGCGGGTTTAACCGTCGGCAAAAGCGCCGGAACGGCCGTCACCGCCGCGATTATGCCTCCGGCGGTCGGCAGCGCGTCTTGCGCGCCGAGCTTGTTTTCAAAATTAGCGAACACACCGGCGAACGCCGCCGCGCTGAACAGCGCCAGAAGGACGACGAACCGCCAGTAGACGTCCCGAATCTTTTTTCTTTTGCCCATCGTTGCTCCCCTATATCTGTCTTTTGCCGTATTATACGACGAAACGCGGCAAAAGGCAAGGGGTTTATCGGATTGGCCATAAATCGCCCGCCATAAAAACAACCCGTCGGCAGGCCGTCGCCGACAGGCTGAGATCACCCCTCCGTCGGGGCGGTTTATCCGTTACTTCTCAAAATCCTTCTCCTCGGCGAAAAAATCGTTTTCCTCACCGCCTAAGTCGTCGTCATCGTCAAAGTCGAAATCATCAAAATCATAATCCTCGGATTTGCTGAAGAGCTTGACGGCCAGAAACGCGGCGGCGGCAGTGACAAGCGCCAGCAGCGCGCTCGTGACGATGAGCGCCACCGCCAGCGCCGAAAGTCTCTTCCTCGGTTTGGCTTTGATCTCGATATTATTCATTCTATCTACCCCTTTTCAAATGTGATACAAAATCATCGTCCGCCGGATCTCGCCTCGCGTAGCGAATCATAGACGGCGAGCGCGCGTGAGAGTATCTGCCTCTCGTCGCTGAATTTAAGCAGGTGGATCGCCTCGTGCCGCTTGTAGAACCCCGCGTCGGCAAAGTATTCCTCGGCCTGGGGCTGGCAATGGAAAGACATAGCCCGCATAAGATACCAATGAACCGTCTTGTCGACCACATCGGAAGCGCCCTTGAACGAATAGCGCGTCTTGCCGATATATTTGACTATACGCGCGTTGACGCCGGCTTCTTCCCGAACCTCGCGCCAAGCGGTCTGCTTGTGGCTCTCGCCCGGCTCGAGGGTGCCTTTAGGAAGTACCCACCCGATATATTTGCCGCACTGATTTTTATAAAGCAACAATATTTTGTCCCGATGGATCACAACACCTCCGCAACTCAGCGCCTGAATCATAGCAATCAACTCCAAACGATCTGTAGATGAATTATAAGCCTTTGCCGGCAATTAATCAACTGTTTTTTTGCCGCGGCGCGTTTGTTTATTACTCCATATATTTGGCCTTCACCCTGCGAAGCGCCGCGAGCATCGGCCCGGCGGCGACGGCCAGAAAAAACGCCGTAGCCGCGCCGTGTATCGCGTCGAAAGCCGCGCCTCCGGCGAAAGCCGCCGCAAACGTCGCGGCGGTGGGGTTAGGATCCGCCGTCAGAGCCATTTGCGTATTCATTATTCCGCCGTAGACGACGAACGCGGCGGCGGCGCCGAACGCCGCGAGGACGAAACGGTTCTTTTCGCGCTGTCTACCGAACAGTATGCCCGACAACAGCCCGATTATCCCCATCGCGAACATCTGCCACGGCGTCCACGGACCCTGCCCGAAGAACATGTTGCTGACGAAAGCCGCGGCCGCGCCCGTCATGAAGCCCAGCTCCCCGCCGAGCGCGCTGCCGGCTATAATCACGACCGCGACGGTCGGCTTGAACTGAGGCGTCATGAAGAAAGCCGCCCTGCCCGCCGCGGCGATAGCCGTCAGCGCGGCGACAAGGATCAGCTCGCGGGGTTTCGCGCCGCGCCGCTCAAAAGACAGCGCGAACGGCAGCGATGTTTCCAGCATGATCATCAGCGATATAAAATAGTACTTCCTGTCGCCCATCAGGTACAGCCCGGCAAGCAGCGTCGGCGGGACGGCGCACAGCGACGCCGCGTAGAGAGCGAGGCGTCCTTTCGGACGGCTCGGAGAGGGCGGCGCGTTTTCCGGTTCGGTCGGACGGGGCGGCGACAACCGCGCGGCGGGTTTTTCCGGCGAGCCGCCCAGCGCGGCTATTACGTCGCCGGCGGTTACCGCGCCCGGTATGATGCCGCGCGAGATACGGTTGGCGGCGGTGGTATAGAAGCTTGATCCGGAGAAAAATTCCACGGGAGCGCCCTCCGATACCGCCGACCCGCGGAACATCATAACGCAGCGGTCCGCGTGCTCCGCGCAGAACTCGGCGTCATGGCTTACGATCATCACCGCCGCGCCGTCAGACGCGAGCCGCCGCAGTATCCCGGCCAGAACGTCCTTGAACGCCGCGTCGAGACCCTTGGTAGGCTCGTCCAGCAGGAGTACGCGAGGACGCGTCAGGAGAACCTTCGCGAGCGCCGCGAGCTGGCGCTCACCGCCGGAGAGATCGTATGGATGGACGTCCATAAGCCCAGTAAGACCGCACGCCTCAGCCGCTTCGTCAACGCCTTCGGGAGCGGCGTCCTCCAGTTCCCCGCGGACGGTGTTCCGCGTGAACAGCGTCGTCGGATCCTGCGGCAGCAAAGCGACGGAGGCGTCCGACGACACTCTCCCGCGATACGGCAGGGCAAGCCCCGCGCACACCGCCAGCGCCGTCGATTTGCCCGCGCCGTTCCCGCCCATGACGGCGGTTATCTCGCCGTACCGCGCCTCGAGGGTAAGATCGGCCAGCGCGTCGGGCGCGTCCTTCCCGTACCGGAACCACACGCCCCGCAGCGAGACGGCGGTTTCACCGGGCTTCGCGGGCACGCGGACGGGCGGCGCGTTCGGGACGCTCGCCCCGGCCAGCCACTCCCGCCCCTCTCGCGCGCTCATGGGGCACGGCGGCTCGCCCGGAACCGACGCCCATATACGCGCCGCCGTCGGCATAGAGCGGAACAGCCGCCTCGTAAATTTTGCCTGGTTCACGCAAAATTCATCCCCCCGTATCCGTTCGGCGACGTCCCTCGGAGCGCCCTCCGCGACGATCGCCCCCCCGTCCATAACGATAAGATGGTCGGCGAGAGGCAAAGCGTCCTCCAGGCGGTGTTCGGTCATGATTACCGTAACGCCCAGTTCGCGGTTGATCCTCGCCGCCGCCCCGAGGAAATTTGACGCGGCGACAGGGTCGAGCTGACTGGTCGGTTCGTCCAAGATGAGGGCGTCGGGCTGAGCGGCCATGACGGACGCCAGATTCAGGATCTGCTTCTGACCTCCGGAAAGCTCCGACACTTTTTTCCCGAACCACTCGCCTATACCGAAAAACGACGCGGTTTCGGCCACGCGCAGGCGTATCACGGGCGGCGGCGCACCGAGACATTCCAGGCCGAACGCCAGTTCGCGCCAGACCGTGTCAGTCACGATCTGATTCTCCGGACTTTGCGACACGAAGCCGATCCCGGCGCAAAGTCCGCGCTCCGTATGTTCCGCCGCCGGCGTCCCGCGGAAATAGACGCCGCCCGTAAGCGACCCGCCGGGGGTTACGGAGGGCTTGAGACAGCGCAGCAGCGTGGTTTTGCCGCAGCCGGACGCACCGCATACCACGGCGAAGCCGCCTGCCCGGATCGACAGGCTGACGCCGGAGATCGCCGCGCGCGCCCGTCCCGGATACGTGAAGCTTACGTCTTCGAGCCGGAAGATCTCGCTTTCCACATCAAGTCACCCATGATTTCCAGAATGAGGGGGAGGGCGCAGAGCGCCAGGTAGGCCGCGCCGCCCAGTACGGCGACCGCGCCGCCCCCCGCTCGCAGCGTCGGGAAATAGCGGAACCGCAGGCCGCCGGGCGCCGCCGCGATCACCGCCGCCGCGCATACCGCGATAAACGCGAGCGCCGCCGCGTCGCGCCGCGTGAACCTGAATATACCGAACGACGTCCGCCCCGGAAGGCCGAAGCCCCGGCTTCTCATGCTGTCCGCCGTCTCCACGGCGTTTTCGAGCGCCCACACAGTCATAATCGACACCACGCGTATGCCGGACCGAACCCGTCCGCCGCGTATGCCGATGCCGCGCCGCGCCGCCGCGATGGCCCCCGCCTGCCGGATATACCTGGGGACGAACCGGAGCGCCGCCGTCAGAGCGAGCGCGATCGACGGCGCCGCCCCGCGCAGCAAATGGAACGTTTTGTCCGACGTCATGACGGCGCCGAAGCACGCGAACCACGCCGTGATCCCCGCCAGCGCCAGCGCGGACGCGCCGCCGTAGGCGACCGATTCGAGCGTGAGCGGGTTGCCGTCCGGCAGATAGGTCAGGATCGTCGCGCCGCGATGGTTCACGAGCGGGTTGATTGCGGCCGCCAGTATCATCGCGGGTAGCATAAAGACCAGCGCGAACCGGGCGGCTTTCGCGCCGTTCAATCGAAGGGCGTAAGCGAAGGCGCAGACGGCGGAGATAATCAGGCACGCAGGGTGGTTCAGAGTCATGCCGAAAGCCAGGACGGCGGCGAAGAACGCGAAATTGACGGCGGGATGATAGGAGGCGAAAGCCCCGACGCGCATAGCGATACCTCCGGATACAAAATAAAAGCCGCGGCAATCAAAGATCGTCACGACCGTATTCCCATGAACGCAAAAGAATCAAACCTGACCAATCCCGTTCAGGTTTTTTTCCCGTCCCGGAGCGTCTCCCTTACATTTCCTCTTTAGGTTCCTTGTACTAATCTCCATTTAAGGAATAGAAAAGATTTTTCAATCTAACGGAGATTAGTATTATACGCTATCGCGTCTAGCTGGAAGCACAAACCGCCGTCTTCGCCGCCTTTATGCGCAAATTCCGTCTGTATGGATTTTCGGGCGGGGTACTTGCCGCGAAACCGCTCCTTGACAACTTTTTCCATAATCGGGATATTCCAGATATCCCTGAACATCGCGTCGAACTTAACTACCGATTCAAGCGTTAATCCGACAAGCGAAAGCCGTGTTTCCAGTTCATCAAAAGCGCCTCGGATCTGCGCCTCGGCTGGTTGGCCCACATTGCCCACGCAATAATTGACGAATACGAAGCCGCCCGCCTCGACAACGCCGGAATGCGCCCACTCCTCGTTTACGTCGTAACGCTTTATTCCGCTCATACCCGGTCCCCCTTCCCGCCGTCAGCTCTTAGGCAGGATTGCCCCGAACGCGAACGCCGCCAGCGTAGCGCCGATCAGCGGCGCGACGACAAACAGCCACGCCTCGCCAAGCGCGGCTCCGCCCGCGAACAGCGCCGGACCGAAACTCCGGGCAGGGTTGACGGAAGTCCCCGTCAGCGGTATCCCGACGATGTGTACGAGCGTGAGCGTAAGCCCGGTCACGATTCCGGAGACAGATTTTTTCGTCTCGTCCGCCGTAACCCCGAGGACAGTGAACACGAATACGAACGTCAGGACGATCTCCACGGCCAGCGCGCCGATAAGCCCGCCCGCCCCGAACGCGTTCGCGCCCAGCGCCCCCGTCTGGTCAACGGCGTAAGCTGAGGAGATAAGTTTCAAAAACCCGGCTCCGGCGACCGCGCCAAGCGCCTGCGCGATGACGTACTTGGCAAGATCCGCGCCGGAGAGCCGCTTGTCCAGCCACATGGCCAGCGAAACAGCCGGATTGACGTGACAGCCCGACACGCCTCCGAACACATACGCGCAGGCGACCGCCGACAGCCCGAACGCGAACGCGACGGCAAGGTATCCGCCTGGGGACGACGCCCCAAGGAACACGACGGCGCCGCAGCCCATAAAAGTCAGAATCGCGGTGCCAATCAGCTCGGCGGCCATCTTTTTCGGCACCGGCGTCACCCCCCATTCAGAATTTTACAGAGTATAACATGTTTCAGGACGGTTGACAAGGGGATTATTTCAATCCCGCTCATCGTCCCTAACCGTGATCTCTGCCGCACGGGCGGATGAATGGGGTGGTGGATGTAAATTACATCTTTTCGCCGCTTCAGTACATGAAATCAATGAAATATATGCGGACTTAGCGGGAAATGCGTGTTATAATATACAAATTTGCCTTAAAAGACAACGCTACCCGGGCAACAGCATCCTCACGGTGTCCGAGCTTCCGCGGAGCGTCCGTTCTCTCGGATGCAGCCGGGAGTTTATGAAACGAACGTATTCAATCCCGCGGCAAACGCGCGCGAATAATTCCCTCTTTTTTTTCGCGCGCCCATATGCTATAATAGCCGTCGGGAACACGGACGGCACTGAGTCGGATCCTGCCGATCCGACAGATTCACACGGAGGAGAGTGCGGAATGAACGGAGTAAGCGCAAGACTGCCCCTGACGGCGCGGGAGATCGACCAGCTCCCAAACGTAACGTCGGGCAATATTCTTGTTTACACGTGCAACTCGAATCGGGCGCTGGCGGCTTCCATCGCCAAAAAGCTCGGGATCGGCCTGGGCAAGTCGGAAGTCGGCACCTTTTCGGACGGTGAAATCTATACGCGCATCGAAGAGACTATAAGGGGCGCGGACATCTACATCGTCCAATCCACGTCTCCGCCGGTCAATAATAACCTGATGGAGCTTCTTATAATGATCGACGCGATGAAACGCGCCTCGGCGGGTCATATCAACGCGCTGATACCGTATTTCGGATATGCCCGCCAGGACAGGAAGGCCCGGGCGCGCGACCCGATCACGGCGAAGCTGGTCGCGAACCTGCTGACCAAGGCCGGGGCGGACCGCGTTATAACCATGGATCTGCACTGCGCCCAGTTGCAGGGCTTCTTCGACATACCTGTCGATCACCTGCACGGGCAGCCGATCCTGGTCGAGTACTATGCGGAGAAATTCAAAGACGTCATGGACGAGGTGACGGTCGTTTCGCCGGATCTGGGCAGCGTCTCACGCAGCCGCAATTTCGCGGCTCGTCTCAACGCGCCGCTGGCCATAGTGGACAAGCGCCGTCCGAAGGACAACGAGACGGAAGTACTTAACATAATAGGGGATATTGCCGGCAAGCGCGTGATTCTGGCCGACGATATAGTGGACACGGCGGGCACGCTGACGGGAGCGGCGAAGGCACTGCTCGCGCGCGGCGCGAAAGAGGTCTACGCTTGCGCGACGCACGCGGTGCTGTCGGGCAGCGCCATAGAGAGGCTCACGGAGTCGCCGATCACCGAACTGATGGTGCTCGATACCATCGACCTCGCGCAGGACAAGCGGACAGGCAAGATTCGGGTGCTGTCGGCGGCGGATCTGTTCTGCGAGGCCATAAAGCGTATCCACGGCGGGCTGTCCGTCTCCGAGCTGTTCTACGCGCCCGAGCTGAGCGCGAGCGGGAAAGTGCGGGAGATCATCCTGCCGGGAGCGGCGGGGTAATATATGCGTCTGATATTCGGGCTGGGCAATCCCGGGCGCGATTACGAGCGCACGCGGCATAACACGGGCTTCGAGGTAATCGGCAAGCTGGCCGCCGATCACGGAATCGCGATAAACCGCGCGAAGTTTCGCGGCGCCTACGGAGACGGATTCATAGCGGGCGAGGCGGTCAAGCTCGTCATGCCGCTCACATTTATGAACCTGTCCGGCGAGTGCGTCCGCGATTTCGCCGAGTATTTCCATGTCCCGGCGGCGGATCTCATCGTCGTGTACGACGATATAGCCTTGCCGCCCGGGAATATTCGTGTGCGCGCGAAAGGTTCGGCGGGCGGGCATAACGGGATGAAGAACATCATATACCATCTCGAAACCGACGAATTTCCGCGCGTGCGCGTCGGCGTCGGCCCGCCGCCCGAAGGCTGGGATCTGATCGATCACGTGCTGTCGCGTTTCACGGATCGTGAAACGGAGGCGTTCGTATCCGGCGCGACGGACGCGGCGGACGCGGTCGGGGCGATCATTTCGGAGGGAATCGGTCGGGCTATGGCCAAGTTCAACAGGAGACGGGAAAAGCCGCCCGGCGAAGGGAACGGCTGATACTAAGGAATTTCGCGTGAATCAAGCGAAATTCATCTTCCACTTTAAAGGACGCCAAATATTTTTTCGGTCCGCGCCTGAAGCCGCGCGGACGCGCAAGCTCGAAAAAATATTTGGCACAAATCTAAGTGAAATTAGTATGAAAGGAAGATTAGTTGTCAGTTAACGCGATAGCGGCAACCCTGATAAAATCTCTCTCGGCTCACCCGGCGTTTCGGGAGCTTTCGGCGGCTATGGGGCGCGGCACCGGAACGTTCGCCGCGGACGGAACGGTTCCCGGATGCGGCGAGCATATCGCCGCGGCGATACAGGCCGAGTCGGGACGGCCGATACTGTTTGTCACGCACTCCGAGCGCCGCGCGCGGGAGGCTTACGATAACCTGCGCTTCTTTCTGGGCGAAGGGGTGTTTTTGTACCCTTCGCGCGATACGGTGTTCTATCAGGCCGACGTAAAGAGCGCCCGAATAGCGCGGGAGCGCATGTCGGCGCTGGCCGCGCTCTGCGACGGGGACGCGGCGGCTGTCGTGCTGTCCGTCGAGGCGCTGATGGACCGCATAACGCCGCGCGGCGTCTTCGAGACGTTCATACTGTCGTTCGAGCCCGGCGACCGCGTGCCGCCGGCGTTTCTGGCCGAGCGGCTTGTTCTGATGGGATACGAGCGGCGCGAGGCCGTCGAGGGTCCGGGGCAGTTCGCCGCGCGCGGCGGGATATTCGACCTGTATCCGCCGACGATGGACGCGGCCTGCCGTATTGAGTTCTGGGACGACGAGATAGACTCGATCCGGCTGATGGACACGGACAGCCAGCGCTCGATAGAGAAGATCGGCAGGCTCACGATATACCCGATGCGCGAGCTGGTCTATGAGGAAGACGACATAGGGGCGGCGCTTGAGAAAATCCGCGCCGAGTACGCGGCATACCGCGCCGATCTGCTCGCGTCCGGCGGCGGAGAGGCCGCCGAGCGTCTCGACGGCGTTATTATGGAAGCGACGGATAAGTTCCGCGCGGCGAAGAATTTCTCCGGCGCGGAGCAGTACATCGGTTTCTTCTACGGCGGTGCCCGGGCGCGTCTCCTCGGATACCTGCCTGCCGGCGCGGCAGTCTTCATCGACGAGCCGGCCAGGGTAAAAAGCCGCGCTCAGAACGCCTTCTCGGAATTCTTCCAGAGTTTCGAGGGCCGCGTGGCCAAGGGCGCGATGCTGCCGTCCATGCTGCGGCTCTGCGCGGACTTCGGCGAGATAACCGCCGGGCTGTCAGCTTTTCCGACCGCGCTGCTCACGGGCCTGTCCGGCGTGGGTGAGGATTTCCGCGTACTCGGCTCGTTCGACTTCGGCGCGAAGCCTTCCGGCGTCATAAAGCTGCGCGTAGATCTGCTGATAGACGATCTCAAAGCCGCCGCGCGGGAGGGCGAATCGGTGGTGATCCTCGCGGGAGCGCGGACGCGCGCGGAACGGCTCGCCGCCGAACTGAACGAGGCGGGGGTGCCCAGCCGCGTCGCCGCCGAAGACAGCGCGGAGAGAGCGCCCGTAAATGAATTCCGCGTGAACCAGGCGAAATTCCCTGATGAATTTCGTGCGAACCAAGCGAAATTCCGTGTATTATTGTCGCCCGGATCGCTGTCGGCGGGATTCGGTTATCCCTTGCTGAAACTGCGCGTCATTTCCGATAAAGAGCTTTTCGGGACGGAGCGCCAAAAAAAACGCCGGGCCAGAAAAAACGGCGGCGAATCCCGCGTCCATGGGGCGCGCATCGGGACGTTCGCCGACCTCAAAGCCGGGGACTATGTGGTGCACGATTCGCACGGCATCGGCATATACAAAGGCATAGAGAAGATCATGGTGGACGGGGTGAGCCGGGACTATCTGAAAATCGGCTACCAGGGCGACGGCAACCTGTACGTCGGCGCGAGCCAGCTCGACGTGCTGCAAAAATACATCGGCGGCGACGACTCCAAGCCTAAGCTCTCGAAGCTAGGCGGGCAGGACTGGGTAAAGGCCAAGGCGCGCGTCCGGGCGGGCGTCGCGGATCTGGCGAGGGAATTGGTCGAGCTGTACGCGCGGCGCGGATCCGCCCAAGGCTATTCCTACGGCGGCGACACCGTATGGCAGAGGGAATTCGAGGAGATGTTCCCTTACGACGAAACCGACGATCAGCTCGCCGCCATCGAGGACGTCAAGGAGGACATGAGAAGCGCGAAGCCGATGGATCGCCTGATATGCGGCGACGTGGGCTACGGCAAGACGGAGATCGCGATCCGCGCTGCGTTCAAGGCGGCGCAGGACGGGATGCAGACCGCTTTTCTCGTGCCGACGACGATCCTCGCTCAGCAGCACTACAACACGCTCGTCTCGCGCATGAAGGACTATCCCGTCGTCGTCGAGTCGCTGTCGCGGTTCCGGACGGACGCGGAGCAGAAGGCTGTGGCCGAGGGCCTCCGGCGCGGCGGCGTCGATATTGTCGTCGGCACGCACCGCCTGCTCTCGAAAGACATATCATTCCGACGGCTCGGGCTCGTCGTGGTGGACGAGGAGCAGCGCTTCGGCGTCAAGCACAAGGAGCGGCTTAAGGCGCTGAAAGAAAACACTGACGTTCTGACGCTGACGGCGACGCCTATCCCGCGCACATTGCACATGAGCCTGACCGGCATACGCGACATGTCGATTCTCTCCGAGCCGCCGCAGGAGCGCCAGCCGATCCAGACCTACGTCATGGAATATTCGGAAGAGTCCGCGCGGGACGCGATACTGCGGGAGCTGTCGCGCGGAGGGCAGGTGTATTACCTGCACAACCGCGTCCGCACAATATCCGATGAGGCCGCTCGCGTTTCGGCGCTGGTCCCCGAGGCGCGTGTCCGCTACGCCCACGGCCAGATGAGCGAGCGCGAGCTGGAGGACATCATGTCCGAATTTATAGCGGGCGAAGTGGACGTGCTCGTCTGCACGACCATCGTCGAGACTGGGCTGGACATTCCGAACGTCAATACGATAATCATCACCGACGCCGATCGGATGGGGCTGGCGCAGCTCTATCAGCTGCGCGGGCGCGTCGGAAGGAGCAGCCGCGAGGCCTACGCCTATCTGTGCTACAAGCGCGACAAGCTGATGAGCGAAGCCGCCGAAAAGCGGCTTCAGACAATCCGCGAGTTCACCGAGTTCGGCTCGGGATTCAAAATCGCGATGCGCGACCTCGAAATACGCGGCGCGGGCAACATCCTGGGCGGCGAACAGCACGGCCATATGGACGTCGTCGGGTACGACATGTACTGCAAGCTGCTGGCCGAGGCCGTCGCTCTGCTCAAGGGCGAGCCTCCAAGGGAAGAGCTGGAGACGAACGTTGACATCGCCCTCGATGCGTTCATTCCGGGTTATTACGTAGAGTCCGAGGAGCGCAAGCTGGAGCTTTACAAGAAGATATCCCTCATCGAGACGCGCGAGGACTACTACGACGCGCAGGAGGAGATCGAGGATCGCTACGGCGATCTTCCGAAGCCTGTCCGCAGTTTGCTGACGGTTTCGTTTCTGCGGGCGACGGCGCGGTCGGTCGGCGCGGTATCCGTCGCCCAGAAAAAGAACAGCCTGATCATAACCTTCCGCCCCGAAGCCCCCGTGGACGCTTCGGTGCTGTCCCGCGTGGTTCCGGCGTTCAAGGGCCGTTTGCTGTTTACCGCCGGAGCCAGCCCGTATCTCACGCTGAAATTCGCGGGCACCCCGGAAGACGCCGCTACAGAAGCCGCCGAGCTGTTGCTGGCTGTAAAACGTCCTGAAGAATAAAAAAGCCGAAGTTAACTGCGCTTTCCCGTGCATTCGCGTGAAATCCCGTGCTTGCGGCATTTGCGGCTACGATTGGCGAACTTTTGACATATATACTGTAGATGTATAAAGCGTATTTATACATTTTGCCTCAAACTGTTATTTCAAGGGGCTTTATAGATTTCGACGTTTAGAAAGTTTAACTTTGGCAAAAGAAGAAAAGATTGATGAATTATTAACACATACATACATTGAATCGAGGCGCTTCCGGGAGCTAAAACATTGCGGACCTGACTATG
>JAISCI010000063.1 GCA_031265685.1 Clostridiales bacterium
GGCGAACCCATCGCAGAAACCCTGACCGGCACGGCGGCGCTTTCGCCCGATAAACCGAAGATCGGCCACACTGTCACCGCGGCGCTGACCGATACAAACAACACCGGTACGCTGGCGTATGTGTTCAAAGTTGGCGGCGTCGAGGTTCAGTCGAGCACGTCCGATACCTACGTCGTCAGACCCGCCGACGAGGGCAAGACAATCACCGTCGAGGTCTATTCCAGCGTCCAGACGGGCGTCGTCGTAAGCGCGCCGACGGCGGCGGTGGCGTCAGCTGCGGTCTTGGTCCAGTTTGAGGAAATGCTCGATCCCGGCAGTTATTATCACGACGGGACCAAGCACGAAAACGACGGATCGATCCCGCTGTCGGTCTACACGATGTACGGCGTGGACCCGGCCATGGACGAAACGCACGCCGACGGCACGGAGTATTGGGGCTATCTGAAATTTGAGCCGGGGACGGGCGTGACGCAGTACAGCCGCGCGTTTGACACCGGTCTTTGGGATACGGACGAGCACGACGCGCTGACTCCGGGTTACTATAAGATCACCGTCTCGACGAAGTATTACGACAACTACGGTCGTATGTCGTTCACGATGGACGGCGAACCGCTTGGCGGCGTTATCGACGGCTATCTGCCAAACGTCAAGGACACGCTGTTCGGCAAGTACGGGCAGACCGTCCTGTCGGAGAGTTTCCTCATAACGGGAGACGCGCAGCACGAGATCGTCATGACCGTCAACGGCAAGAACGAGTCCAGCTCCGGCTACCAGACGGCGCTCGACTGGATTATGTTTGAGAAAGTCGCCGACTTGCCCGCTCCGCTCACCGGCACGGCGCAGCTCAGCCCCACGGCGCCGGCATTCGGCGGCACGCTGACGGCCAGTCTTGCCGGAGGCAACAACACCGGCAGCCTGACGTACACGTTCAAAGCTGACGGCGCGACCGTCCAATCCGGCGCGTCGGACAGCTACGCCGTGACGCTCGCCGACGCGGGCAAGGCAATCACGGTCGAGATAACGTCGGACATCCAGACGGGTGTCGTCGTAAGCGCGCCGACGGCGGCGGTGACGGGCTTTGACGTCGCGGTCAGCTTCGGCGCGGACGCCGCGGCCGCGTTTACGGTGACAAACTATTCCGGCTCGGACAAAACGGTCAGCCTGATCGTCGCGGTCTATGCCGGCGGACGTCTTGCCGCAACCACGCGCCAATCGCGTACCGCGCCCAGCAGAGCTGTCACGCCGTATACGATCAGCGCGCCGATCCCCGCGAAATACAGTCTGTCGCAGGTGATGGTGACGGCGTACGTTTGGGACGATTCCTACGCGCCGCTGCGCCCCGCCGTAACATTCGCGCAATGACCGATTATTTACCTTAAGTTTCATATTTTGTAAACCCGCGCGCGTTGGTCAAACGCGCGCGGGTTCGCACTGGGCTAAGCGCGGGCGCCAAACTGGCAGTGTTGATAGCTATAACAATCATCTTGTTGGCATGTACGGCATATAGCGTTGTGGTCAGACCAATCATTATTTCCAGTAAATAAGCTGGCTGGTATCGTGACAATAAGTCTCCCAAATACAGATTTGTCTTTTTTTGAGCCAATATAATTCCGCACTTGCCGCCAAGCTCAATAACTACTTCGTTTTCAGATGGATCGGGCTTAATGTAATTTTTGGGTAAATTCATCTTGATCTGGCAAATTCCTTTTCGTGGAGACTTTCACTCAATTGAAAACAGATCTAATGTACATGTAAAAGTTTGGCTATCGTTCCGAATAACAAATTATATTATACTAGCGAACTATTGTAATTGCAGTAAATGGCTATTTACTTGACTACGGCAGGCACAAGACGTATGATGTGAGGTATGAAAGAATATCCGATGAGATTCGACGAATTTACCACAAAATTCGCAACGGAGGAGCAAACGAAGGACACAGGCCGCCCGCCGCACGACCCGGTGTCAATGCTCATGCTGTATCTGTACGGCTACCTGAATCGCGTCCGCTCGTCGCGGCGGCTTGAAGCGCAAACTCGCCGCAACGTTGAGGTCATGTGGCAAGGTCATTTTCGCTTGATGGAAGTTTGCTTGGTTCACGCAAACTTCTGTCCAAGCGATAATGCTTCGATTCACGCAAAATTACCTTTGTCAGACCGCTGTACAACCACTCATTTACGTAGTCAAACTTTGTGCCGAAATATATATGCTAGGCGCAATCTCAGTGAGGCGCCGTAGGCGAAGCGCGGCGCGAATACGTCCGAGCGGGTGATGTCTCACCGCAGTTTAATCGATTTAACTTTCGGGGAAAAAGTTTAACTCGACTTTGAAAATAGTTGGAATGGCGGTATTACACCATTTATTTTGATGAAAAACCACACCTTCTAAACGTCGAAATTCAGAAATCCCTTCGAGAGACCGCTTCAAGCAAAATATATAAATATACGCGTTATACATCTCCGCTGTATATGCCAAAACTTTTGCAATCGAGTTCAGAATGGCGTTATTGCTGGATTCTTCACTTTTCTTCGTCTCCTGTCAGTTGCTACTTTTCAGTACGTTTTACAATTGCTGAACATCGTATGAAAAAGCGCCCCGGAAATTCCCGGGACGCTCTCTACGCCAACTCATCCTCTATCAGCGCTTTCAGCCGCTCGGCCCAAGCGCGGATCTCGTCAATCTCCTTGCCCTCAAGCATGACGCGCACAAGCGGCTCGGTACCGCTTGGCCTTATCAGTACGCGACCGCGCCCCGCAAACGCGTTTTCGCAATCGGTTATGGCCGCCGTTATCGCCTCATTGTCTACGTACAAATACTTCTTCTCGTTCGGGACGGACGCGTTCATCAACACTTGCGGGTAGACCGTCATGTACGCGTTTATCGTGGTGAGCGGCGCGCGGCGCGCTTTCAGCACCTTGCAAAGCATCAGAGCGGAAAGTATCCCGTCGCCGGTAGTCGCGTGATCCAAGAAAATTATGTGGCCAGATTGCTCGCCGCCTAGGTTGTGGCCGCGGCGCAGCATCTTCGCGAGTACATACCTGTCGCCGACCTTCGTCGTCTCGAGTGTTATGCCACGCTCCTTCGCCATCTCCATAAAACCCATGTTCGCCATTATGGTCGTCACAATCGTGTTGTGGCGCAGAAGACCCTCATCCTTCATGTGGTTTCCTACGATCGAGAGATACATGTCGCCGTCTACCACGCCGCCGCGCTCGTCGATCGTTATGAGCCGGTCAGCGTCGCCGTCGAAGGCGAAACCGACGTCCGCCGCCGATTTCACGGTAAAGCGCGATAGAGCGCCGATATGTGTCGAACCGCAATCCCGGTTGATGTTAGCGCCGTCCGGGTCGTCGCCGATGACGACTACGCTCGCTCCCAATTCGCGGAATACGGAAGTGGCGACCGAGAACGCCGCTCCATTGGCGCAATCGAGCGCGACTCGCAGCCCCGTCAGATTGTCCGGCGCGACAACAGATTTAAGGTGATCTATGTAAGCCCGGCGGGCGGCTCCGTCCTCCCGGCGGCGGCCCACCTGATCCCCCGAGCCGCGCGGGATCCCGGACATACCGTTAAAGATATAGCCTTCGATCTCTATCTCAATGTCGTCGCTTAACTTGAACCCGCGCTGGTCTATAAACTTTATGCCATTGTCGTAGAATGGGTTGTGCGACGCGGTTATCATGATGCCCGCGTCATATCCGCCCGCGCGGACGAGATAGGCTATTGCCGGTGTAGGAATAACCCCGACGCAGACGGCTTCCGCCCCGACGGACGTCATCCCCGCGACCAGCGCCGCCTCCAGCATATGACCCGATACCCGCGTGTCGCGACCGACTATTATTTTCGGCTTTTTGTCGTTGTGCTTAGTCAGCACGTAAGCTCCGGCGCGCCCCAAATTCAGCGCCAGTTCCGGCGTCAGTTCCACATTCGACAGCCCGCGCACCCCATCGGTTTCAAACAATTTTCCCATTGGCATTCCCCTAACTGTTTGTTGATCGGCACTCGAATCCGCCGCTTTCTTTATGGGATAACGACGATTATCCTGGGCGCTTCCCCCGCCAGCTTCACGCCGGCGGGCAGATTCACGCCCACCGTTATCTCGTGTTCGCCCGGTTCCAGTTCGCTTGTCTCCGCGACGAGCGAAATTTTAGACACGTCCAGTTCCTCAATAAGGCTGCGCGCGCCGATGACCTCGACCAAGATCAGTTCGGGCGAGAAGTCCCCCGGGGCCGTCCCGATAAACCTGATCTCATCTCCGGCGATCTCGACCGTCTTCGTCTCCTCAGGCTCGATAAAAATATCGACGACAATCTCTCGCTGGGTGCCGTTGACAATCTGTATGTTCATTGGAAGATACGCGAGTAAATCATATGATTCCTTCGCGTTTGCGGTCATCTCCCCGATGCCTTCAAGGGGCATCAGCGCGATCGGGTCCTGCGCCGCCAACTCCTCCTCGGTACCCATAACCTCGGCGTATTTCGGATTCCAATCGATCCCGGTGACGACGTAGCCCTCGGGCGGCTCGCCCCGGTACTCAGGTTTGTTTATCGGAATCTTCGCCAGTTTGTATATCGGGACGGTTACTTCCAGCTCCTTAGGCGAGATAGTCACATCGGCGACCTCGTTCCCCTCAAAATCCAGCGCGACGGGCGTAACGGTTTCCGTTACGGCGCTCACCGCCCCTTGCACGCTCACTGTCACGGCGACCTCGGACACCTTGGAGACGAGCGACAGCGGACCGGTCACATCTACCGTGATAGGCTCGACCTCCTTTGGCAGGCTTGTGTAGCCGTCGGCGGTCTTGCCCGTCGTGTGTACGGTAAGCTCTTTCTCGGAACGCGTATATTTTTCCAGTATCACCGACACAGTCTCGGGGCTTTTCTCCACCACGGTGTATTCGGCGGGCTTGCTGAGGAATACTTGCGTAGGGATAGCTGCGCCAAGCTCTTTGGCGTAGCGCAGTTCCATCAGACTCAGATCCACGTAGGCGACAAACTTGTCTCGTATGGACTTGTCGCGGCCTAGCGCGTCTATGTCTCCCCGTTTGCCCTTCACGCTGACGCGTATATACGTGTTGGAGACGGCGGTCTTGTTCTGCAGCAGCATGTCTTCGGCGGCAAACTGCTCGTCGCCGACGATTTGCAGCGGAACCGACAGAACGTAACTCAGTTCGGCGTCGGAGGTCATGTTCATGCAAAAAAACCACAGAAAAACCGCGAAGACAACCGACAGCGCCTTCCACCGGAAGTTTGACAGCACATATTTCCTTATGAATTTCATTTGTCGCCTTCACTCCCCGATCCGCCGGAGAACAGCCCGCGCCAGAAACTCCTGTGCAGTATTTCCGTCGAAAGCCCGGATAACTTCGCGTCCTTCGTTATCATTTCTAATAATTGGGCTTCGTTCAGGCGGCGCTGGAGACGCCCGCTCTGCGCGACTGACACGATACCCGTCTCCTCGCTGACGACGACGACGGTCGCGTCGGACACCTCGCTCGCCCCGATTGCGGCGCGGTGGCGCGTACCCATGTTGTCGGACACCTCTACGGCGGTTAGCGGCAGGATGCACGCCGCGGCCGCTATGCGATTGTTCCTTATGACGACCGCCCCGTCGTGCAGAGGCGTTTTGTTGACGAATATGTTCATGAGCAGACGCGTCGATACAATGGCGTCCAGCGACACGCCCGCGGCCTCGAAATCACCCAGCGGAACCTCCCGCTCTATGACGATAAGCGCGCCGGTCTTCGCCTTGGACATCGCGAACGCCGCAGCGACTATCTCGTCGGCGGTCCGGTCGTCCAGTCGACGCGGCCCGGCGTCGCCGGAGAGGGCAAATCGGCTCTTGCCAAGCTGCTCGAGCGCTCGGCGCATCTCAGGCTGGAAAATAATGATGAGCGCGATGACGCCGACCGAAAACGCGCTGGATATGATCCAGAACACCGCGTACAGGTCAAAAAGATAAGACAAAACCGCGACGACGATCAGCACCATGACGCCCTTAAACAGCGACCACGCGCGGGTTTCCTTTATCCAGACGATAAGCACGTATATCGCCGCGGCGCAAACGGCGATGTCGATAACGGAGTTAATGCCTATCCTCGGCATTGTGAACCAGGACAGGTTGATTTTAGAAAAAACGTTTCGCAGCCATTCCATACTATACCTCGGTTAATCTGTGTCTTTCGGGTTACCGGCCGACCGACCGCCGCTCTCGAATGTCTCGCCGTCGCGCTTAACGTAGAGCAGTGTGTCACGCATCGGCTCGGCTCTCTCTCTCGGCGCAGTCACCACCCGCGCGCGGACGGTCCGCGAGTCGAGCCGGGGGTCCAATTTTTTCATACCCTCGGCGTCCGGCTGCATCCGTTTCAGGATGACTTTCGGGATGACGCGGACGTAGTAATAATTTTCCTCGTCCTGAAACTCTACCTGGTCGGCCTTGCGGTAGTTCAGCGCTATGTCGAAGAATCGCGCGAACTCGACGATAGCCGCCGAAAGCGTTACAAACAGTATGACCTCCAAGATCGGCACCTGGATCGACGATACGATTATGCCGACGACGAAGCCGATCATCAGCGTTATAGCGCCGATGACGATTGAGATTTCTTTGGCGTAGTCGAAATCCTTGAGTCTGCCCAGCGCGAAGACAGCCAGTATCGCCATGGCGTACACGAACGCCGAGAACAGCGAACCGAGCGCCTGGCCGAAGCCCGACGCCATCTGGACGAATACCGACGCGGCGTTGTTCCAGATCGTTATAGCGTCTATGGCGCTGAAATCGAAAACGGGCGCGACCTTCAGTATTCCTCCGACAATCGGCGCCGCCGCCCATATATACGTGCCGATCGTGACGGGTATTATCGACGTAAGCCCATAGTACAGCCCGACAAACAGTACCACCGCGTATGGTATCCTAAAGTAGAAACCGAGTATCATCGCGACGACAATAAGACTCTCTCGCCCGGCTATGCGTGAATAAAACACCAGCACGAGCGTAAGCGCCAAAAACAGGAAGAACGCGACCTCAAGCGACTTAGACGTCTGCAGCACCACATTCAGACAGATCACGGCGTTGCCGAGCGTCGCCGGCAACAGCATGAACAGCATGGCTTCCAGCAAGAGGAACGGCAACGCCATCCCGCCCGTGAACAAATCCGCCGCCCGCGCGTTATACTGCCCGATCCCATTGACTATGCCAAGTATTGTCAGTCCGGCGAGGAACCGAAGCAGATAACCGATAACCGTCTCGTGACGCTTGTAGAAGAACACGATTTCCTCTCGCACCCGCAGAAGTTTCTCCATTAGCTTATCTCTCCAGTTCTTCCAGCTCTTGAAGTTCATTGAGATAGCTTGTGGCGCGCAAGCGCGCCTTGCGGTATTCTATCATATGAATGACTGTGCCGATAATCGAATAGACTATCAGAGTTATAACGACGAAAACCCCAATCCGGGACAACTCTTCCACATAGTTGATATCAGTAAAAATATCCAGTTTTTCCATAACTATCTTATGCAGAGTGTAAAGTATTATGAGTATGACGCACCCGACAAGTACCCCGAATCGTATCCCGGAGTTTTTCCTGTACACATAGTCATTGATAAAATACGTCATTTTACGCAGATCATCCCGGCCCTCGTTCTTCTCGTACAGGGCAAAACGCGTCATGACACGTATTCTGTTTTTCCGCGCATCGTCGTATTCGGCTCCCATCGGATCATCCTTTCCATTTGTTTCACTCTTTTCCGCCTATTCCCGGAGCAGCCCGCCCTCGGAATTGTACCCGCCGGACGACCAAAGCATCCAGCCGTCATATCCGGCGTCGTAGACGGCGTTGACCTGTTCGCGCACCTGCTTGGCGTCATAGTCCTGCCAGTGATCAATCCACGGCGCCGAGAAGTCTTGCAGCCAGGTACGTACAGTCGCGGCGTTCTCCACGCCGTCCAGCCTGCTCGAGCAGGCCTGCATAAATCGGTATATCGTCTGGTATGGGTCAAGGTCGGGATACTGGACGCCCATGCTGCCCTCCGCAAAATGCGACGGATACGGCATCGGGCAAATGAAATCCAGCTTTTGCGCCATTAGCGCGAAATCCTGACCGACGATCGAAGCGTCCAAGTCGGATAGCACGATCGTACCGTAGACGTCCACGGCGACTTTCACGCCATACGGGCGGATACGATCCGCGAGGTAACCGGTCATCTCCGCGATTATCTCCTCGCGCGAAAGCCCGCCGGTATCGCCGAACCGCGCGTCTTTGATTTTCGAGGACGACGGGAACCGGAGATAATCGAACTGTATCTCGTCGAAGCCGAGCATTGCGGCGCCCTCAGCCAGCTCGGCCAAATAGTTCCAGACGTCTCGGTTATAGGGATTCAGCCACGTCGGCGAAGGGTACGACTTGCCGTTCACGCGGATCGGCGCCTCGCGGAAATACTCGCCGTTCGCGAGCCGAAGCCCGAAATCCGGAAAGAGCTTCGTTATAGTATCGTCCTTCAGCGCGACCAAGCGTCCGATTACATATATGTCATTGTCGCGCATATTTTTAATGAAGCCCTTTATGTCTTTGATGTAGTCGCTGGACACGCCAAGCTCGTCGGCTCGGGGGATCCCCTTGAACGACACGACGCCGTCCGTCTCTTTTATGTCGAAAACAATCGCGTTTACCTCGGTCTCCAAGGCGATCCGCATACGTTTCTCAAAAAGGGCGCTTGAGGACGCGTGGCTGGCCGAAACATATATCGCTTTTATCGGCTCGCCGGCGCCCGGCAGATACATCGTATAATCCGTCGCCGCCTCAGGCATGTACCCCGAGAGCAGGCGGATCGGCGCGGGCGGTTCCGGCGCCGGTTCGGTCGCGAACGCCGACACGCCGGCATCCCTCGTAACCGCGGGCAAAACCACTTCCCAAACGCATGACGCGCATATCATAGCTGCGGTAACCGCGGCTAGAACCTTGGCTAGTTTCAAGAATATTTCCCCTTTCAAGGTCAGATTATAACACGCCGGACCGCGTTTGTCGCTAGAAATTTGTTCTGTAATTATTAATTTTCCGTGACAAAAATAAGGGCTTGTACTAGGGCGTGTTTGAAAACTAGCCCCGGCAGATTCGCGAGATGATTTTTCGATAATCAAGGAACTAAAAGTAGATGCGTAGCAAAGCTACGCTAGACTTTTAGTGACACGGAGTAGCGGAAAATCAGCCGCGAAAATGTCGCGGCTAGTTTTCAAACACGCCCTAATTCTACTCTAAAGGAGGGATAAAAATTTTTAAGTCCGCGCTGAAGCTTGAAAATTTTTATCCGCAAATCCAAATGGAATTAGCGTCGCGCACTCGGTGAATTACAGCTGCGGTATCATCAGACTTTCCGCGTGGCTGTTCATGTAGGTTACGTCCGCGATTACGCCGTCTTCGACAAGGAATTCCAATCGTGTCCCGCCCTTCCTGTATATATAGCGGATCAGTTCCTCCTCGTATTCCGTGCCGTATACGGCGGTCATCTCGTCGAAGGTGTCGCCAAGGCCGACGCCCTCGGGAGTTTTGAGCGCCTCGTCCTCCAGCGTGATCGAAAGCACGTAGTCCCTGCCGTCCAGCGGGAAAGTGTTGATTATGAACCCGTCGTAGTAGAATATTTTGTCCTCGCCCACAAACGCGCAGCTTGTGGACACGAATATATCCTCGGAGCCGAGCCGCCCGAGCCGCGCGAAAATATCTTCCGCGTCCATACCCATCTCAATAACCCGCCCGTTCGACTCGAACCAGAACGCGTCGGAGGGCTTAGGGTCGGAAGCGTATGACGGATCGTTCGGAGCGCCCGTCGGCGCGTCGGTCGGAGGCTCCGTGGGAACGTTCTCCGGCGGATCGGTCAGGCCCGCGGTGGGCGCGGCTGTTTCGGGTGGGGAAGGCGGGGCGGTCCTGGCGTCGTCCGCGCCGACCGCTGACGGTATCGTGACTGCCGCGGCGACTTCCGGCGAATTACCTGGAACGCCGTCCGGCGATATGTTTGTGGTCGACGCGGCTACCCCCCCGCAACCGGTCAGGGCGGCGACGGCGACGACCGCCGCTATCAGCGTTATCAACGGTTTCCTCATACCTACCTATTCCCCCAATACGAGAGTGCTTATCTTGCCCGTTTCGGCGAATTCTTTCTCTTGAACGCTTTTCAGTTTATTGTAATAATCTGTCTTTCCCGCCCAGAGCGCCGCCGTCTCCGGCTCGCCGCGCCTGTCGGGCAAGCCGTATGAATCCCTCATAATCTGCCCCAAGTAACTCGCGCATTTCTCCGCGCCGTACACGTTTGTGTGCAAACCCGCGTCGTAGGTGTCCGTCGCGAAGTCAATACCGGCTTTTTCGGCGTCAGCAAGCAGGTTTACGTAGATCAAGCCATATTTTTCCGCATAGGCCAGCGTCTGTTCCTCCCACTGGTCATACCAGTGCGGCCAGATCGTCGGCGCTTTCATGAGCATCAGTTCCACGCCGTTCTCTTCGCACAGTTCCCTCATCTTATCGAGGTACTCCATAGCCTTGTCGCCGAAAGAGTAATCCGCCAGCTTCCGGCCTTCCGGGATACGCCCGACGGGTTTTATGTCCGCGCGCATAACGTAGCCGTTTACCGAGACGTGGCGTCGGCTGGCGTAATACGTGAAGTCGTCGTCGGTCAGCTCGGACCAGCGGTCATGGAATCGCAGGATCGGGAAAGCGTAACTGAGCGCCGATTCGCCCGGCATAGCTCCGACGGACGCCGCTTCCAATTTTTCGGGCGAAAGCCGCATGCCGTCCAGATTCAGCCGGTTGTAGGCTTCGCTCTGCGGCTCGTCGTACTGCATGGACAGAATATTAAACACGGCGACGCGCGGCTTCTCGTATTTCAGCGCGTCTTTCAGCAGATAGTACGAATGCCAGATAAGCTGCTGGGGGCCGCCGCGTATGTAGCTGGTTATCCCATATTCTTCCCATAGCGTAACCGGCGAGACGGTTTCGTAAACCTCGCAGTCGCCGATGAAAACGATGTCGTGGCCGCGCGGCTCGGCATAGTATTCCCCGATCAGCGCGCCTTCATAAATACCGGACATGTATTTCGGAACAAGTAAATTCTGGATGGCGAGAAACGCGCCGACGCTGAGCGCCGACGCGGCAATCCACGCCGCAATCCTCCTGACAATCACCTCGCCGCCCCCTAGAACCTATTGTATATGAACTGATTCGCGTCATACCCGAACCCGTAAGCCCCGAAAACGACAATCGCGAGACAGACCGCCGCGAAAAGCGCGAAACGCCCCGCGAACGGCAGATTGGATACGCGGAACCCGCGCGCGTGGATGAGATGCCCGCCGAGCGCCATAAGCGCGACAGACACCCCGACGACGACGTAATCCGCCGTGTACAGCCCCAGCGCGGCAAGCCCCTCCGCCGACAGTCTCGCCACGCTCGCGCCGAAACCCGAGAACACGGAAACATACGCGCGGAACGTCGCACCGACGTTGGCGTAGATGTCGAATGAGCGCAAAAAACTCATGAGCCAGAATGTGCGGACGACCCTGAACGCCGTCCACCACGTCCGCGAGCCAAGCCCAAACCGCTTGGTGACGACCGCGAACACCGGAGATAATTCCTGGGAAATAATGATGACAAGCCCGTTCGCGACGCCCCACGCTATAAAATTCCAGCTGGCGCCGTGCCAAAGCCCCGTCGCGAACCAGACAAACGCGGTGGAGATATATACCGGCACACGCATACCCAGCTTCGGACCAAAGGTTTTCTTCGTCAGCTTGAGCAGCTTCTGCGTGGGCTTCGAGAGCGACAGCGGATAGAAAAGATAGTCGCGGAACCACGTACCCATCGTGATGTGCCAGCGCCGCCAGTAATCCGCGATGGATACCGAGTAGAACGGCCTGTTGAAGTTCTCGGCCACGCGGACGCCCAGCGCCCGCGCCACGCCGATCGCTATGTCTATCCCGCCCGTGAAGTCGCAGTACAGCGTAACGGCGTATGCAATCATCGCGACAAGCACGTATACGCCGGGGTATTCGGCGGGATCGGCGGTCAGCGCCCTTATCGCCGCGAACAGCCTGTCCGCCACGACCAGTTTCTTAAAAAAACCGCACAGCGCCCGGAACAGCCCCTCGCGGAAGTCCTCCGGCGAAAAGGCGTGCGGCGCGAACAGCGTACCCGACAGATCCGAATATCGGCTGATCGGTCCCTGAATAAGCTGCGGGAAGAAAGACACGAACGCCGCGAGCCGGAAGAAACTTTCCCCCTTGGCCGCTTTGCCCCGATACGCGTCGATAATATATCCCAGCGACTGGAACGTGAAGAAAGATATTCCCATCGGCAGGACGAAATCAATCATCTGGAACGGTTCCGCCCCGAAAGCGGCGCGGACGCCGTTCGCCGTCGCGATGGCGAAACCGGCGTATTTGACGACCGCAAGCGCGGACAGATTTACGATAAGACACAAAACCAGCCAAACGCGCCGCTTTGCTTTGACCGCCGCGCGCCGCTCCCGCGTCTCGGCTTTGGCGGCCCCGGGATTGGCGGCGGCCCAGCTTTCAAGCTCCGCGTTAAGCCGCGCCATCCGGCGGCTGGCGAAATACGTCGTCACGATAGCGGCGGCTATGTAAACCAAGTTGCCCGCGTCCGACAGCGCGTAGAAAACAAAATTGGCGGCCAGCAGGAACTGCCATTGCCATCGCCGAAAAACTGTATAGTATCCCACGAACACTGCCGCGAGAAATATTATGAATATTTCGGAAGTAAAGAACATTCTTCCTCCGATTGTTTAGTCGTCTAATCTGTGCACCAAATCCGCGAGCGCCGCCGCCGAATTGAAATTCTCGGGTATGATCTCGTTCGGCGGTATGCTGACGCCGAATTCGTCGTTTATCTCCGCTATTATTGATAATATATCAAACGAGTCCAGCACGGAACCGTCGATGAGGGCCGCGTTGTTCTCGAAGTCCTCGTCGGGATGGAGCCGCAGCAGTATGTTAATAATGGTTTGCAGTTCGTCCAATTCAGCTTCTCCCTCCCTCACGAATTTTCGCGGCTCCAGGCGAAAATTACTGTACGAATTTTCGCGGCTCCAGGCGAAAATTACTGTACCAGAGCCGCCAAAGCGAGGCGATCCGTTTTCTGGTTGCCCGTCAGCGGCATTTCGGCGAGACGCCGCACCTCGTTCGGGTTCATATACGGAGGTAGCGCCGACCTTAGCGTTCTGCGGACGCTACGCTCATCCCCGTCACCGACGTAGAACAGCGTTAGCCGGTCGCCCTCGGCTGAATATACGCAGGCAACCGCTTTGACCCCGTCCGCCGCCGCCGCGATCCGCTCGATCTCGGTCAGCTCGACGCGGTATCCCCGACGCTTGATCTGAAAGTCGTCCCGGCAGACGTACACCAAGTCGCCGTCCGCGTTATATTTGCCGATGTCGCCCGTGTTGTAGACAATCTCGGGGTAATCGCCGCGCAGAGGATTCTGGATGAAGCTTTTTGACGTGCGCTCCGCGTCACGGTAATATCCGGGTGAGACAGCCGCGCCGCGCAGGTGGATGTAACCCTCCCGCCCCGGTTCCGTCACCTCCGCGCCGTTTTTGACGAGAAACGCGCCGTAGTTCGGGAAGGGCTTCCCGATCGGAATCGCCTCGCCGGGCGCGTAATCGCGCTTCACCTCATGCCAGACCGATATGCCCGTGACCTCAGTCGGACCATATAAATTGAAGAAACGCGCCGACGGAAACGCCGCCCGCCACGCCGTCAAATGCTTAGCGGGCAAAACCTCGCTTCCGAAAGCAATCGTTCGCAGCGACTTCGGCGGGGTCGCCAGCGCCCCGGCGGACGAAACGATAACCAGAGCGTACGCCACCCAACATATCGTGTTCACTCCGCGCGACTCCATAAATTCGATCAGCCGCGCCGGGAACATGAACAGCCCCTTGGGCAGGAACACGCAGCGCGCGCCGGTTTTCAGCGTCGTTATTATATCTTTCAGGCACGCGTCCACATACAGCGGCGTCTGATTGCCGAACACTGTGTCACTGTTTATGTCAAGTATGTCCGTCAGAGCGTCGATGTAGCCGATTACGGCACGATGCGTGCCGACCACGCCCTTGGGGACGCCCGTGGATCCGGACGTAAACACGATGAACGCGGCGTCCGTGTCGATCCGCCGCGCGCGGATCGCGGACAAGGCCGTCTCGTCGACCTCCGCCCGCGCCGCCTCGGCGTAGTCCAGAACCTCTCCGCGCCAGCCCATCGCGGAAAGCTTGTCCCGGTGAGAGGCGTCGGCGATTATCACGCGCGGGCGCAGCTTTTCGAGGATCATCGCGACGCGCGCGGCGGGCATGTCGTCGTCGAGCGGGCAATACGGCGCGCCAGCGTACAGCACGCCCAAAAAAGCGGCGATCGTCTCCGGGCTTTTCGGAATCCACACCGCGACAGCGCCGGAAACGCCCCGCCCCGCCAGCGCCGAGCCGACAGACCGCGCCGCCGACAGCAGTTCCGCGAACGTCACGCGGGAAAACTCGCCCTCGAAAGCGACATTCCCCGGGTGATCCGCCGCCGTATTCTCAAGATATTCCAGAATATTTCCGCGCATAGCCAGCCCCTATTGAATCTTCGGATAGACCGACGCGTCAAAGCGGTAGTACGAGCTGCCGCGCGCCCTCGCGAGAGAGTCGAGCTGTTCTTGAGTGAGCAGGCAGACGACGGTCTTGTCGGAAGCGTGCCGTGTCGTGTCGAAATGCCTCCAGCCGTCGCCTATGTCCACCAGATTCCAGAAATGGCGGTCGCTGCCGCCGACGCGCTCAATCCGCAACACCTTGAAGCCGGCTCGCGTCAAAAGAATTTCGCTGGCCCCGTAATATGTGTAACAGTCGCCGCGCCCCTTCGCGAAAGCGTTGTAGGCGGCCGTCATCGCGTCGCCCTTGTCCGAATCGCTGAGATAGGAAACATGATCATACACCCAGTCATAAATCGCGCGGCACTTCTCATAGTCGGTCATGCCGGGCGCTATGATTTTCGCCAGCACCTGATCCGCGAGATTCCAGACCCTCGCGGGATCCGTCGCGGTCATATAGACGTAGGCGGTCGTTTTGGAAATATTGCCTTTCGTGTCCGACGCGGAGTAGACGACGGGATAATACCCCTGCTTAGCCGTGTTCACGCCCGACGCGTCCACAGTCACGCGAACCGCCCCGCGCGAATCATCCGCCGCAAAGACCCCCGCCATGTAATCCGGAACCGTACCGGCGGGTACGTATTTTATCGCGATGAAATCAAACGCGGGCGGCGTTTCGTCGCCCGGAACAACGGTAAGTTCGGAGATAACCTCGGAGCTGTTGCCGAATTTGTCCTTCAGACTTATCACGACCGTGCCAGTTCCCGTAACGGACGTATCCGGCGCGACGCCGGCAAACGCCGCGGAAACAGGCGAAACGTCCGTAAGCCCGCTGATGAAGTCGTTCGGGTTGACCACGGCGCCGCGATCAACAGCGACGGCGTTGGGCAGCGCTGTCGGCGGGGTGGTATCGACGACGCGTACGAAGCCCGTCGTGATGCCGGATCCAAGCTTTATCGCGACCGGATAGCTGACGCCGGCCTTGGAATAATCGAAATATTCCGTATCGGTGAGCAATTTTGCCCCATCAGGCGGCGATGGAAGAAAGTCCTCGAGCTTTACGGCGGCGGCAGTTGAACCCGCTTCGCGATCCACCATGCGTCTGCCGCCGTACACATAGAGACGAGCCGACGACGCGACGGGAACCGAACCTCCGAGCGTGAACATGAGGCGCGCCGGATTCGCGCCGACAGCGGGATTGACGCGACCGTCAAACGCCGCCGAGCCGCTCGATGTAAAAAATTCGCCGGGCATGGGCAACTCGCCCCATACGACGGACACGTCCCGAGCGAAAACGCTCGCCGCCGCGGGTGCGGCAAACGCCGCGATCTTATCCGCAAAAACGACGGCCTCAGCCTTAGTCAGCGGGGTATCGTCTAATGAATTCGCCCTGAACCCGGCAAATTCAGACGATAAATTTGCCTTGAACCCGGCAAATTCAGATATGGAAAAGCCAACCTCCGGAATGTTTGCGCCGTCCGCCAACCCTTCCGCGAGCAGTAATTCGATCAGCCTTTCGGCTATCCCCGCCGCGTCGGAACGCCTTATCGGGTTATCCGGCAGGAAATTGCCGTCCCCGGCGCCGACGATAAGGCCAAGCGTCTTAGCCGAGTCAAGATACGGCGCGCGCGCGTCCGCAAAAGCGAAACGCTCAGCCGGTTTCCCCAACGCTTCGGGCAATCCCGCGGAGAACCGATCAGGGAACGCTTCCGAGAGCGCCCGGAACAGCAGATACACGTAGTCTCCGCGGTTGATCGGCTCGGAATAATCGGGGGAAAGCGAGACGTTTTCGAGCAGATCCGCGTAGTCGGCGCAAAAACCCGCGACCGAGCGCGGCATCACGTCCGCGTACCCTGTCACGGCCTCGCCGTTGTATTCTAAGTAAGGAGCGTAGAATTCAGCGCCGTTTTTCGCCAATTTAACCATCACAAGCACCGACGCTCCGTCCGCGCCGGAATCGACGCTGACTACCTTTTGAAGCGACGCGGCGTATCCGTAACTTACGAACGCGGCCACCGCCGAACGCGCCGCGCCGGAAACCGAGCGCCGGACGGCGTCTCCGTCCGGAACCGCCGAGTACACGCCATCGCCCGTCACGGCAGAGGAAACGATATACGCGCGCACCGCGTAAGGGTCGATAATCTCGCCGTACCGGATTATCTGAGACTTCGCCCGATAGGCGTCCGCGGCGGAACCTTCTATTATGTTGACGAACAGGGGGTGTTCGGGTTCGGACGAAAAGTCGTCCGCGCCGTATCCGCCGGCTAAGGCGACGCCGTCGAAAGAAAGCACCCCCGCGAACAAAACCGCGCAAACAGACAGCAGGATTAACCGGAAACGCATTGCCTCACCCCTGTTATGTACATATACAGGCGGAACGCTCCGCCTTTTTCCTCATTTAATATCTATGTTATTTCAAACGCCTATAATACAGTTTACGCCTCCGGAGGGGATTTGTCAAGAGAAAATCAATGCCGCAGATTACCTGACACTATTCGCCCGCGAATAGTAAACGCGCTCACGTTCGTTTTACAAACGCCGTATAACGCTAATCAAAGAACGCCGCCTCTTATATTGGGCAGTCCTCACTTACAGATCGCAGGCTGTACTTATAACATTTACAGGCGTCCGTATGGTCATATTACAATCTAGAACTCGGCCGCCCAATATAATGCGGACCATACATTTTTACGCTCGCAGACTTATCTTCAAAGTATCTCTTGGACTGTATGTTGCAAGCCGCGATCTTGAGCGTGATGGAAAATTGATTTCCGCGTCTCTTGCCTCTTGCTTTTTTTCGTGGTATAATCGAAACAGGAGTGATATTGATGAGACCCTATGAAATACTGGCCAGTGAGTGCCTTATCAAGGCGAATATCGTCGATCTGTACCGCGATACCATCCTGCTGCCCAACGGCAAAACGACCACACGGGAAGTGGTTCGTCGGGGACGTGCCGCCGCTGTCATAGCCGCGCTGCACAGCGGAGAGATATTGTTTGTGCGTCAGTACCGTCACGCCACCGGCGATTTCCAGTTGGAGATACCCGCCGGAATGCTTGAGGAGGGTGAGGATCCTGCCGCGGGCGCGGCGCGGGAGCTGGAGGAAGAAACAGGATACAGGCCCGGTAAGATCCGCGAGTTGTTTTCGTTCTATTCATGCATTGGCTTCTGCGACGAGGTGCTTCACCTGTTCCTTGCGGAGGATCTGACGTCCGGCACTCCGAACCCGGACGAAGACGAATTCGTGGTTGTGGAGACATATCCGAAAGAGGAAGCGTTGCGGAAGGTTCTATCCGGGGAGATTCGCGACGCGAAAACAATCGCGGGGGTGCTTTATATGTGCCAGGAAATACATGGATAAAGTTGGGGCGCATGTTATACGCGTAAATGTCAACCTAAAAATCAACCGCCCGCATAACAAAGCGCGAGTGTAAGCGGACTTTGAAAAGGCAAGGTAATTTTCGCGTGGTTAGAAACATTATCGCGTGGACGAATTTATATGAAATCTCCCCTATATATAAACCGCTTTTAGAAACACCATCTCTAGGCGTCACACTTGAAATCACTGTCAGTGTCGAAACGCGTTACGCAAAAATGGCCCGGTTCCAAACCGGGCCGACCGTATCCATTATACCATTCCCAAGCCGGGAAGATAGATTGAGGATACCATTAATCGAAGATGCCGCTGCTCGCTAGCGCCCCGAAACCAATGATGATCGCGATTATGTACAGCCCCAGAACCACGCCCGCTAATATAAGCGACGCGCGCGCCCAGTTCTTCTTACTCGGCTTGGTGCTGGAATCAAACGCCCACACAAACATTAGTATAATACCCACCAGCGGTATCATCTGCAGGAGGTACGTCACAACCCAATCACCAATAGTAACGGGATCGGACGCCGGAGCGTATGGACTTGCCGCGTAGGGCGGCGGTGGCGGCGTATAGCCCGAATACGACTGACTATACGGCTGCTGGCCGTAGTTCTGCTGCGGGATCCCGTGACCCGGGACGGGATATCCTCCGGATGGCGCGGCACCGTAACTGTTCGCCGGCGCGCCGTGACCGCCGCCAAGCGCGGAATATCCGCCCGAAGGCGGCTGCGAATAAGAACCCGGGGAACCGTAATCCGCCGAACTGACGGCGGTCGGAGACAAAGCCGCCCCGCATTCGGCGCAGACCGCCGCGCCGTCAATGTTTTTCGCGCCGCATTGCTCACAATAAGCCATAATATACCTTGTACGATATAGTCATAGCTAGATCATACTTTCCTTTCTTTTATATTTGGTTTAGCTTACTGCCCTATGAAGCAGAATTCAGTCACGAGACGATAGGCTTTTGTAATTTTATACAATACTTCATACAGTCAATTTTGCTATGAAATTTTCAAGATTCTCTCTTTCTCCGCCGTGTTTTATGTTTTTAACACTACTTAACCCGCTGATTTTTCGCAGTTAGTCTACGTCTAAAATCCACCTTCTCTTATTATTATATCAGAGCCGGAAGGATTAATCAAGTTATTTATTGCTGTAAAGCGTCTCCTGAATTAAAAAAATCCGTATTCAAAATTGAAAATTAATTCCCTTGTTAAAGAAATAATAAGAATCCATTATACAATACCAAAGAATTGAAACGACACTTATTATAATTAAAATGAGTTCACTATTAGTAATTCCGAACGATCAACTCCTTATAATTTTCTCGATTTTCATACCGGCTTGTCAGATTATTTTGCCACGAAACAGACTCAATATTAAACCCGCCGTACAACTCCCGAACAAACTCACAGTCATTATAAGACAGTATGAACCGGCCTATGGATTTTGCATCGCATTATCGCTTGGATGAATTTCGCGTGATTCGAAGCATTATCGTGTGGGCGAAGTTTGCGTGAACCAAGCAAACTTCTGTCAAACGATAATGCGATGCGAAATTCTGTCACGCGATAATGCTTCGAACCAAGCAAAATCCGCAATCGCCGTTAACAAGCGGTTTAACTCCCGATGATCCGCTTCATTGAACGCGTATCCCTGCTTCTTATAGAAGCTCTCCGCGCCA
>JAISCI010000098.1 GCA_031265685.1 Clostridiales bacterium
ACCACACGATAATGCTTCGAACCACGCGAAATTCCATCACGCAAAATTCATCAAGCCATCTTCTTCATCGTCAGCCAAAAACTTGCGTACTCTCTGAGTACGCGGCGTTTTCCGCTTCCTCGCCCGGCGGAAAGTCAGCCGAAAATCCGCCGATTCCGCTTATGAATACAGGTTTCTTAATCCCGCTTCTTGAATCTTGCGTCTGAGGTAATGCGGATGGATAAAATAATAATAAAAGGCGCCCGGGAAAACAATCTCAAGAACATCGACGTGGAGATACCGCGCGACAGGTTCGTCGTGCTGACGGGCGTTTCGGGCAGCGGCAAATCGTCGCTGGCCTTCGAGACGATCTACGCCGAGGGCCAGCGGCGGTATGTCGAGTCGCTCTCGAGCTACGCGAGACAGTTCCTGGGGCAGATGGATAAGCCCGACGTTGATCACATCGACGGGCTTTCCCCCGCCATCTCGATAGACCAGAAATCGACGAGCCATAACCCGCGCTCTACGGTCGGGACGGTGACGGAGATATACGACTATCTCCGTCTGCTTTTCGCGCGCGTGGGCACCCCGCACTGTCCCAACTGCGGCACCGTAATTGAGAAGCAGACCGTGGATCAGATTGTGGATCAGCTTATGGATCTGGCCGAGGGCGCGCGCCTGCAAATTCTGGCTCCGGTCGTCCGCGCGCGTAAGGGCGAACATCAGAAACTGCTGGCGGACGCCGCCAAACAGGGTTACGTCCGCGCGCGCGTGGACGGCTCGGTATATGAGCTTTCCGAGACCATCACGCTCGACAAGAATAAGAAGCACACGATAGAGATAGTGGTGGACAGGCTAGTAATCCGCCCGGGGATCGAATCCCGGCTCACCGAGGCCATCGAGGCGGCGGCGCGTATAGCGGGCGGCATAATAGGCGCGGACACAGGCTCCGGCACGCTGATATTCAGCGAAAATTTCGCCTGCCCCGAATGCGGGTTCAGCATGGAAGAGATCGAGCCGCGCATGTTCTCGTTCAACAACCCCGCCGGGGCCTGCCCCGAATGCTCCGGGCTGGGCTACCTCATGAAGTTCGACCCGGAGCTTGTCGTCCCCGACCCGACCAAATCCCTCGCGGAGGGAGCCGTAAACGTAATGGGATGGGGCGCCTCGGGCAATGACCTCAGCGTTACGGCGAAGATATTCCAGGCTCTGGCAAAGCAGCACGGTTTCAGCCTGAACACGCCGTTCGGGGAACTGCCCGAGAACATCCGGAACATAATACTCTACGGCGACGGCACGCGTATTGATATGAGCTACGTCGCGGGCGGAATTGAGCGGACGTATAGTTATACCTACGAGGGCGTAATAACCAGCCTGACGCGGCGCTACCGCGAGACCAGCTCGGACTACGCCAAGCAGGAATACGAGGCGCTGATGACCAACAACGTCTGCCCGGTCTGCGCGGGCAAGAGGCTCAAACCCGAGGTGCTGGCCGTTACGGTCGGCAGCAGGAACGTTTCGGAGCTTACGGGCATGACCGTCGCCGATTTCCGCGCGTTTTTCGACACCGTCAGGTTCACGCCGTCCCAGACTATAATAGCCGAGCGGATACTGGCTGAGATACGCGCGCGGTCGGGCTTTCTCATCGACGTCGGGCTGCAGTACCTTACGCTGGCGCGGATGGCCGCGACGCTGTCCGGCGGGGAGAGCCAGCGGATACGGCTGGCCACGCAGATCGGATCGGGGCTGGTCGGCGTGGTGTATATACTGGACGAGCCTTCCATCGGGCTTCATCAGCGGGACAACGGCAAACTGCTGCGAACCCTTCTGCGGCTCCGCGATCTCGGCAACACGCTGATCGTGGTCGAGCATGATCAGGAGACTATGCTGGCCGCGGATTATATAGTGGATATAGGCCCGGAGGCCGGGGAAAACGGCGGCAAGGTCGTCTACGCCGGAGACGTTGCGGGGCTGCTCAAAACGGAGAGCCTGACGGGCGACTACCTGTCCGGGCGTAAGTTTATACCCGTACCGAAGGTTCGCCGGAAGCCGGCGGGTTTTTTGGGCGTGAGGGGCGCGAGCGAGAACAACCTGAAGAATGTGAACGTGGACATACCGCTCGGCGTCGTCACTTGCGTCACGGGGGTATCTGGCAGCGGCAAATCGAGCCTTGTCAACTCCGTGCTGTATAAAAGGCTGGCGCGCGACCTTAACCGCGCGAAGGGAAAGCCCGGCAGACACGCCGACATAACCGGCATAGACCAGCTGGACAAGGTGATAGATATAGACCAGTCGCCGATCGGGCGGACGCCGCGCTCAAACCCCGCCACCTATACAGGGCTGTTCGATCTGATCCGCGATGTGTTCGCGAACACGGTCGAGGCGAAAACGCGAGGATATAAGAAGGGGCGGTTCAGCTTCAACGTCAAGGGCGGGCGGTGCGAGGCCTGCGGCGGGGACGGAATCATCAAGATCGAGATGCACTTCCTGCCGGACGTATATGTGCCGTGCGAGGTATGCGGCGGCAAACGGTACAACCGGGAGACGCTGGAAGTGAGGTATAAGGGCAAGTCCATCGCGGACGTGCTGGGCATGACCGTGGACGACGCGTGCGTGTTCTTCGAGAACCTGCCGCGGCTCAAGTCGAAGGTCGATACGCTGCGCGACGTGGGTCTGGGGTACGTCAAGCTGGGGCAGCCTTCCACGACGCTCTCGGGCGGGGAGGCGCAGCGCGTAAAACTGGCGACGGAACTCAGCAAGCGCGCCACGGGCCGCACGCTCTACGTTCTGGACGAGCCGACGACGGGACTGTCGGCCGCGGACGTACACAAGCTGACCAACATACTGCAAAAGCTGGCCGAGGGCGGCAACACGCTCGTCGTTATCGAGCACAATCTTGACGTTATCAAATGCGCGGATTACATCATCGACCTGGGTCCGGAGGGCGGGGACATGGGCGGCGAGATAGTCGCGGCGGGTACGCCGGAGGCGGTGGCCGCGCGGGATGATTCTTTCACGGGGCAGTATCTGCGGCGGGCGCTGGAGCTGACCGGGAGCGTCCCGGCTATAGAGACGCCGGCGGGAGGTTAAGGCCCAACACGCTTTTTAGGGAGAGATTGGCATGGGCAAATCACGGAACGCGAGAAACCCCGCCGCGCTTGTTCTGGCGCTGCTGGCGGGGGAAGTTGCCGGCGGGTTTTTCGGGATGCTTATGGGACTGCTGGCGGACGCCGTACCCGCGCTGTCGTTCCTGCGCGCGCTCGACTACGGCGTTAAGTTTGGCATGTCCGCCCCCGCGACGCTGGATCTGGGGGCCGTCGCGCTTACGGGCGGGATAATGTTTAATTTCACCGTGTGGGGCGTCGTAGGGATGGCCGCGGCGTGGCTGATACTGTTTCGGTTTAGACAGTGACATTTGTTTTTAAGAGGGCAGTTTTCGCGCGGAGCATGCGAAAATTCACGCGGGAATTGCTCGTTCGCCAGCCTTTACTTTGGGGGAAGCTCTCGCCTGTTGCAAAAACGCCCGCATAGCCTTTGCGAGCAATCGCCCCGTAATTTTACCGCCCTTGATGCACAGAGCGACGGCTTTTTCATTTACCTGGTCTTGCATTGGCTTTCACCCCATCATCAAATTTCGGCAACGGCGAGTTTTCTTGGCTTCTCACCCGTCGCTTTGGCGGCGTTTGTCGCGGCGACCTCTTTTTGCGTCGCTTCAAGCTCGTCGAGCAAAGAACCCTTTTGCGGCTGTGGCGGCATCGCCGGGCTTAACTCGCGCTTGTACGTCTGCGCGTAATACGGGTGCAGGCAGGTGAGCGTGTCGCTGTTCCTGCCGCCAAGCCCGCATATCACTATGCTGTCCTCACCGCGCACCAAAGCGCCGAAAATGTATTTCTTGTCCCAGTTGTACAGCGTTTCCACATCATAACTGACGCCGACGAGCAGTTCTGCACGAAAGAACAGATGATGAACAGCGAGCTGGCCGTAAAGAATTTCTTTTGCGAACGACTGGGCGAAGGAAAAATTAACTATAACAGGCTGATGGCGGAACTGCCGATGG
>JAISCI010000026.1 GCA_031265685.1 Clostridiales bacterium
CGATATAATTAAAATCACCCACCCCCAAAACGAAGACCGCTTAAATTCGCGCTTTGTTTTGGGGGTGGGTGATTTTTCAATTATATTGGGTGGGTGATTTTTCAGTTGACATTTACAACGCGTGAATTAAGGTCATTTTCGCGTGAATCAAGCGAAAATGCATGCCGACTCCAGCGTGGTAAATCGTGTTATGTAAAGCTTTTCGTCAGCCGCCTCTGAATTTTGCGTGAACCAAGCAAAATTCATAACCGCGTACGCTCCGCTTTCCCGGAACAGTATCGGAGCTTCGATGAATTTTGCGGGTTCAGGCAAAATTCTATTGTCAGGCTCAGCGCCTCGCCCGCGCCGACTCCGTATGTATCGCTCCCCATCGCGAATTCAGTCATCCTCGCCGCCGCCTTCCAGTGACAGACCTACCGCGTGTCCAGTGAATTTTGCGTGGTTCAAGCAAAATTCATAGGCGCAATGGGTTATGATTCGGTCATTTTCGTACAGATACCGGGCGTTGTCCGGCGTAAGCCGGAGCTGGGCGCCGTTTCGTCTATACCAATCGAAATTCATGGGCGTCGCTCCGCATGTGTTAGTCTGTGTCTCCATCCGAATCCCTCCCGTCCGCGCCGTTTCCGCCAAGGCAGTTAGAAAGATACTCCGCAAGCTCCGCCACAAGCTCATTTTGCCCGGCGGCCTCAAGCCTCGATTCCAGATCCCGTATGACACTCCCCACTATCCTTGCCATATGAGCGCAAGCGGCGGCCAGGTCTCTCGCCGCGTCTGATGTTTCATCCTCAATGAAGGTTTCGTAAGCGCTGGCCAGCCCGATGTAGGCCTTGAGCATTCCCTTGCTTTTCACTTCACTCCGCCTCCAGTCCGGCTCCGCCCACTCCGCCGCGCGTGAACTCGCCCGTCTTGTCCGGCAATTCCGGCAAGCCGGGTTTTTCTTGCTTCTTGCCTCTTGCTTCTTGCGTCCAGCTCCCTATCCGCTGGCCGCAAGACGGAATTTTGCTTGGTTCACGCAAAATTCGTTGGCAGTATGACTGATGTTCGGAAAAAATATCCGATCCGCACCCCGGGCAAGGAATTTTGCGTGAACCAAGCAAAATTCCGAGCCGCCGGTTGGGTACCGTCCGAACGCCGCAGCGCCCTTGGTTCCTGTTTGCCTAAGGCAATTTTCGCGTGAACCATGCGAAAATTCATAGCGCGGCTGTCACCGTCTCGGATAGTTCGCCGAGCCAGGCTTCCATGATTGGGCTGGAGGTTCTGCTCTTTTTCTTGTACTCGCTGACAAGCAGATCCGCGTTTCCCATCGCGTTTGTCGGGTTAGCGCAGATCATTTGGTCGGCGTAGTTTGCGGCGGCGTTTAGATCGCCCAATTTTTGGTGGGCGCTCACGAGACATTTGAGCGCGTCGGCCTTGGATTCTCCCGGAATATTATCCCAAGTACGATTGACCACCGCTTCCAGCTGATCGGCGGCTTCGCGCGGATCTCCCAGCACAAGCAGGTCTCGTCCCAGCATAAACTGCATACGCCAGTCGTCCGGTTCCTCCCGCGCGGCCAGCCGGATTAACTCGAGAAGGAATTTTGCCTGAACCCGCAAAATTCAGAGCCGCGCGGCGTGTCCCAGTTTCGCTTGTGGTCTAGGATCACGTCGGGCAAGTAGACGTGGACCGGGGCGCGATCAAAGGCTACGGTCTCGTGCGCCGCGTGAATCCACCTAGCACCATGCCGGGCGTGGATCCGGTCGTAGAGCGAATATCGCAGCAGACTTCCGTTCGCGTCGAAGAGATTATAGCGGTATCGTCCGTGGGTACCCTATTGCGGCATATGATCGGCTCTTCAGGTTGTATCATGTTTGGCGGGCTTTGGCGTGTTTGTAAAACGGCCATGACCGTCTCAATCTTATCGTTGACAATTCCACGAAAAAAAGCGATAATATATACAATATTTGTCGAGGAGGAAGAGAAATGGGATCAGGAAAAAAGAGCGGCAGGCTCGGCGGTCTTATCTGGGGCCTGCTGATAATCGTGGTCATCGCGGCGTATTTGGTGATGTATTTCACAGCCATGCCGATTATGGGATATGCAACCAACGTTATGGCCGGGAAGGTACCCGCCGCCGAGACAGCGGGCGCGCCCATAAACGCGTACAACCCGCTCGCGAAGTCCGACGCGGTCGGGCAGTCGCGCGTGTCGGCGTTGCAACTCTGCGCGTTTCATAACTTCACCGACGGAGCTGTTTGGGCGCTGTACACGCAGGAAGTTTACGATCAGTCCGGCGGCGAAATAATCAAGACGGAAAACAAAATCGCGAAGTGGACAATACATAAAGCCGGCGATGAATGGGAGATAACGGATATTGAGTAACCAACCCGAGGTATCTATAATCGATTACGGCGCTGGCAACCTGCACAGCGTGCGCAAGGCGTTCGAGTATATCGGGCTGACCGCGGAAATCGTGACCGATCCGGACGCGCTCGCGGGGGCGCGCCGCGTCGTGCTACCCGGCGTCGGGGCTTTCGGCGACGCTATGCGAAGTCTCATCCAAAACGGTATGGATCAGGCGGTCCTCTCCGCGATCGGCTCCGGCAAACCATTCCTTGGCATATGTCTGGGCTTCCAGCTTATGTTTGAATCCGGAGAAGAATTCGCCGAGGACGGCGTCCTGCCGGGGCTGGGCGTTTTCCCGGGCCGGGTTACGCGCCTGCCGGAGAGCGTCGTCGTGCCGCACATGGGCTGGAACGGCGTCGCCGCGGCGGATCCGGTTATATTCGGGGAAGAGCGGGAAATGTACGTCTATTTTGTGCACTCGTTCTGCTGCCCGCTGTCGGACTCTCTGGCGCCGCATGTCTCCGCCGTGTGCGACTACGGCGTTCGGTTCGCGGCCGCGGCGCGGCGCGGCGTATGCCTGGGCACTCAGTTTCACCCGGAGAAGTCCGGCGCGGCGGGCCTTAAGATTCTGGAACGGTTCGGGGGGCTGCCGATATGCTGACGACCAGGGTTATCCCATGTCTGGACGTGCGCGGCGGGCGCGTCGTCAAGGGCGTAAATTTCGTCAATATCGCGGACGCGGGCGATCCCGTCGAGGCCGCGAGCAGCTACAACGACGAGGGCGCGGACGAGATTGTATTCCTCGATATCAACGCCTCCGCCGACGGACGCGAGACTATCATCGACGTGGTGGCCCGGACGGCGGAGCGCGTGTTCATCCCGCTCACCGTCGGCGGAGGTATCCACGATATGGGCGTTATGCGCCGGGTTCTCCTCTCGGGCGCGGACAAGATATCGGTCAATTCCCCCGCCGTGCGCGAGCCGGAGCTGATCAGCCGGATGGCGATGCGCTTCGGAACACAATGCGTCACGGTCGCGATCGACGCGCGGCGCAGGTCCGGCGGCGACGGCTGGGACGTATTCGTCAACGGCGGCCGCGTCAACACCGGCATGGACGCCGTGGAGTGGGCATACCGGGCGTACCGGCTCGGCGCGGGCGAGATACTGCTCACGAGCATGGACAGGGACGGCACGCGCGACGGGTTCGACCTGCCGCTGACCGCCGCCGTGGCCGCCGAAGTACGCATACCCGTGGTAGCCTCCGGCGGCGCGGGCGCACTCCCGCACTTCGTCGAAGCCGCGAAATCCGGAGCCCACGGCCTGCTGGCGGCCAGCCTTTTCCACTATGGCGCCCTAAAGATCCGCGAGGTCAAAGAATATCTGAAAAATGAGGGAATCCCGGTAAGACTGTAAACGCGCCCCAGTTTTCAGGTCTTAGGTTTTTCCAGCTTCTTGCTTCTAGCATCTAGCCTCCAGGAGGTCTTATCTCTTGTCCTACACCGCTCTGTACCGCAAGTACCGCCCGCGTTTGTTCTCCGGCGTCGTTGGACAGACCGCGGCGGTCAAGACCATCCGCAACCAGATAATATCCGGCCGCGTCACGCACGCGTATCTCTTCTGCGGCACGCGCGGCACGGGCAAGACGTCCGTGGCGAAGATATTCGCGCGAGCGGTCAACTGCGAGCGCCCCGACGGCGGAGAGCCATGCGGCGAGTGCGCTTTCTGCCGTTCCGCCGACGCGGCCCAGCTCGCGGTATTCGAGATAGACGCCGCCAGCAACAACGGCGTTGATAATATCCGCGACCTGATCGGCGCGGCGGCCTACCCGCCCGCCGTCGGCCGCCGCAAGGTCTACATCATAGACGAGGCGCACATGCTCTCCGCGGGCGCTTTTAACGCGCTGCTGAAAACGCTGGAGGAGCCGCCGCCCCACGTCATGTTCATCCTGGCGACTACCGAGCCGCACAAGATCCCGCCGACGATCCAGTCCCGCTGCCAGCGGTTCGATTTCCGGCGCATCCCGCGCGAGGACGTCACGGCCGCTCTCGCCGCGTATCTGTCCGCCGAGGGCGCCGAGGCCGACGCCGACGCGCTCGCGTACGTCGCGCGCGTGTCCGACGGCGCCATGCGCGACGCGCTGTCTATAATGGATCAATGCCTGTCGTATTATTTCGGCGAGCGGATCACGCTGGAGATGGTTCGGGACGTATGCGGCGCGGTGGACGGCGAGTCCCTCTTCGCGCTTACGGACGCGCTGCTCGCGGGAGACGCCGACGCTGTACAATCCGTCGTCGACGGCGCCGCCGAATCCGGCAAAGACGCCGGGCGGCTCTGTTCGGAGATGGTTTCGCGCCTGCGCGATCTGATCGTGGCGCTGACGGCAGGCGGCGGTTCCGCCGCTCTGGACGTATCCGCGCCGGAGGCGGCAAGGCTTGCCGAACAGGCGAAAAAGGCCGGAAAGGACGAGCTTATCCGCATGATAAGCGCTTTCGCCGACCTTCAAAACACACTGCGCTTCGATCCTAACGACCGGGCGCTGTTCGAGGTGTGCTGTTTCAAATATATCGCCGGTCGGGACGAACGGCCCGCGGCGCAAGCGCCCGCCGCCGCGCCGACCGATCCGGCTTTCGAGGCGCGGCTCGCGCGAATAGAGCGCATGATCGAGAAAGCCGCCGCCGGTAAGCAGCCCGCGCGGCCCGCCCCCCCGCCCGACCGCGGCGACGTCAAGCGCGCGCTTGAAGGCTGGGCGGACTTCGTGAGATCGGTTCGGACGGAAAACGCCCCGCTGGCCGGATTTCTGGACGGCGCGTCGGCCGGGGAGAGCGACGGCGGCATACTGGTCGTCACATGTCAGCGATCATACGACGAGATTGAGCTGCGCAAGCGTCTCTCCGAACTCACCGCGCTCTTGGCGAAGCGTTTCGGCAGGTCGTTTACAGTGCGTCTGAACGCGCCGAAACCGTCCGCCCAGAAGCGAGCGGATGAAATGCCCTTTGATGAGTTCGCGCGGCTTTTCGGGGAGTAGCGCTCGCCGGACGAAGAACACGCCCATCAGGCCCATCCCGCGTACCCCGAGGAACCACGAGCCGGCCACGCGGACGAAGCGGCATACTGGCTATCGAGCATACATCGTGTACGCCGAGTCGCCCGCCGCGCGCAGGCCCGAGGGCGCCGAACGATACGCTCCACAGGGGCGGCGTAGTCGCGAGCGCCATCAGCGCTACGGCGCGGGCTTAGGCGTACACGGCGGGGACGGATCGTACAGCCCCGGTCGCATCGCGCCGCAGAGTGCCCCTGCGCCAGACTTCCCGCGAGACAGAACCACAGGATACGCCGTCTGGCCGCCAGCTTCTCTCCTGCGCCGCAGATCCGCCCAACGACCGTCGTCGCGACTACCTGCAGGCTGGATTCGGGCAGGTTGGTAAAGCTGGTCAGATTCGACACGATCGCGCGCGCCGCGAGGATGTCCGTGCCCAACAGAATTTTGCGTGAACCGAAGCATTATCGCTTGACAGAATTTTGCATCGCATTTTGCGTGAACCAGGCAAAATGCTTCGAATCACGCGAACTTCTGTCACGCGATAATGCGATGCAAACTTCGTCCGCCGGACATGAACATCTGCACAAGCGGTTTGTTTCCGTTGAAGATGAGGCTGCCGACAGCGGCGGGCCGGGCGATCACCGTGACAGGCCGGAGCGTTCAGCTCCTCAGCCGCAGCGAGATCCGAGGTATCGGCAGGCCTTCGCCCCGGCGGAGCATAACGGCGAGATACGCCGTCGGCAGTAAGCGCGACGCGGTCAGCCCGATCCCCGCTACGGCGGCTTCGCTCACGCCGGGAACCATGATAGCGGACAGTATCGTAACGACTATGGCGAATGTCTGCTCCGCCAGCACCGGTCAGAACAGAGCCATCGTATCCTTGCGGCTGTACAAGTTTTCCGCGGCATTTCTTTCCAACGCGAATCGGTTAATATCATACCGCTTTTCCGCCAAAACGCATTCTACGCTATTTTACGGTAATTTTCGCCTGAACCCGCGAAAATTCATGCGGCGATATGCTATGTAAATGTCAAGCGAAAAATCCTCCACCCAATATAATTGAAAAATCACCCACCCCCAAAACAAAGCGCGAATTTAAGCGGTCTTCGTTTTGGGGGTGGGTGATTTTAATTATATCGC
>JAISCI010000027.1 GCA_031265685.1 Clostridiales bacterium
GCGATATAATTAAAATCACCCACCCCCAAAACGAAGACCGCTTAAATTCGCGCTTTGTTTTGGGGGTGGGTGATTTTTCAATTATATTGGGTGGAGGATTTTTCGCTTGACATTTACAAGCCATGAGGAGGGCGTGATCGAAGAGTCCGAGCGCGAGATGATCTCGAACGTCTTCGATTTTCAGGACAGCTCGGCGGCGGACGTCATGATACCGCGCACGGAGATAACGGCTCTCAGCGCCGACGCGAGTTACGCCGAAACGCTGAATATGTTCCGCGAGCGGCCTTTTTCGCGCCTGCCCGTCTATGACGGCGACGTGGACGACATAATCGGTATACTCCATATAAAGGATTTTTTCTTCGGCGCCGTGCCGGATAATTTCGACGCGCGCGGACTGACGCGCCCGGCAAGATAATTTTCGCATCGCATTTTTGCGTGAACCAAGCAAAAATGCTTCGAACCCGCAAAAATTCGTCAGGCCTTTTTAATTGCTGGAATTGCCGACGGGCGGATCGGCTCGGCGGCGTTTTTTATCGCCGAAAATCGGCCCGCCCGGACACCGTTTTTTTAATAAATTCGAGAGGCTTTTTTTGAGCGAAAATCGGGGTGGTTTTTCTCCAGGAGCCAAAAATACACTAGATGAAGAAACAGTTTATGCAATGTCCGCAATTGGAAAATTTATCCACAATTCTTACAGCATTATTTTGCTTAAAGATGCCGTAAATACAGGATTTCAATATTGCGTAACCAAACTACCGATGTCAGTCTTCAGGACGTTTTACAGTGGTTCACGTGAGTTTTTGTTAGTTCGCGGCACCTTTCCCAAGCAATTTCGCCGCGCCGAAACCGTATTTCGCATTCAGCCAAATAGTCTGAAACGAGCTCCTCATCATAATTCTCTACACCATGTTGCTCATGCAATCTCAAAATTAGCTGAAAAGAAAATCTTCTCGTTCTCTGCGTTGATATGCCATACCCTCGTTCGGATATAGCCTCAATCGCCCTCGACACACCTTCGCTGATCTGTTCCATTACAACCACCGCTTTCATTTTATAGTCAGGTTTTAACCTGCCTATAAAATTATAACCATTTATCGATGAATGTTATCAGGATTTTTTTACGCTAATTCCACCATTATTAATGTTTTGTAATCTTTTCCCGATAACTTTCTTTCCTGATAAGGGCTTCCGGAGAAAAACGCCTTGATTTTATGGAAATATCAAAATAAGAAATAAAATAAACGGCGCTCGGCGCCATCTATTTTATTTCCCGATTAATTAATACACCCGAATCTCGAACGCTTGGGCGCGCTTGCCGTCACTCCTCGCGAAGACTATTCGCAACGCGTCGGTCGTGACAGGTTTTGGAAGATCGACGACACAGAGCCGCCGCCAGTTATCGGAAATTCGCGCGGCTTCGATCCACTCGCCGCCGCGCCGGTACCATATGGCGAAATCCTTCTCGAGTCGCCCGGACAACCGCCCCCGATTATACGCCATGTAGTGGTGTCCGTTAGACGCGGTGTAGCGAAGGCTAGGTATCTCGCGGGTCAGGTTGGGGTTCAGCGTCAGACGCACTTGCGAAACCGTTTTCTCGCAGTCCCACTCGAGCTGCAGATAGGGCGCGGGTTCCGAATCGGATACCCAGATGTTGGGCTTACCGAAAGGCCGGCTGACTCCGTTTATAACGTTCTCCGGCGCGTAAAGTCCGGACATGTCGTAATCGAACAACGGGTAAGAATATTCGGGGGATTCTCGCATACCCATCAGGAAACCGACCGGGGCGTACTTAGCGGCGCAAATGGAAACTCCCGCCGCCGGATCCAGCGACGCGACGATGAACGCATCGGACTTTTGCGGCGGCAACGTCAGGGTAAACGGCTGTTTATCGCCCGCGCAAAGTTCAAACGTCTGTTCGGTGATCAGCTCGCCGAGGACGCGGCGCGACGGAAACGCCGATTTGTGCAGCTTGACGGAAATCCGCGCGGGAACTTGCGCGTTAGCGTACAGCGTAAACGATTTCGGCCTATCGCCCGAAAGCGCGGGAAAACACACGAACGCGCTCGCGTTAAGCGGCTCCGCGCCCGCCGGCTCTCCGGCGAACGAGCTAAGCGTACTTGACGCGCTGACCGCGGCGGACAGCGCCAGATCAGCCTCGTCGCGAACGTCCGTTTGCATTATAAACGCGTCGTCCTTGGCAAGGCGCTTCTGGATATACAGAACGTCTTCCGCGACAGACCGCGCGGGGCTTTTGCCCGTCGTAGCGCAGTAAGCCGCCAGAGCGCCCGCAGCCTGACCGCTTCCGGCGCAGGTGTCCGTAATGCGCGTGGATGAGAACGCCACGTGAGACACGCCGATAATCCGCCCCGCGAACAAGACGTTCGGACGCTCGCTGGAGAACAGCGTCCGGAATGGTATCGGGTACGCCCGCACCGGGATTTGGATACAATTTTCCGCCTCGGTCTCGAACCCCTCGGACGGATGGAAATCCATGAACCAGCCGCCGTAGAACGCGTTGTCGTCAAACGAGCGCGCCTCCACGACATCGCGCTCGTTCAGCATATAGTCGGCCAGCATACGGCGTCTTTCCCGCTTGCCTCCGAACGCGCCTATCCATTCCAGCGTCAGGTTATCGGCGTCGTATTTACCGCTGTTTTTTATGTAGTTCCAAATACCATGAACAAGACGGCGCAACTCAAGATTGATGTCCTGGCTATCGGCGATGGTGTCGGCCAAACCGCCGTACTCAATCCACCAATAGTCGCCGCCGGTCTGATTTTCATCGACGACGCGCCCGCCCTTGTTGACGATCCCGCCGACGGTTTCCATGGAAAGCGCGAACGCCGGCGGGACATACCTGACGGCGTGATCCTCGCGTCTTGTGTAGATAAGGATCGAGCTGCCGAACGTCGTTTCCGACGGCGTTTCAGGGGCAAGCCGCTCGCCGTACAGCGAGGCCGCTTCCGCGCCGACCGTAAACTTAACTCCAGCCGCCGCCGCGACGGACCCGTCGCCCGTCACGTCGATATAATAATCGGACTCGAACGTGAACTGGCGCTCGCTGCCCAGCATGAACCCTGTCGCGGCCTTAACGTAAACGCCGTCCATTGTGACGCCGGTAACGGCTGTGTTGAGAAACAAACGGATATTTCTCTCCCCCAGCACCGTGTCAAGCACGTTGTCGTCCCAAAACACCACGTTGCCTTCGGGATTTGAATAGACGTTGCGTAGTTTTATCTCTCCAAGAATGCCCATTTCCTCGCCGTACAGACTGCCGCCGCCGTTCGCGCCGCGCGTCCACACGCGCACCTCGCTCGAAGAATTGCCGCCGAGCATCGGGCGCTCGTGGACGAGCGCGACGGTTTTGCCCATGCGCGCCGCCTGAATGGCGGCGCAAACTCCCGCCAAGCCTCCTCCGACGACCGTTATATCTGTTTTTACTGTTTCCAAGCGTAATCCCCCTCGGATCTGTCGCGTGTTTCAATTATAAGACGGATTTCGGCGCCTATCAAGAGAAAAACGTGCAGATTTTCTTGATTATTGTGCACGTTGTCTGGACAATCACGAATAAACGTCTGCACGGAAATCCCGCCTCGTCCCACCTGAAACAGTGTCAGCCTTTCACCGCCCCGGACGTAAGCCCTTGGATAAAGTAACGCTGCAAAAATATGAATATAAGCGTCACAGGGATAGAAACCAGCACCGACGCCGCCATCATGTTGCCCCAGTTTGTGGTGAACTCGCCCATAAACGTCATAACAAGCCCAGGCGCGAGCGTTCGTTTGGACGCTTCGGTGACTAGGGTCAGCGAGTAAAGCAGATCATTCCAGCTCCATACAAATCCATAAATAGCAATAGACACCATACCTGGCACGACAAGAGGGAACACAATCTGGAACATTGTTCGGAAATGCCCAGCGCCGTCAATCTTCGCCGATTCGATCAACTCGTTGGGGATCGCGTCGAAATAGCTTTTCAGCGTCCATGTGCCGACCGGCAGCGTGAACGTGATATAACTCAGAAGCAACGCCCAGTAACTTCCAAGCAAACCGAGCCTGCTCATCATCACATATATGGAAATAAGCAGAATAGCCTGCGGAAACGCCTGGCTCATCATAAACAGCGTCATCGTGAATCTGCGCCCGCGGTAGCGGAATTTCGAGAAGCTGTACGCCGCCAGCGACGACACAAGCGTCGCGAAGAAACTGCTCGCGAACGACACAAACAGGCTGTTGCGCAGATAGACGAGGATCTTGACGTTCGTCAGGATATTTATAAAGTTTTGAAACGTCAGCGGGCCGAAGAAGAAATACGGCTCAAACGTCTTGTCGGACGGCTTAAGCCCCGTGTTGATCATCCACAAAAGCGGGAAGAACACGAAGAACGCGATCAAAACCGCCGATATTATAATGAAGATTCTAAACGAAACCGTTTTCTGAAACATATGATCAGCCTCTCATAATCGGTCGCCGGACTAATACTATTCCAGAATTAAGATCAACATTTGTTTTGTAAGATCCGCGCCCAAGAGGCTTGCGTGACAGAATTTTGCTTGAATCACGCAAAATTCATCCAAGCAAACTTCAGAGCCGCGCGAACACGCTACCGCTCTTAAAAACAAATGCCGCCGTTCAACCCGAAACAGTCTTAATCCACATCTTTAACCTGCCGCAGGTACAGGAAGCTGAACACACCCAGCAGCACCGCCCATATCGTGCCTATCGTGGCGGCTTTGCCCATGTTCCAGTTTTTGAACGCCGTCCGGTACACGTCGATGGACAGAGTCGTCGTCGCGCGGGCGGGTCCGCCTTCCGCCATAACCCAAGGCAGATCGAAGTGCTGCAGATTACCTATCGCGCCGAGCGCCACAATGACGAAGATGATCCCGCTCATGGATGGCAGGACGATTTTCGTGAACGTCTGCCAGTTGCTGGCGCCGTCGATGCGCGCGGCCTCAATCTGATCGAAGGGAACGCCCTGCAAACCCCCGAGAAGAAACGCCATATACCACGGCAGCATCTGCCAGCTGCGCGCGATAATAACGACAATAAGCGCGGTCGATTTCTGCCCCATCCACGCGACGTTTCTGTCAATCAGGCCGAGGCTTTTCAACACGCTGTTGAGTATTCCGAACTCGCCGTTGAAGATCCACATCCACAAAAAACCGATAGCCGCGCCCGGGATGATCCAGTTGACCAGCGTTACGCCGCGCAGGAACTCAGACCCGCGGAAACCCTGATTCAGCACGATCGCCCATATAAGCCCCAGCGCGAACGGCACGGCGGTCGAAAAGACGACAAACACAAGCGTCGTTTTGATTGTCTCAAGAAAATAGGGATCCTTGAATACGTTTATGTAATTCTTAAAGGCCACAAAACTATACTCCGGCGAAAGGAGCGTCCGATCCGTGAAACTCATTATAATCGAATTGACGAACGGATACAGGATAATCGCCAAAAACACGCACAAACCCGGCAGAATCAGCAGAACGCCCATCTGCTTGTCTGAAAGACTTTTCACGCGAGTCATAGGTTTCCCTCCAAACTACCCAAGACGAGCCGCCCCGCCCTCTAACACGAAAATCCATGCGGGGCGGCTTTCGAGGAAGGAGTTATGATGATGAAGAAGATGGCTTTATGTCGTCTAAGACGACATCGAACATCGGTTAAGCCTGAACCGCCCCGCCGCCAAACGACGGCGGGGCGAGGGTTAATTAAAGCTCGGAGGCGATACGCGCGGCGGCGTCGCTTGCGGCCTGCTGGCTGGTCTTCTCACCCAGAAGGACGGCCTGCAGCTCTTCCGTCATGACTGTCTTGACGGCGGCGCCGCTTGCCATCAGCGCCGTTTCCTCAAGGCGGGCGGTTTCGGTCGCCTTGAGGAAGCCCTTGGCGAACGAGTCGTTCTGCACCTCGGGACTGGACACGATCGACTTAAGAGTCGGCGGCATACCGTTATTCTCAAAGTATTTCGGCGCTACGGCGTCGCTGACCAAGTACTTGGCGAATTCGCCGGCGGCGGCTTTATTCTCGGAAGACTCGAACGCTACCAGCATATGGCCCCACATAACGGACTGCGGCTGGTCTCCCGCGCTCAGCACGGGGCGCGGCATGGCGGAGCAGACGTCGCTGACAAGAGCTGGATCTACGCCGTTGGAAACGGCGGTGCCCTTGGCGACGACCGCGTCGTCATAGAACGCGACCAAGCCCTGAGCGAACATCTGGCGCGCCTCGAAGCGGCCGACGTCCATGCGGACATAGTTCTTGTCAAGGAGAGACTTGTACCAGTCAAGACATTTCACGGCGTTCTCGCTGTCAACGGCGACGGAACCGTCCTCGTTGAAAAGCGACGCGCCGAACGTCCACAGCCACGGGGCGAGGTCGCCGGCGGCGGTCGCGTCCTTAGTGGAAACGGCGTAGGGGATTATGTCCGCGTTGTACTCCTGGACGTCGGCAAGGCACTGCTCGAAATCGGCGATTGTCGTCGGCGGCTCGTCCCAACCGGCGGCTTTAAGTATCTCCGGATTGTAAACCATCGTGATAGAGGCCATGCTCCACGGCATAGCGAGCTGTTTGCCGTCACGGTTGCCGACGGCCAGCGACGATGCGTCGAAGTTTGCCGACAGGTAATCGGCGCCGATTACGTCGTTAAGGTCGGCAAGGATACCGGCGCCGGAAAGCGTCGCGAAGATGGATATGTCAACTTGCGCGAGGTCAAGCTGCTCGCCGCCCTGTGTGCGGATGAGCAACTGCTGGGCGACGTCCGCCCAAGGCCATCCGACCCAATCGACAGTTGTTCCGGTTTCGGCGGCGAATCCGTCGCGCATTTCCTGGAAGATAGCCTTGGAGCCTTCCTCCTCACCGGACCAGCCGCCCCAAACAATGGTGCCGCCGCCAACCGGCGTGTCGTCCGCCGAGGTGTCTTCCGTCGGCGTAACAGTATTGTCGGTCGTCGCGACGGGATTATCGGCGGGCGGATTGGTTGGGGCGTCGGTCGCCGCCGGGTTGCCGGAACAAGCGGCGAACATCGCCGCGACAAGCGTCGCGCTGAGCGCGGCCATAAGTTTGCGTTTCATAAAAGTGATTCCTCCCTATTGATGTCCTCTGTTGCCTGACTACTTCGTTAGTATATCACATCGCGCAAAACATTGCCTTGAAAAATATGCAGGGTTTCTGGATTATAATGCACAATTTCGTTTTCCGGGGTGTGAATTGTTGACAAGATATTTTGCAATGATATAATTAAATTAAATAATTAAACAAGTCTGCGGGGGCTGCGCGCGTGAATCATTACCAAAACATCGCTGAATATTTTATATATATCAGAAATAATCACAATGTCCACATATGCCTGAAGGATTTTACCGGCTTTATACCGATTAACAAGGAATTGGACGAGGCGGTCCAGCAGTTCCTTGGGCACACCAATCCGTTCTGCATGTATATTAAATCGTCCATAGACCGTTACGGCGTGTGCTTATCGCTCATCAAAAAAATACGGGACAAATCTATCCAAACCAAGGATGTGTCCTTTGGAATGTGCCACGCCGGCTTATGCGAGTATTTGATCCCGATCTGGTACGACGATCTTCTGCTGGGTTCGATCAACGCGGGCTTCTTCGTCACCGACGAAGAAAAAGCGGAAAAACGCGTGATAAACTGCTGCCGGCACGATCCCGGTCATCTGGACGAGGATGAGGCGCTGAGGCTGTACCACGCTCACATCAGCCCCGCGACTATGAACGTCGCCGAGCTGCTGGTCAATATGCGCCTGATCGCGGAGTATCTCGGAAACAGCTACCGCTATTTCAAGGACGCGCACGACGACGCCACTCTGAAAAACGTGTCGCTCCACATGAAATCGACGGAAGACAGCATCGTCGCGCACTCCATAGAGTATATCCGACGCAATTACAATAAGAAGCTGAACGCGTCGGACGTCGCGCGGTTCTGCCACTGCAGCGTGTCGCAGCTGAGCCACGTATTCAAGACGCGCGTCGGGGTGAGCCTGAACACCTATGTCAACAAGATCCGGCTCGAGATCAGTAAGACGTACCTGCTGGAGAGCGACAAATCGATCAACGAGATCGCGGCGCTCGTCGGGTACTACGACCCGAACTACTTCTCGCGCGTGTTCGGCCAGCTGATGGACATCTCGCCGACGGAGTTCCGGCGGCGGTTTAAGGACGACATTTGAACGCCGGCGCGCTCCATTAGAATCCATTAGAGATAGGTAGGAAAAGCTTCGGCGGCATACAGGGGCGGCGGATTTTCGCTTGATATTAAAATCAGAACAATTGTGGCGTCAGCCGTTTACCAAGCGCGGTTCCGCATATATACCGGAACACCAAGACTCTTACTGATCTTACGGGTACAAACAGGGCCGCGCCCAAGGGCGGCCCTGTCGTCAAACCATCTTCCCGAACCTCGCGATATCTTTCTCGATAGAATCCATGGCCCGCGCCCAAAACTCCCGTCCGCGCACGTCAATCCCCACGGAAGCCGCCGCGTCTTCCAGCGTCGTTTTTCCTGTGACGCCAAGAAGCTTTTCGTATTTGTCCGCGAAGCCTTCCCCTTCCGATTCCCAGAGCGCGAATAATCCTTTCGCGAAGAGCAGCCCATAGGCATACGGAAAATTGTAATAATGCGTGTACTCATCGTAGTAATGCGGCTTGACGACCCACATATACGGATGCTCCGAACCCTCCGCCAGACCGTCGCCGTAGGCTTCACGCTGGCATTTTACCATCAGCGCGTTCAGCTCCGCCACGGAGAGCGGACCGTCCTCCGCCGCTTTTACTACGGCGTCCTCGAAGAGGAAGCGCGAGTAAATATCGACGATAACCTGACCCGCCCCGGACAGCTCGCACTCCAGCGCAGTCAGCGCCAGATCTTCTTCATCAGACAGGGCGGCGGCGCGGCAGACGATCGTTTCGCACAGCGTGGACGCGGTTTCGGCGATCGGCATTGTGTAGCCGCTGTTTGCGTATGTCTCCGCCGCAAGGCAGTCGCCGTGGTAGGCGTGGCCGGTCTCGTGGGCAAGCGTCAGCACGTCGTCGAAAGAGCCGTCGAACGTCATGAGGATACGGCTCTGGCCCAGCGCGTGGATGTTCTCGCAGAAGGCTCCGCCGCGTTTGCCCGCTCTAGGCGCGGCGTCCACCCAGCGCGAGTCATACGCCCGACGCGCGAAAGCCGCCATCTTCGCGCTGTATCTCGCGAAACACTTCTCTACTAAATCACAGGCGTCGCCGTAAGTATACCTCCTGTCGCCGGCGACGGGCGCGAACAAGTCGCGGAATTTCAGACCGCCGCCGTATCCGAGCCGTTTCGCCTTCGCACGGAAGTAACGCCGGAACATCGGCAGACGCTTCCGTATCTCCGCCAGCAGCGATTCGAGCGTGCCGCGCTCGAGCCTTGATTTGAACAGCGTCTCATCCAGCAGAGACTCGAACCCGCGCGCCTTCGCCAGAGCGACGCTCGCGCCCTTGACGCCGAACAGCGCCGCCGCCGCCGTCTCCGCTATTTGAGGGCATGCGGCCAGCTCCGCGTTAAAACCGGCCTCGCGGATATTCGGATCAGACGAACTCGACAGCAGGCGTATCGAGTTCATCGGCATCGTCCGCGTCTCGCCGCCTATCGTGACGCCGCCCGTCAGCGTCGCGAACAGCCGTTCCTTGAGACTGCCGAACGCCGCCGCCCCGTGCGTGGTAAGCCTGGCGGCAAGCTCCTCCTCGCGACCGCCCAGCGCGTAGGCGCCTTTCGCGGCGGCTTCGCGCAGAAAAAACTCGTGCTCGGCAAGCGTCCCGTTTGACGCGATCAGCCCGCCGAGATCCGGGATGGCGGCTATATAGCGTCTCGCGGCGGCCTCCGGCGCGGCCAGCCCCGCGTTGATCCCGTCAAAGACCGCTTCTTGTTTACGGGCGCGCTCGTCGCCCGCGTCGGTAATTTTCGCCTGAACCTGCGAAAATTCGCCGGCGGACTGAACCAGCCGGCAGTAGAGCTTGATCCGCTCGAACCGCTCATAGCGGTTCGACAGTTCGACGTACCGCGCGAGCGCTTCGGCGGGCTGACCGGGAGAATCCGCGAACGCGGCGTACTCGGCGGCGTAACGGCGGAAGTCATCCATGTCCCGCGCGAGCGCCGGATCGTCCAGCCCCTCGTAAAAGTCGCGCAGATCCCATTCCATAACGGATTCGCGCAGAAGTTTGCGCGAATCATGCAAACTTCCCAGGCGCGAATCACCTTCAGGTATCGGCATAGCGTTCCCCTTTCCGAATCCGGCTTCCAGCCGGCGGATCGGCTGTCCGACGGCAAGAAATTTCTCCTCGTATTCCGTGATCACGTCGCTCTCGCACCCCGACTGCGCCAAATCGCGCGTCAGCGACGTTATACTCCAGCCGCGCTTCTCAAGCTCCGACACGGAGAAATCGAACAATATCCGGTTGTCCGTCTTGAGAAACAATTCGCAGTCGGGGCATATCCGCTCGTACAGCGCCAGAAAACTCGAATGCGTCAGGCGGCGCGGCGTCCATTTCTTGCGGCGGTCCCACGGATCCGGGAAGTTGAGGTATATCCGCGACAGCTCGCCCGGAGCGAAAAATTCCGCCAAATCCCGCGCGTCGCCGATTATAAACCGCAGATTCGGCGGATCCCCGGCGATGCGCGCCAGCTTCAGCGCCATGACGCATACGCGCGCCTCTTTCTCCACCGCGATGTAATTGACGCCCGGGAAGCGCTCGGCGTGAGCGACGATGAAGCGGCCCTTGCCGCAGCCTATCTCGATATGGATAGGACCGCTTCCGCCGAAATACTCCGCCCACCGACCACGCAGCGCCGCGGGATTCTCTATTAGTATGCCGCCCGCGGCGCGTTCCAATTCCTCGGCTTCCCAAGGCTTCTTTCTGATCCTCATATGGTTCCCCGCGCCTCTTTTAAGTCAACAAACAGGCTGTAACGCTCCGTCGTGAACCGGAGTACGCAGTAGCCCGGATCCTCCGGTCCGGAAAAATGCGCGGACATCGCGTCGTACCACGCATCGCGTTTTACGGCCGGGTCGGTCACAATCTCGATCGTGCCGTCGAGAGTGACGTTGTATTCCGGCGAGTTAAAACAAACGCTGGCTTTAGCGCGATCCCCGATTTTCGCCGTCCGCGCGCCGAAACCCGTGCAGAAATGGATCACGCGGATTCCGCTCGTTTTGGCCGGGCTGATTGTGGACGCGTGCGGATAACCGTCGCCGTCGATCAGCGCCAGGGCGCAGTAGCCGCTATCACCGATGTTCCGCGAGATAATCCCGCTCGCGCGGGCTATTATGTCCTCATTCATTTCCATAATACTCCTTTATACGCTACGGCGCTTCCTCGATCTTCACGATCTCCCACTCGCCGTTTTCTTTGCGGATAGTCCACTTGGACATGACGTTACGGCTTCCGGCGGCAAGAACGCCCGATGAGTCATAGCCGCGTTGGCTGTATACCACCCACATCACGCCATCCGAAAAGTTGTGCCAGACGAACAGACGCGTGATATTGTTATCCCATTCGCTGACCTCGGAATAACTCTCCATGCCGCGCCGCGTCCGTCCATAACCGCCAGCACGCCGGTTCTTACGGAATTTGTGTCGGTAAACATCAAGAAGATGGCTTTCATTTGTCCAAGCGACAGCTGAGACAAATGAAAACGTCGGTCAAGAAGATGGCTTTCATTTGTCCAAGCGACAGCTTAGACAAATGGAAACGTCGGTCAGCGCGTACACGGCGCAAACGGCGGCGAGCGGGACGAGCGTCCAACGCGGCGCTTTCATCATCGGCAGCCTCCGTTGATAATAGTATCATACGCAAACGACCGCGCGAAGGCGGCCGTCAAATCGTCAATCCTGGGTGTAGGGCAGAAGCGCCACGTGACGCGAGCGCTTAATCGACGTCGTCAGCTTGCGCTGATGCTTCGCGCAGTTACCCGTAACGCGGCGCGGCAGGATCTTCCCGCGCTCGGATATAAATTTGCGGAGACGCGGAACGTCTTTATAATCCACGCGCTCGATCTTCTCGACGCAGAACGCGCATACGCGCTTTTTGCGGCGTCCGCGTTTTTTATTAATCATCGGGTCGGTTCCCTCCTTTTATCCGCTAAAATGGCAGTTCCTCATCGTCCAAGCTCTGATCTATCGTGAAAAAGTCGTCGTCCGAAGCGTTCGCCGCGGGGGACGGACCGCTCTTCGGAGCGGAATCGGACGCAGTCGCGCCGTGCCATGCTACGTCGTCCGGCGCGGAGCTGTGCCGCGACTGGAAGCTGGACTTGCTCTCGGCGAAGTCCTGCTCCTCGATAATAACGTCAGTATAGTACTGGCGCGCGCCGTTTTTCTCATACGACTGAATCTGCAGCCGACCGGACACGCACACCAGCATACCCTTTTTGAAATATTTCTCGGTAAACTCGGCCGCCCTGCCGAACGCGGTGCAGTTGATAAAATCCGCGTCGGGCTGCCCTTCCCGCCGGGAGCGCCGGTTGACGGCAAGCGCGTATCTCGCGATGGCCATCGGCTCGCTCGACTGGGTATAGCGAATTTCAGGGTCCCGGGTCAGACGCCCGAGCAAAATAACCTTATTCATAACGCGCCCTCCTTTGCTAAGGTAATTTTCGCCTGAACCCGCGAAAATTCATAAGGTAATTTTCGCCTGACAGAAGTTTGCGTGAATCGAAGCATTATCGCTTGGTTCACGCGATAATGCGATGCAAACTTCGTACCCGCGAAAATTCATGCGGTCACTCGTCCTCGCGCACGATGAGATACCGCAGGACATTCTCGCGAAGACGAATACGGCTTTCGATCTCAGCCGCCGTTTCAGGCGGGGCGGAAAACTTGACGAAACTGTAGTAACCTTCGGTGACTTTCTTGATTTCGTAGGCAAGGCGCCGCTTGCCCCAATCGTCCACCTTTTCGATCGCGCCGCCGAACTTTTCGATCATTCCGGTAACGACCTCGAATTCGGCCTGACGAGCGTCGTCCTCCAGCGTCGGACTCAGGACGACGGCCAATTCATACTTGTGCATATCGCACCTCCTTCTGGGCTTTGGCCCTCCGCTCGGGAGAGCAAGGATCCGCGCCGGTAAAGCTCCGCTGGCGCGGGGTGTACCAAAACAATATGATAGCATACATCCGGCGTGAGCGCAAGAGGAAAATGAAAAACGCCGGAGCCGCGCATACGCGTCGATTGCCGTCTGCCAGTAAAACCGGCGGCCTTCATCCTGACTTTATAGTTGACGACCTTGCCGCAATCCCACCCGCCGCTGTTGCACCTCCTGCTCGGGCAGGGCGGGCGGACGACTACAATCTTCTCTCGCTGCCGCTCCTTAGCGTATACCGACAATAAATATTGACACTGAAGCCCGGTTTCGGACGCCTTTTGTGACAATAGTTATTGCCATGAACCGCCGTTCCAAAACGCTGAATGCGGTTATACAAGGCGTTTGCTGTTTTGTGACGACGGTTACGCAAAGAATTTACGGGCAACAACTATTGTAAAATGTCATTAACTATTGTAACCGACAATAATTATTGTAAAATGTCATTAACTATTGTCGGTTTACATTACGAAAACAGGTTGGCCAGCAGGGGGATGAGCGAAAAACCGATCAAACAGACACCGCCCCCCGCCATCAACTGCTTCATTCCTTGGCTTTTCGCACCGGGATTATCGTTCCCGTAACCCTCCAAGAGGTTAATGATGCCCCACACGCCGAGGCCGGCCCCAAGGGCTATAACGAGGCTTTGCAAGA
>JAISCI010000037.1 GCA_031265685.1 Clostridiales bacterium
ATCGGCCACCCAATATAATTGAAAAATCGGCCACCCCCATAACAAAGCGCGAATTTAAGCGAACTTTAAAAATGGGGTGGCCGATTTCAATTATATTGCCATGCCGATTTTTCGAGTAAGAAATACAAACGCGGCGGTGGAGCTTTCTCACCTCTCGCGAACGGAACAGGCGGTCATCATTGATTGTATGGCAAAATACGACTGCAAACCGTCGCTCTCGCAGTCTGTCCGCTTGAAAAAGCTGAAACAGGCGGGAACGCTGACGATTGAGCTAATCGACAGTATGCTCGCGGAGTACAAGAAGCCGCCGCAGGGAGAAGAACGTGGCTCGGCGCGGTTCAGACGGTATTTCCCGCCCGATTACTCAATGAAGCAAATCGAAACGGTGATAATCGGGCTACTCCGCGATTGGAAAGCGGCTCGGCAAGAGGGGGCGAGGGTATGAACGATTGCGTGTTTCCGCTGAAAAACGCGCCCGCCAACTATTTTATCGGCAAAAAGCCCGCCGCAGTCGTATTTGGCGGCGAAACGATAACGGTCAAGAAATGGACGGACGTGTATCGGCTGATTTACGAGCGCGTCAACCAAAACCCGCAATCACACGAGGATTTGATGTATTTGCGGAACAAGGTGTCGGGCAAGGTTCGGTTGTTTATATCCGACAAGCCGGACGGTATGCGGCGGCCAATGAAAGTGGACGAGGAAATCTACGTCGAAATGCAGTACGGCACCGAGACAATGTTCCATATTATGGTGGGCTGCATACTGAAATACGTCCGCTACGACCTCTCGGACATCAAAATAATCGTCAAATACTGACGCAGATTGAATAAAAACCGCTCTCCCTCGCGCACAAGGCGCCGACGGAGGGCGGTTTTTATTTGCGCTGCTTGAAGCGGGCAAAGAGCTTTTCCCGATTCGGGAAAAGCTAAAATAGCAACGAACTTAGGGCGGCTCACTCTCCCCATTGCGGGAGGGCGAGCCGCTCTTTTTGCGTCCTGAAAAACTATTAAAAATCGGAGGGCTGACTGATGAAATACGCGCACGGAACGCCGAACACGCACGTTTACGACAAGTTTGAGTATTTATTCCGTTTTCGGAATAAATACTCGAATTTGTCGAAGCGCCGCGTGAATGGCGTTTCGTTCTCATAGCGTTTCATTGTGAAATCCCTCCGGTTTGAGTTTCGGGCAAACGAAAAACGCCCGCAACGCGTCCCGTTATGGGAACGCGCCGTGGGCGTTCGGGTTTGGCTTATTTATTCACGAGGATTTCACGAACATATCAAAGTTCTGTCCGTAGTAGTAAAACGGTAGTAAAATCAATCTGAAATCCTGCGAATACCCCTGTAAATCAAGGGATTGTGGGGGTAATCAATAGTTTTTACTTACAACATCTGAATTTTGCTTGGACGAATTTCGCTTGAACCACGCGAAATTCCATCACGCAAAATTCATCAAGCCATCTTCTTAACCGACGTTTCCGTTTATCTAAGCTGTCGCTTAGACAAACGGAAGCCATCTTCTTAACGCTTGGAGAACTGCGGAGCGCGTCTCGCGCCTTTCAGACCGTACTTCTTGCGCTCCTTCATGCGCGGGTCGCGCGTCAGGCAGCCCGCGTTCTTGAGTCCGAGACGGAAGTCGGCGTCGGCCTCAATCAGCGCGCGGGATATGCCGTGACGGATCGCCCCGGCTTGGCCGGTCACGCCGCCTCCCCGCACGTTGACAAGTATATCGAAGCGCCCGGCCATGCTGGTCAGCTCAAGCGGCTGCAGTATGACGCGCTTCAGCGTGTCCGTGCCGAAATACTCGTCCGCGTCGCGCTTGTTGACGGATATCCGGCCTTTGCCGGGGACCAGGTATACTCTGGCGACGGAACTCTTCCGCCGGCCTGTTCCGTAATAAGTTGCCGCTGACATTCCGGTTCCCTCCCCTTAGTATTTGATCTCGACGGCTTCGGGTTTCTGGGCGTGGTGCTTGTGTTCCGGCCCGGCGTAAACCTTCAGCTTGCGGAACGTTTGGCGGCCCAGCGCGTTCTTGGGAAGCATTCCCTTGACCGCGTGACGGACGGCTTCGGTCGGCTTCTTCGCGAGAAGCGACCGCAGGGTGATTTCCTTAAGACCGGACACGTAACCGGAATGGTGGCGATAAATCTTTGAATCAAGCTTATTGCCGGTCACCTTGATCTTCTCGGCGTTTACGACGATAACGAAATCGCCGGTATCGACGTGAGGCGTGAAGATCGGCTTGTTCTTGCCGCGAAGGATCTTCGCGATCTCCGTAGCGAAGCGCCCGAGCGTCTGCCCCTCGGCGTCAACGACGTACCATTTCCTCTCGATTTCGGCGGGTTTCGCGATAAATGTCGTCCTCACTTGCGTTTACCTCCCAAAATTCTTTATTGCTGTATCTTCAAAACCCGGGGCTAACGAGTTTTAAGTGGACACCCAAAAGCCGCGCCGATTCGACGCGACTAAATGAGTATATATTACGCGCTGGAATTTGTCAAGGAGAAATTGCGGCGAAAGACACGGCAAACGCGTTAATGTCCGCCTAATACCGTTTCGGACTCTCCGTCAAGGTTTAGATTGCGTCGCGTTTCAAATAACTCGAGGCGCGCAAGTATTTTTACATTGGCGGATCAAGATAGAACAGTGTGCTCACATGCCGGTTTACCGCCGCCAGCACGCCTGTGGTCATAGCCGGCGGCGCTTTCGTGAAGCGACATGGCAGCTTAGCAGCCGTTGTGTTCATCACTGAAAATATTTTTTCGCGAAAATGAATTTTAGGTATTGACAATCCACGAACTTGGGTGTACATTAATATAAAATATGGTTATTGTTCGCTTAACGCTGACCTTTGCCCCGCGCTACGGTTGGCGCGTATATACACCGGGGTTGGGAGATTGATCTTGTACACGTCGCGGAAGGCGCGGTGCAACTGCACGACTTGACGCATCGTCGAAAGACGGAGGTCGGGTTCCGTGGGTGGAGCCTACTTTTAGTTGGTGAACATGAGCGATAGCAAGTGGTCATGAGCAAGTCTCCTTTTCGTGGGGATATAAAAATGCCCCTGTGATTTTCTTTATAAAGGCATAACACTATCGGTTATATAGGGCGTCAACGGGGCTAACAGGTCGGATAACTTGGACAAGTCGTAAGCTTGTCTCGGATAGTTAATTTGTTAAAACCAAGGGGACGGTTTTATGTCGCATTTATGTTTTGGGACGTTTTTTGCGTTGCTTTGCGGCAACAAGCGGGACTGGGATAAAAAGAAGAAGTGCGAAGTGTCGAACCGAGTTCTATACTTCGCGCTTCTTGACATTGTGGACAAGCAGACCAATCCTCATCATTACGCCGAGAAAGCGAAAAGTGGCGTAACGCCCGGTTACAAAGACGACGTTGCAAGCGACGTTAACGACACCATCGACTACTTCGACGACGACATAATTGTGCGGTTCGTGGCGTTCGTACGGACGGTCTACGGTGAGGCGACGCTTGAGGACAACCTGGCGTTTATCGCCGACACGCTCTACCCCGACAAGGACGGTTTCGCCCGCGACAAGATTCGGCGGTACTTCGGGGCGATTTCTATAAAGACCACGTCAAGATTTACCATAAGAAGTCGATTTACTGGCAGTTCGATTCGGGCAAGCAGGGCGGGTTCAAGGTGCCGATTTACCTGAACCGCTATGATAAATACACGGTTGGGCGCGTCCGCACGGAGTATCTGCACCCGCAGCAGCGCATGTACGAGGACGAAATCAAGCGCATTGCCGCCGCCGAGGCCATGCCCGAAACCACGGCGTGTGACAAGGCGGCGGGGCAAAAGCGAATGGAAATCTTGAAAAAGAAAATCGCCGAGTGCCGAGAGTAACGCGGTTATTGCGCATTTGGCTTTGCAAAACATAGAGCTGGACTTGGACGACGGCGTGAGCGTCAACTACGCGAAGTTTCAAGGCGTGGAGGTCACGCTTAGCGCCGGCAAGCGGACAATGGATTTACTGACGAAGATTTAGGGGGCAGCTATAAACCTGACGATAGTAAAACAGCGGCTTGACAAGCTGTTCCCGGAGCCGCCTAAACAAGGCGCGGTGCGTAACATCGTGTTTTGGTACGACGACGCGGGCGCGTTCGCGGGCGAAGTGGACGCGCTGGGGCTTGATAACGCCCGCGTGGTGAAAGTCTATGACGACAAACGCTCCAACTTTCAAGATGTGGTCAGGTTCTGCCTTGGACGCCGCCGCCTGCGAATATACTTTATTGTGACTTGCGGTATCTGGGGGTCGCTAGACAAGGAGCGTGCATCTACAAGAAAGGCGGCGCGGAGCTGGCGCTCATAATATTGCGCCTGTCTCGCGGCAAAACAATCTGTCGAATCGGTATGATGGCACGGAAAATTATAAGGAGTTGATCGTTCGGAATTATTGATGGTCAATTATTTGTGTTGACTATTAGCGTTATTTAGATTCCACTTGTACCGTGAAACCGGATTCTTGTTGTATATAAAAATGTTCCATGTGTGCGGTGATTCATTGTACACATGGAACGTTTTTTCGTTTGTCGGAGAGAGAAAAAAGTTGTCATTATGCATAAAGATGTTTGGTGTTCTTTTTGAACGCTTACGGTTGGCAAGGCAGGAGAAGTGTCATAGAATAAGCTTGCTGTTGCCCGCAGCCGCTCAGGCCGCTCCTCAGAGCCTGGTCAAAAGCCTTGTAAAATCGTCCAAAAAGCGGTGTAATAAAATCGAAAAAGTCGTAATCAAACCGCGTTGCCGCCAGAAAATGTTGACGATTATGTGGCTGAAGACAACGCGGTGCGCGTTATTGACGCGTATGCGGCAGTTTGGACTTGGAACAGTTGGGTTTTGCGAAAACAGAACCCTGCGAAACAGGCCGTCTGTTATATTGGGCGGCCGATTTTTCGCTTGACATTTACAGCAGTTTACCGTCCGATGATGTGTGAAATTTGCACAACAATCCAGAAAAAATGCACGTATTTCTAGAGCATTAGCCGCGCGTCAGTGGTACAATTATATCATAATCCGGATTTGGCCGGCGTTTGAACGCTCCTTAGGCGCGTTCACGCCGTCCTCACCATCCGCGGTTTGTTTGACGACAGTATAAATATGGAAGGAGTGAGCGCTTGAAATCCTTTTTGAAACGATTGTCGGCCGCGCTTGTGGCGGCGCTGACGCTGTCGCCGCTGGTGTTTAACCCGTTTACGGCGAGGGCGGCGCCGAGTACGATTATTATTCCGTACAACCAGACAGCCGTGAACGAGTGGGAATCGTCGTCCGCCAGCGGGGAAAACGCGTATTACAGGCTTGTCGCCGACAAGAAACTGCGCTACGCGTTCAGTGATTCGTACGACGCCGGGCTGTATACGCTGTACGCGCGCAGCGTGGTAAGACCGACTAGCGTGTCGGCGGGCGATACGGCGCTGAGGATCGACATTGGGGATTTAACAGGTGTGACGACCAAGTATCTCAACCAGCGGTATTCGGTCGTCAAGGACACTGAAGCTAAGGCGAAGGCCGCCGCGTCCGGCTCCGGCTGGGACGCTCCGGGCGCGTCCGGTGTCTGGTCAGTCGTGTGGGTTCCGGTCGGCGTGTATGATTTCGCCATGGACGGGACCGAGTATTGCGAGTTTACGTCCACGAGCAACGGCTGCGGCAACATCGCCGGGCTTAAGCTCGTCCCCGTCTCCGACGGCCTTCTCTATTTTGAGGATTTTGAGGACGCGGACGGCGACGGCAGGTACGGCTTCCCGCTGAGCGGCTCGAACGAGGTGATCTCCGGCGCGGCCAACAGTTACTACAAGGCGGCGGTCGCAACAAACAGCCGATCCCGCGTCTATTCGGACTTTGTTACACTTCCGGCGGACGGCACGTTCACGCTCTCGTGGAGCATGGCGATGGCCGCGCGCTCGACAAACGCCGGTTATTCCGGCGGTATGCTCTTCGGCGACAACGGTAACAACGGGTACACGTTCCGCGTGGATTCGCAGTGGGAAAACGGCGCGGCGAAGGCTTTCATAGCGCAGTCGCTCAAAACGACTGATACTTACGCGAACAATACTATTGTTTCAAGCGCCGCGGCCGGTGTCTCCGACGGCGTAAGCCCGCTCGACGTCCACGATTACCGCGTAATCGGCGTCGAAGGCACGGCGAGGTTCTATATCGACGGCGTTCAGATCGGCGGCGAACTGACGCTGAGTGACGTGACGGGTTCGGACGCGATTGGCTTCCATATTTATAACGCCGCGGTGTATTACGACAACATCGCGGTATGGAACAGAGCCGTCGAATATACGCCCGTCAGCAAGTCCGCGCTGGAGGAAGCGATAGCCGCCGCGCCGGCGGAACAGGGCGACTATACCAACGACAGCTGGGCCGCGCTCGTATCCGCGCTTACGGCAGCCGTCGCGGCGGACGCGGATCCGTTCGTCAACCAGAATCAGGCTGACGCGGCGGCGGTCGCGCTTACGTCCGCGAAAGCCGCGCTGCTTAGAGAGGGCCAGGCGGATAAGTCCGCGCTGGCGGCGGCGGTCGCGGCGGCGAAACTTCTGGATGAATCGGAATACACAGCCGAAAGCTACGCCGCGCTCAGCGCGAAAGTCGCGGCGGCGGAAGCCGTTCTGGCCGACGACGACGCGGAGCAGTCCGCCGTAAACGACGCGCTTACCGCGCTGGAAGCGGCTGCCGCGCTGCTGGTCGAATCCGTCAAGCTGATCTTCTGGGAGGACTTCGAGGGCGAGACCTACCGCTTCGAGACAAACGAAACGGACAAAAAGGTGATCCGGAACGGCGATAACCATGTGTACGCGTTCAACAGGGACGCTTACGCAGGTTCCCTCGTCTTCGCCAACTGGTCGCAGCTGCCGGCCACCGGAACGTTCACGCTGTCGGCGGATATGGCGATGGTGTCGCGGTATTCGCAGCAATCCGGGCAAACGGGTTGGTCGGCGGGCGTTGTATTTGGAAAAAATGGAAACAATTTCTACCATTTCCGCATAGACAATCAGGGCACGCGCAAGCCGCAGCTGCTGAAGAGCGTCAACGGCGGGAGCAGCTTCTCGAGCAGCGTGCCGCTTAACGAGGAGAGCCTGCTGCTTAACGCCGGCGCTTACGAAGCGTTCAACTTTACGGTAATCGGCGAGGGCGGGACGGCGGCGTTCTACATAAACGGCGTTCAGCAGGGCGAGCCGCAGGCGCTCACGAACATAACGTCCGCCGACGATATCGGTTTCCGCGTGTTCAACGGCGCGTTCTATTTCGACAACGTGGCGGTTTACCGCGGAGCCGTGCCGTATACCCCGGTCGATAAATCGGATCTTATCGCCGCCGCTGACGGCGCTGCGGAGCTGTCCAAGCGCGACTACACCAGGGAATCATGGGAGGCGTTTGCGCCGGTTTTGGCGGCGGCGAAGGACGTCGCCGCGGACGGGTTCGCCTTGCAGCCACGCGTCAACGCGGCGCTTGACGCGCTCGAGTCCGCCATCGAGCAGCTCGTTCCGTCATACGCGGGTCCGATGCCGCTTCTTGACGCGGAAGACGGCGAGATCGTCCAGGATTTGGGCGGCACGTGGCGGTTTAAGACCGACCCGGGCAAAGACGGCGAGAACCAGAAATGGTACGACGCGGACACGTCGGACTGGGATACGATCACCGTCCCCGGCAACTGGGACGTTTTGAACGAATACGCCAACTACACGGGCATCGGCTGGTACGCCCGCTCTTTCGAGGCTGACGAGGAATGGGACGGATACCCGATATATCTGCGGGTCGATTCGGCGTACTTCGACAGCAAGATCTTCATCAACGGCCAGTTGGCCGGTACGCACAACGGCGGCTACACGCAATTCGAGCTGCGCGTGGACGAGTACCTCGAGTACGGCGCCCAGAACACGATCGCCATCTCGTGCGACAATACCTATTCGGTCGGCGCGTGGTGGAAGTGGGGCGGTCTGTCCGGCGGCGCGGAGCTTGTCGCGTATAACGACACGCGCTTTATCTGGCAGCACATCATACCCGTTCCGGATCTTGACACGCTGGACGGCGCGGTCGACATCGAGTACAAGATTCAGAACAGCGGCCCGGAAAACAAAGACTACACCATCGTTTCCGAGGTGTACGACAAGGCGACGGGCGTCTTAGTCGGGACGCTTAACACCAGCGTGACGGTTCCGGCGAAAACGACGCAAAGCTTCGATTCGGAGACGCTTATCTTATCGAACGTCAAGCTCTGGGACTACGACTACCCGAACCTCTATACCGTCAAGACATACCTCAAGGACGGGGAGAGCGTAGTCCACGCGCTCCGCGACAACATCGGCTTCCGGGTGTTCGAGATAAGCGGCACGGATATGCTGCTGAACGGCCAAAAAGTGCGTCTGACCGGGGCGAACCGCGTATGGGACGACCGCGTAAACGGCAACACCGAGCCGGAATACCTGTGGAAGCGCGACTTCGACTACATGAAGTCGATGGGTATGAACATCACGCGGACGCACATCCCGATGACGAAAGAGCTGCTGGACTACTGCGACGAAATCGGCTTCCTGACGATGCAGGAGTGCGGAGTGTGGGGCGGGGGCGACCCGAACCTCACGAACAACAAGGCGCAGTACTGGTACGCCGAAATGATCAACGAGCGCTTCAACCACCCGAACATCGTCGCGTGGAGCCTGGGCAACGAATTGTCGGGCGGTCAGGCCAAAACGCAGGCCTACGCCGCGTTTATGGTACAGCTTATCAAAGGGCTGGACCCGAGCCGCTACGTCACCGAGCCGAGCCTTTCGGCGCAAAACGCGAACGTCCCCGGCGACGACTCGACGCAGTATTCGGACTTCAACAGCCACAATTCCTACGGCGGCTTCCTCGATACCGCGACGAAGATTACCAGTGTGTTCCAAAAGCCGCTGTTCTTCTCCGAATACGGCGGCGGGCGCTTCGCCGAGGGCAAGGATAACGTTACGGGCAACTTCCAAAATATGATAAACGCGATGGCCGCCGTTCCGGGCGTGTTCGGCGCGTCGGTCTGGACGCTTAATGACTACCGCAGCTGCTACACTGATTCCGGTACGTCGCAGAACCGTATTTGGGGCGTGACTGACGTTTGGGGCAACAAGAAAGTCGGTTTCGAGCGGCTCCGCAGCGCGTCGTCGCCCGTCGAGTCCGCGTCGGTAAGCTTCACCGCCGATCTTGAGGAAGGCTCGGGCGTAGTTGTAATGGTGAGCGTCGCCGTTAAGCCGGTTACGTCCATGCCCACGTACCCGATGATCGGGTACATGCTCAAAGCCGAGTACCGCGGCGCGGACGGTTCCGTAATCGGCGGGCGCGTGTTTGACCTGCCCGATATCTACCCGGGCGCGGAAGGCTGGTCGGCTGCGTTCGCCGACGGGCTTACCGTTCCGGCGGGCGGCGTGTCGATGGCGCGCGTCACGGTCATATCGCCGCTGGGCTATGAAATCTACGAGAACATATCGTATTACCAGGCCCCCGCCGCTCCCGTAATAACGGAGATCGTGACGGGTCTGACGTCGGCGCGGGTGGCGTTTACGCCCGTTTCGGGCGCGCAGAGCTATCTCGTGCGGTACGGCGCGGACGAGGCGTTCGGCTCTTCCGTTTCGACCGTCAACTACGACTACGTTATAATAACCGGCCTGTCGGCCGACACGGAGTATTCCTTTAAGGTGATCGCCGTAAACGCCGCGAGGCAAACCGAATCAGACCCGCAGACGGCGCAAACCGGCGGGACGGACGCCCTCGCCCCGACGCGTATCGAACACGTCGAGCCGATTTTGGGCGGGTTCTACGTCGGCTATTCGGGCGGGGCAAAAGAGGACGTTTACGAGATTGAGTACGGCACGCAATCCGGCGTCTACACGACTTCGGTCACGGACATACAGACCGAGGGAGCGTTCCGAGTGGACGGTCTCGCGGAGGGGCAAACGTATTACTTCCGCTTCCGCACCGTAAACGGCGCGGACACAAGCCCATGGTCGCACGAGATCGCCGTGACTACCGAAACGGCCGCCCAAGCGCGCTCCGTGCCGGTCGTTTACGGCGCGGTCGGCGGCGACGGGCGGGGCAGCGTAACGCTCGATCCGCCGCGCAAGGCTACGGGCTACGTCGTCAAGTACGGCGAAAACCCCGATGACCTCGACCAAACGATTACTGTCGATAACGCCGTCGTCGGCCAGATTCTTATAAGCGGCCTCATCAACGGCACGACGTACTACGCCGCCGTAGCTTCGCTGAACGGTGATATTCTCTCGGATTTCTCCCCGGTCGTTTCGTTCACGCCGTCCGCCGAGCCGGAATTGCCGATGACGGTATTCATCGGCGAAGATTTGGTATACGAGCCGGGCGAAACGTCGCGGGATCTGATCATCAGCGCGTTCAGCCCCATCGACAACGAAACGGTTGACGTTGTGTTCACCGACGCGCCGTTCGGGATAAGCGCCGAGGGCGCGCGGCTTACGCTGTCGAACGCGTCACTCGCGGATTATCCGTTGTCCGTCGGTGTCATACCGGAACTGCCCGCCGCCGTCTATACGCTCCACGCGGCGGTATGGCATGGAGACGAGATTGTCGCCGAGCGCGACATCAAACTAACCGTGCTTGAGACGCGAACGCTTCTGACAAACGGGTTCGATGACGCTTCCGGCCTGACGGTCAGCGGCGACGGCGCGAGCGTTACCGGCGGCGAGCTGGTCGTCGCGCCGAAGAGCGCGAGTACGACGGTACTGGTTATCACAGGCGAATCGGAGTGGGAGAACTACGTCGTCGAGGGCGACGTAACGATAAGCGTGGACGCGCCGCACGCCACGGAGAATCTTGGCGGCGGGATAGTGTTCCGTTACAAGGATTCGTCCAATTATTACCACGCGCGCATCGTCGCGCAGTCCAAAACGGGCAATCCGCAGCTTCAGATTTACCGCTTCGGCTATGGCGGCAACGCCTACGACGTTGTGCCGCTGCCGCCGGGGGCGGGGATCGGCGCCAAAGTCCATTACAAAGTCGTCAACATGGGCGATACCGTCGTGGTCTATGTCAACGACACGCTTGTTCACACGCTGACGGATCTTCCGCCGACGGGCGGCAAGGTCGGCTTCCGTTCCTATGGCGCGAAACTGACCGCGGACGACCTGCTCGTCTACGCGCTGACCCACGGCGGCGACGCATATACGGTATACGGCGCGGTCATCGACAGTCAGACGCGGACGCCCGTGGCGGGCGCGGTCGTCACGCTGCGCTACGACGATGGTACCAAGATTTTCTCGCTTACGTCCGACGAAAGCGGCGAATACGAGTTCGACGTGCCGGACGGCGATTACTATGTCGTCGCGGCGGCGGCGGGATATGATTCGTCCGACGCGGAACCGTTCGCGATGGCGGGCGTCGATCTGGCCGTCGCTGATCTGGAACTGACGCCCGCGGCTGACGTCACCCGTATACTGTCCATGGAGAAAAGCGCCGGCGGCGTCGCCATGGCGTATCAGCTGGCTTCGGGCATTGCCGGCGCGAGAGTGGTAATAGCTGTTTACAGCGCGGGAGGCAGGCTTCTCCATACCAAGTCGTACGCAGTAACGCCGGGCTTCGGCATGGTAACGCTGGAAACTCCGCTTCCGTCCGAGTGCTCGGTAAAAGGCTTCATTTGGAGCGAGGAATTTGTGCCGCTGACGGAGCCGTTTACGCAGAGCGGCGTTTGACGTCGCTGCGATAACATTTTAAGTTTGCTTGGACGAAGTTTGCATCGCATTTTCGCTTGGTTCACGCGAAAATGCTTCGAATCAAGCAAACTTCTGTCACGCGATAACGCGATGCAAACTTCTGTCACGCAAAAACGCGAGCGAACTTCGCACACGCAAAATCCGTCCAAGCGATAAGCGTATATGTCACGCGAAAAATTGTCCGTCCGCATAACAAAGCGCGGGTTTAAGTGAACTTTGTTATGCGGGCGGGTGATTTTTCATTTATATTGGGCGGGTCATTTTTTTGAGAGTGTCTACATATATAGATAGAGCAATTGGCCGGAGACAAGCAAACGCGTCTGAAACAGTCACGGCGCGCAAATACGAAGCGTTAGTTCGATCATGAAATCCTTTCGGGATACCACTCTTCGCGCGCGGCGACCAATGGCTTTAATAACCCAAAGTCTGTTTTTTTTGAGCCAATAAAATGCCGCATCCCGTCAACCCCCATCTCGGTTATGTCTCCCTGATGTATTTCTACCTGAATAATCACAGCAATAACCATGGTTTTAGCGGATAAAGTGTGTTATAATGTTTCCTCTGTTTAGAGGACCGTTCGTGTCCCTACGGAAGCCAACTCGTTTTCCTTTCGCATTAATTCACTCCAGACAACGGCGGCGGTCTTGCGTATATATCACTGTAAAGACTTCGCTCGGAGAGGGGAATCCGTATGGAACGCAGAAGAGTTTGGCTTCTCGCCGTACTGCCGATCATTGCCGTCGCTGTTATCGTCGTCCTGTTCATGTCGTTCGCGATCGTCCCGGCGGGGTATTCCGGAGTGCGCTCGCGTCTCGGCGCCGTGGATAATACGCCGCTCGCCGAGGGGCTGCACGTAAAAACGCCGTTCGTCGATAATATCATCAACATGGACAACCGCGTGCAGCGAGCGGACATTGACGCCGCGGCCGTCAGCAGCGACCTGCAAATGATCGACTCGACCGTTTCGGTCAACTATCGTATCATCAAGTCGGAATCCGCGAACGTATACAAAAATATCGGCGGCGACATCACCGAAACGATAGTTACCCCGGCGGTTCAGGAATGCGTCAAGGCGGTAACGGCGAAGTTCACCGCCGAAGAGCTTGTGATAAACCGGCAGACGGTCAGCGAGCAGATGCGCGAGCTACTCGAGGCTAAGATCAGGCCGTACGGCGTTTCCGTGGAGATATTCAATGTGGTTAATTTCAACTTCAGCGCCGAGTTCAACGCCGCGATCGAGGCTAAGCAGACGGCTCAGCAGAACGCGCTGAAAGCCGAGCAGGAACTGGCGCGCGTGCGGATCGACGCGCAGCAAAAGGTGGAGCAGGCAAAAGCCGAAGCCGACGCCATCCGCGCGAAGGCCGACGCGGACGCTTACGCGATAGAAAAGGTACAGCAGCAGCTGAGCAAGGAACCGCAGTACATAGAGTATATGAAGATAGAGAAGTGGGACGGGCGGCTTCCGTATGTTTCGGGGGACGGGCTGAACCCTATTATCGACCTTCGGGGATTGCCTGGCGCGGAGCCGGAGTCCGAGTAGCGGGACCGCCGCCCGCAAATAAAAAGTCAAGCGAAACTTGCTGATAACTGATGGTAATTTATACTGCGCGCGAAATTACCGAAGCGCCTCCGGCGGGACTCCGAATCTATCCAAGCGGCTGAAAATCGGGTCGTTGGCACAAACCGCATTGAGCGTACGCCCAAAAGCCGTTGCACGGCGCCTGCAGCTTGAGTGGCAAAAGCGTACTCTAAGCGGCTCTACCCGATTACGCCGTCCAGATAAGCCTTAACGCGGGCGTAGTAAATCCGCGGGAACTTATTGGCTGTGGCGGTCATGTAGACGTAATACGTTTTTTGGGGCGCGTTTGCGGTCAATGAACAGATAAACCGGTTCGTTGAATTGACGGTCAGAGAGAGGTAGTTCAAGCGAAATTTCAATGCAAACTTCTGTCACGCAAAATTCCTCGGCACGCTCTTGGCTTAGTGACTTCCTGACTGTTTGTCGCCCGGATCGACGCCAGCGAAGGCGACGAGGAATTTTGCTTGGTTCACGTAAAATTCCAAGGTTCTTGTGGCTGGCGAATCGACGGACGACGCCGATCTCAGCTATCTGCTTCGGCCCCATCGCGTCTCCCGCGCCGTTAACTCCATGACATTCCAACTTCAGACTGCGCAAAAAGCCGGCAAACCATAGAAAATATACGTAATGTATGGTATAATTAATAAAAACGATTGTGGAGGCGGCGATTATGCCATACAAGCAGAGAGAAAATCAGGAACAGATGACACTTGAGCCGATGTGTCTCGAGATTAAATCGAAACGGACAGCAACTGCCGCGTCATAGCCGCATATGCTGAGAGTCTTGATATGACGACGCTGGGCTTCAGATACGCGGAGACAAAAGACACGGGCAGGCCGCCGCATGACCCGGCGAGTATTCTAATGTTGTATTTGTACGGCTATCTGAATTGAGTGCGTTCATCGCGTCGGTTGGAAGCCGAAACAAAACGGAATATTGAGGTCATGTGGCTTATGGAAAGCTGACGCCGGACGATAAGACGATTTGTAACTTCCGCAAAGATAACGTTGTCGCGCTCAAAAAAGTGTTCCGTGAGTTCAGCTTGATGAATTTTGCTTGGTCGAAGTTCGCTTGAACCACGCGATAATGCTTCGATTCACACACAATTCCATGGTGCGCTCGGTGTACGGCAAGGAACTTGCGGCAGTGGACGGCAGCAAAATCCGAGCCAACAGTTCCCGCCGGAATATCCATACACAGAAAGGAACAGAAAAAGAGCTTGCGTCCTTAGAAAAGAAAATCGGCGAATATATGAACGCTCTGGAAGAAAGCGACGCGGCGGAAACGGATGAGGTAAAACTGTCACCCGAAGCGATACATGAGATATTACGGCGGTTTAACGAGAAAAAAGACAAGCTGAACGATTGGCTGACAAATATTTACAGAAATGGCAGCAAAGAGATTTCGACGGTAGACCCGGACGCGCAAGTGCATTTCGCTTGGGCGAAGTTTGCATCGCATTATCGCGTGATGGAGTTTTGCGTGACAGAAGTTTGCCTGGTTCACGCAAACTTCGGCCGTGCGAAATTCGTTCAAGCGATAATGCTTCAAACCATGCGAAATTTCAATGCGAAATTCTTTTATGCACACGGGCGGCTATGGGCGGAATCTTGACGCCTGTTGCAATGTACAGTCAGTTGTGAATTTTGCGTGAACCCGCAAAATTCATGAGGCGCGCTGCCGAAGATGACCGAGAGCGCGAAAGAGATTATGGGCGTCAAGGAAATTTCCGTAGTCGCCGACAAGGGCTATTATGACGGCGAGGATATTCAGAAATGCGAACAAAATGGCACGACTTGCTATATTCCGAAAGTTGGCGAGTACAAGCCTGCCCCCGACCCCAAATACAACAGAGATAAGTTTCGGTATGATTCAGAAAATGACTGTTATGTTTGTCCGGAAGGTCAAAGATTGAATCTATCCGGCACGCGGACAAAAGATGGTGAAATTACCCGTAAGAATATAGCAATAATAAGGTTTGTAAGTTATGCCCCAAACGCGGCAAATGCACCGCCGCTAAAAAAACCGGACGAGCCGCCACAAGGATTGCCGAACAGGACTTTCTTGATATAATAAACGCGCGGATGCTGTCCGCCGAAGGCGGCCAACTTTTCCGAGAACGCAAGAAAATTGTGGAACATCCATTTGGAACGACAAAAGCGGTTTGGGGTTACAGGCAGTTCCTCTGCCGGGGCCAAGAGAAAACGACCGCCGAGATGTCGCTGGCATTTTTGGCGTATAACTTTCGGCGGGTTTTCAATATATTCAAGGAAAGCAGTAAAAATATGTCAAGCGCGATGGCATAATACGAGCTGTTTTTTCATCTTAATGCTCGAAACCCAAAGGTTTAACAAAATACGGGTGTTTTAGCCGCCTGATGGCGCGGCTTTTTGCGCAGTCTGAATTTGGGGGCAGCTCCGAGGCAAACGGCAGAACCTGCGCTATCACTCCTTGGAAGTGTGGGCGCGGAGGCATCATTCATCATACCACTTCATCATCCTTGCCGCAAACACCTCAAACGGCTGTTCCGCATAGAACCATCTGCCGGGCGGATCGCTGTTCAGGTGGACGGCGACATATTTGAAATAGAGGCAATCTTCAAACGAGGCGATTACGCTGTCGGCTGCGGGCACAAAGCTTGGCCGGGTCTTGGATTTACCGGTGAGCCAGAGAGCCATCTCAGCCCTGTAGCCGTCGCTCAAATCAATATATTCGCCGTTCACGCGCGTCGTGGGCACATCTATAAATCTTCCGTCGAGACCGAGCGTGGGAATCGCATAATAATCCGCCATACCCGCAAGGAGCAACTCCTGTTTTTCACTTCAGGCAATTCCGAACAGTCGGTCAAATCAATTTGGACATTCCCTCTCGTATCTCTGGGATCGAAATTTTCGCTAACTGACAGCCATTTCCTCACGCCATTATCGACGACCAACCAGAGACTGTGGTAATCAGACAGATTGGATCTCATGCCTTTCCAACGTATATCAGGAATTTCCACCGCTTCTCCGTCAACAACCGTGAATGCGCCGGAATAGACGTAACCACCAGTACTAAAGTACGACTGGAGCAACTCGGGGACGCCGTCGAAATTCAAGTCAATTAAATACAATATGCCCGAGGTTATCGAGATTCCGTCGTAGCGCTCATAGTAGGATTTTATCCAATCGGGCACTTGATCTATCGATAAGGATAAAGTTGGAGCGTGCGTAGGAGCGGGGGTCGGTTCGGGGGTTCGCTCTGTGACGATCGGCTTGGGCGTGGTCGGCTGGTCAAATTGCGTAGGAACCGACGTGGTTTCTGTCGGGAGCGGTTCGCTAGCGCATCCAAATATCATGGCGCAGATGGTCAGCGCGGAGATGATCCTCTGGAAGTTGGCGAGCATTGTATCACTCCTTGGAAGTGTGGGAGCGGAGACGATTTCGGTGATCGCGTGCGCCGCCGCATTTTCGGCGATATAAATTATATGACCGTTACCTCGATAGTCTGCCACCTAACCGGGACTTGCTCCCAGGGTCTCGCGTAACGGAACGTCAGCGTGTATCCGCCAGATTGTGTCGCCACAAAATTCCAAATATGGGTATGCGGCGCGCCGACGATATTTGACGCCTCTTCGCGCTCTATTGTGTCCGATTCGAGCTGGAGACCATCCGGCACCTCAAATGTCCAGACGTATCCGGTTGAAGCGTTTTCTTCCAGCGCCACAGGGAAGGGCGTTCCGACACGGGCCGATATTTTCAACGGCTTGGGCGACACTACCGCCGTATACGTACGCGTTTCTAATTGCTGGCCGTCCGAGTCCGTCACGGCGATCGTCAACGGAAAAACGCCGGGCCTATCGGCGACGGCTGTGAACTGACGCAGGTTTCCGGCAGCCATGCGCGTCAGAACAGCCTCGCCGAGCGGACGGATACCGTCCGAGGGAATGAATACTTGCCTCAGGTTCGGATCGACGGCATCCCGGGAACGTATATAAAACTCGTCGCCGACATTGACGAAAATCGTCCGGCGCTCGGCGTCCAGTGTCCTGTTACCGGTCAAAACTTCCGCCCCGCCTTCCTCGTTTGTCCGAACCGTCAGTCCCAGTTCCCGCTCAAAATATTCCGCCGGTGCGTATGTCCGGCCATCTACGACTGCGAACTCGCCGCCGATGGCGACGTTCGTACTGTACGCGCCTTTGAGCAGCGTCACGGAAGGCCCGCTGAATTTGCCGGGGCGTATTTGCGCGGGTTCAGGCGCGAATTCAGGGCGAATTCCATCGGGATTATACGTTACGGTAAACCCGGCGGCTTCGGCGACTGCGCGGAGCGGCAGACCAACAGCGCCGCTCGCGTTTGTGATGGTCCGGGAATCCGACTCAACCCCGTCGATCATGAGCGGCGCGGAGTTCGCGCCGTAAACCGCGCGGACCGTAACGTAGGACGCCCCCAGCGTCAAACAAACGGCGATGGCGAAACAAATCGCTTTCTTCATATGGAATCTCCTCTCGGCATTACGCCAAATACTCTTGCAAATGGTACGTCTCTATTCGCGTATTGTTCCCAAAACGCCGCGGTATAATCGCCCAAGGAATTTGCCGGCTCCAGGGCAAATTCACCCAAGGAATTTGCCGGATCGGATTCGCGTGAGTTTGGAATTTCGCGTGACGGAATTTTGCGGGATCGAAGCATTATCGCTTGGCAGAATTTTGCGGATTTAGGCAAAATTCGTTCAAGCGATAATGCGATACAAAATTCGTTCGAGTAAAATTCGTTCAAGCAAAATTCTTATGCGCGAATCCAGAACAAATCCGCCCTTGGTTCGTATATCGTCAAAACGCCCCTACTGTTTCCGCCTGCCGCGCCGCTTAGCCGCTCCCGCCGACAGCCGGAACGCGGCGTAAGCGCCGGCCGCCACGACCATGCCGATCCCCGCGGCGGCGTATGGGCTGACTCCGCCTTGGGGTTCCTCGGGTGAATTGACATTGGACGGGGATGGATCCGTAGAGTACGCCGCCGGTTCGGACGCCGCGGACGGCTCTTCTGTCGCCGTTTCGCTTGAAATTACCACCAGCGGCGACGAGCCGACCACGCTGCCGTTCACGCGCAGTTCCACTATTCCGGCCACATCGCCGACAGAGGGCGATTCGGCGACGCTCTCCGGAAGGATCGGGTCGAACTCGACAGCCGCGTCGGGCATTGCCTTTGGTAATACGGCCATAACGGCGTCGGCCTGCTCGAGCGTAAGACGGACGGAGCCGTTCTCGCCCAGCAGCCAGACGGTGCTGAAGCCTCCCGCCGGGGAGACGGAGCGCGGCGCGTACTCGCCGAAGCCGTATTCGCACAGCGCGGCGGTGTCGGTGTAGGGCTGGTTCTTGCCGCCGGACATGACGGCGCATATCACCGCGGGTGAATTTGCCGTGGATTCGCGCCTGAATCCGCGCGAATCCGAACCGGCAAATTCTGAGCCTCCGTCCAGCTCCGCCAGCGACACGAGCGAATGCCGGGCGAGGTCGGTATACCCGGTCTTGCCGCCGATGATATAAGAGCGGAAGAATTCGGAACCTTGCTGGATCATCTTGTTCGAGTTGATCAGACGGCGCGTCTCCTTCTGCTTTTCCGTCGGCGGCACGTCGAAACGCTCCGCCGCGACAAGCTCGCGGAAAAACGGTCTCCGGACGGCCTCGCGCATGATCGCGGCCATATCCCGCGCCGTCGTGTAATGCTCCGGGTCGTCGAGTCCGTGCGGGTTGACGAAATGCGTTCCGCCACAGCCGACAGAGGCCGCTCGCTCGTTCATCATATCGGCGAACCCCTCGACACTGCCGCCGATATGCTCGGCGATCGCCATGGCGACCTCGTTGGCGCTCGCGACCATCATCGCGAAGAGCGCCTGCCGCAGACTCAGGCTCTCGCCCGTGTCCATGGCGATGTTGCTGGAGCCTGGCTCGATTCCGAATACGGCGTTGTCCGAGAACACGACGCGCTCCTCATAGCCGCCGTCGCGGCCCTCGGCGTAGTCTATCGCGATAAGCGCCGTCATTATTTTCGTGGTGGAGGCGGGGTACACGCGCGCGTCGGCGTTTTTTTCCAAAAAGATATATCCGGTGGAGACGTCCGCGAGAACGACGGCGTCGCTGGCGATATTTAACTCTAAATCAATATTAATTTCTTGCGTCATTTCATCGGCGCGTATTGTGCTGAGACAAAAAACGGTATATAATACTACCATAAAGATGGCAGCGGCGCGTTTGACCGGCGTCATTCCGTCCCCCTCCTTTAACGGAATTTTATTGTAGCATATTCGGGGGCGGTTTTCAATATTAATTCGGAGCGGGAGTTCGGAATAAGAGGGGAAAGCTATGTACCACATATTGGTTGTTGACGATGAAAAGCTCATAGTCAAGGGAATCAAATTCAGCTTGGAGCAGGACGGCATGACCGTCGCCCCCGCGTACGACGGGGAGGAAGCTCTCCGCCTTTTCAAGGAAGGGGACTTCGATCTCGTCGTTCTCGACGTCATGCTGCCGAAGATGGACGGCCTGCAAGTGTGCGCGGCTCTGCGCGAGACGAGCGCCGTTCCGATCATAATGGTTACGGCAAGGGGCGACGACATGGACAAGATAATGGGTCTGGAATACGGCGCGGACGACTATATAACCAAGCCGTTTAACATATTGGAGCTTAAGGCGCGGATCAAGGCGATTCTGAGGCGCAGCGTGAGGACGCTGGCCAAGGAACCCGAGAAAGCCGACGGACGGATAAGCGAGCGCGGCATCGAGCTTGATAAAAAAATGCGCCAAACGACCGTCAGCGGTCGGGAAGTCAATCTTACGGCTAAGGAATTCGACCTGCTCGAGCTGCTGATGGAGAATCCGGGGAAGGTATACGCCCGCGACACGCTGCTGAACACCGTCTGGGGATACTATTATCCCGGCGACGTGCGCACCGTGGACGTACACGTGCGGCGGCTGCGCGAGAAGATAGAGGAAGTGCCGTCCGACCCGAAATATATACACACGAAATGGGGCGTCGGTTACTACTTTAAGTAGAAAAAACAGGGGAGAGGCATGGAAAGTTTGCGGTCTTGGTTCAGAACGTTTGCCGGGGCGGTTCGGCTCGCGCTGGCGGATATGGCGGAACGGCTCTCCAGCCTGCGCTGGCGGCTGTTCCTTACTTATATGCTAATAGGGCTTGTGCCGCTGATGTTCTTCGCGTATACCGTCGCCGGCGATCTGGAAGATTATTACTCTCGGCAGAAATCACAGGAACTCAAGAATCAGGCGAATCGCATCGCCGGGGCGGCGTCCCACGCGGCGTACCCGTCCGATCCGGCCATGCGCGCGCTAATCGAGCAGGAGATTGCCGGTTACTCTCAGTCGGGCGGGTACCGGGTGATTATATTTGACATACAGAGCATAGTCGTATTCGATTCCTCCGGTATCGAGACCGGCAATACATACGTGATACCGGAGGTGGTTTCGGCGCTTAACAAGACCGATACCGCCGCGGTGAGGCCCGGTAAAGCCGTGATGTATGCGGCGGTGTCGATGCTGAACCAGACGGGCGACCCGATCGGCGCCGTACTGCTGATCTATTCCATGGCGTCCGTCAATCAGCTCGTCTCGGACATGACGCAGCATTTCGCGGTGCTGGCGGTTCTTCTCGGACTGATAACGTGCGTACTGGTGTTCTTCATATCCCAGCTGCTGCTCGATCCGCTTCGCGGTATGCTGGCGGTCGTCCAAAAGATCTCGGACGGGCACTTGGATCAGCGTGTGCGGGCGGAGGGAGGCAGGGAATTCAGCCAGCTTTCCGACAACTTCAACCACATGGCCGAGCAGCTCGAACAGGCCGAGCGCAGCCGCCAGGAATTTGTCTCGAACGTTTCGCACGAGCTTAAGACGCCGCTGTCATCGATCAAGGTGCTGGGTGAATCGCTGCTGATGCAGGAGGGCGCCGCGAAGGAGATGTACGTGGAGTACCTCGGCGATATAATCTCCGAGGTGGACCGCATGGCGAATATCATCAACGAGCTGCTCGTCCTCGTCCGGATGGACGCCATCGAGCAGCAGCTGAACATATCGAGGGTGCGCGTCGGCGGTATGCTCGCGGAGATTATCAAGCGCCTGCGGCCCCTTGCCGACCAGAAAAACATCTCGCTGACGCTGACGGAGGCAAAGACGGTCGTCGTTGACGCGGACGAGATGAAAGTCAACCTGGCCGTGTCCAACATCATCGAGAACGCAGTCAAATACACCGAGTCCGGGGGCAGCGTGAAAGTGACGGCGGACGCCGATCATGAGAACGCTTTCATAACCGTGGCCGACGACGGCATAGGCATAAGCGAGGAAGATCAGGCCAAGGTGTTTAAGCGGTTTTACCGCGTGGATAAGACTCGCAACCGCGAGACCGGCGGCACCGGACTTGGACTGTCCATAACGCAGAAAACCGTTCTGCTGCACGACGGATCAATCAAACTCACAAGCAGGGAAGGCGACGGCTCGACGTTCGTCGTCAGGCTGCCGCTGAGACGTTAAGGAATTTGCCGGGTTCAAGGCAAATTCACAAGGAATTTGCCGGGTTCAAGGCAAATGCACAAGGAATTTGCCGGGTCGGATTCGCGCCTGAATCCGCGCGAATCTAGAGCAAATTCACCAAGGAATTTGTCGGGTTCAAGGCAAATTCACAAGGCGATGGTTTCCTTGCGCAGACGCTCCTATGCGCCGTGTCGCGCCACCGTTTGTATCGGCGGTGTGTTCTTCCAGCCACTCCGGTCCGGAGGGAGATCGCGCCACGGAGCGCTGGTTTCATTGGAAAACCTGCCGGAGTGTTTCCCATATTACAGCGTGAAGTTTGTGACGGCACAACCTGGAGCGAATTAACCCGCGGGAGGGGACGGGCGGATGATAGGCGCAAAAGGACGGATTCCGGAAAAACCGAGGGATCTTCGCGCAAAGATAATGATCTGGCTCGGCTCGGCGCTGGCCGCGGCGGCCGTGTGCTTTATCGCCGCCGCCAGGTGCTCGGATGGGGGCGGAGCGTTCAGCGCGACGGTGTACTATGTCGATAAGGCCGGCAACACACTCTCGCCCATCGAGCGCGTTATAACCGCCGCGTCGAGGTCGCGGGAGGATGTCGTGGGCGGCGTAGTCGCGGCGTTCCGGGACGCGCCGCAGGGCGGGGCGCTGTCGTCGGCGCTCCCGGCGGACGTATCCGTCCGCGTGCGCATATACGGCGACAGCAACGCCGCCGACGTGTCCTTCGGCGACGAGTACCACTCGCTTTCGCCCGTGGACGAGCTATTCCTGCGCGCCGGCATAGTTATGACGCTGACCGGTCTGGATTTTATCGACGGCGTGACGATAAGCGTCGGCGGGAAACCGCTGAAGCGCGTCAGCGGCGAGCCGCTGGGCGAGCTGACGCGGAACAGCGTCAGCGCCGACGCGACTATCCCCGTCTCCACCAACGTGAATAAAGTGTTCACGGTGTATTTCGCCGACAAGGACGGCGAGGGTCTGCTGCCCGAATCGCGTATCATCTCGGTGGACAGGAAGGTTCCGAGCGAGGAATACGTGATTCAGGCGCTGATAGACGGTCCCGCCGACACCGGCATGTACCGGACTCTCCCGCAGTCCGTCCATCTGCTCGACGCCAAGACCGAGGACGGCACGTGTTACGTCGATCTGTCGTTCGACTTCATAACCGGTCTGACCGGCGGCATCTCGGCGGCGGAGCGCCTGGCGGTGTATTCTATAGTAAACTCGCTGACCGAGCTGTCCGGCGTCAAAGACGTCCAAATTCTGGTTGAGGGCAACAAAGTCGAAACCATATCCGGCGGCATCTCTCTCTCCAGCCCTCTGCCGCGCAACGAGGCGATGATTCTAGAAGCTGGAAGCTAGAAAAGCCTTAAGACCTGAAGATATCATGAAGAAGGCGGCTTGAATTTGCTTTAGAAGTTTGGATCGCATTATCGCATCGCATTTTCGCGTGACAGAAGTTTGCGTGAATTGAAGCAATCGTGTGGTTCAAACGATAATGCGATGCAAAATTCGTCTAAGCGAAAATGCTTCAAACCACACGATAATGTTTCAATTCACGCAAAATTCCTGAGGCAAATTCGAGCGCCGGTCAAAACGACTGGTACGCGTTAAAAGCCGAGGCCGAATTAACGTTGGGATTAAAACTTTTTGATCGCGTACCGTACAAAGGCTACAAATATAGACTGTTTGCACATGGCGCCTCCCAATGTTCATTGTCGTTATTATTTATCATTCCGAGACTTTTTTACACACAGTTTTCTTTTATGAAAGCCCAGCGGTGAATGTCAAGACCCTAAATCATAAGGTTTTGGCGATGCGCCGTCGTGGAAGGAGCAATTTTGAGACAAAAAGGCCACTCCCACCCCAGCCACGACACACCAATTATTGGCAATATCGTGGAGTAGATTGGCGGCGGTCAGACCGACGCGGGTTTATAGATTCGGTTGTCCTTCAGCAGACGAAAGACCAGCCGACATTTTTCGCCCCGTTTCCGCGAGTGCGCGTTTGTGCTGAAACTTGTTGACCTCTTTGGAATTTTGCGGGTTCAGGCAAAATTCATTGTTGTACTTGAGGGCATAAAAGCGCTTGTACTCCGTGTCGCAACGCACGAGAGAGAAGGCGGCTTCGCACAAGTAATATTTCAGAAACCGATTGCCGGACTCGATGAGTTTCGTATCTTGTCCGTCAAAGGCGCCGGAAACGAATTTTGCATCGCATTATCGCTTGATGCCTTGTCCAAGCCAAGCCCGCGTACTTCGCGAGGGCGGCTTGTCCATCAAACCGGCTGATGTCGCCGATTTCGGCGATAATGCCCGCCGAATACACAAGTCCGATGCCGGGTAGGGACACCAGAACATTGGGTATGTTCTGAAATTGCCGCGAAATCTCCGCGTCCAACGCCTTAATCTGGGCCTGCATGGCACGCATGGTACGAAATGGAGATCGATATCACCTGCGTCAGCGAGGCGTTCACCGGGTCCGGCAGCTTGTACGAGTTCTTGGCGGCGACGACAACCGCGCCCGCGACTTTGGTTGCGTCGGGGAATCGGTTCTTTCCTTTCTCAGCCAAGAACGCGGCACGGTCGTTGACGTCCATGTTGGCGAGGCTGCCGGCGGTTTCGAAGCAGTCGTACAACTAGTCGTCGGAGAATGCCTTGTCCTGAGCGGGACCGGAGCATTTCATAAACAGATAGTTCATGAAACGCTGCTTCTCACGGACGAGATTTTGGACGGCGAAGTAGCGGGATCGCTTTGAGCGCTTCGTAGCGGTAATCGTCCTCAAAGACAGCCATGGAAGTTTGCTTGGATCCGCAACTTCCTTGGTGATCCTTCCGAAACGCAGGTCGTCAGCGATGACGAAAGCGTCTACGGCGTCTGTTTTGGGAAGTTCGAGTGAGCGTCCTTGAACTTCTTCACCTGCCTGGGATTGAGGACGCGGAACTTACGGTCGAACTTGGCAAGGGCGGCGTCCTCGCGCAGAAAGCACAACAAGTCGTCGCCGTAAACCGACGTGGCTTCCATGCCGACGACGGCGGTCTGTATTCCCGTTTCGGACACAGAGCTATTGCTGCCGAGAGCTGAAAGAACAACGGAACTCCGACGGGCAGCACCTGTTTCCCGCCGTCCGGCAGCATGATGAACACGGAGTCGTCGCGGCTCCCAACGTCAATGTCTACGAATAGTTTGTTCATTTTCTCACCTTCTTTAATGGTGGAATAATGTCAAACGGCTTGCCCGGGGGGCCGGCGCATTATAATATCAAGTGCAACAAAACAGAGCATACCCGCTCACTTCGTGATAGAATTGGAGTGCCAACACCAATATCTCACGAGGAGAACCGATATGCCCTACCACCATCTTACACGAACCGAGCGCGGAAAGATAGCCCTTTTCCGCAATCAAAAGCTAAAAATCCGCGAAATCGCGCGCCGCCTCGGGCGCAGCCCCGCGACAATCAGTCGCGAGTTGAAACGCAACTCTGACGCGAGTTATCGCGCGGACGACGCGCAAAAGAAGTATCAGAAACGGCGCGAAAACTCCCGTCGCAAGCGGCTTTTCGAGGACGCGGCGGTCTGCGGCTTTGCAACCGAAAATCTGCTTAAACGCTGGTCGTCGGAGCAGATTTCGGGAAGGCTAAGGCTTGAAAAACGTGGCTTCACAGTCTTGTTTAGCAGTATTTACCATTGGCTCGCGGACGGTCTGCTGCCCCGCTCTGTCGAGCTGAAGGCGAACCTTCGGCGCTCCGCAAACGCAGAAAGCCGAAGAAAATGACGTTTCGCGCCGACGCGAAAGCATCCGGCAGCGGGCGAAAACCGTGTTGCGCCGCGACCGATTAGGCGATTGGGATGTCGATACGATCAGCTTCGGAGCGTGGCTGACGCAAACGTATATCCTGACGGCGAACGAGCGAAAAAGCCGCTATACCGCGATAGTTTTTTACAAAAACATCAAGCGCGCGGAGGTTATGAGAGCGTTCGAGTTGATTTTCAGCGAAAAAAGGCTTCCGCTCAAAACGATGACCAGTGACCAGAGGATGGAATTTAATTGCCACAACGAGTTTGAAGCGGCGTTTGGCGCAGAATATTACTACGCCGAGAAAGGGAAACCCTACCAAAAGCCGACGATAGAGAACACCAACGGCTTGATACGTCAATATTTGCCAAGAGGAACGCTAATCCGCGAGCTACCGCCGGAGCGCATCCCAGAAATTCAAGCGGCGCTAAATGACAGGCCGCGAAAAACCTTGGGTTATCGCACTCCGAGCGAAGTGTTGCACTTGATATTACAATGCGCCGACGCCG
>JAISCI010000065.1 GCA_031265685.1 Clostridiales bacterium
GATTTAATATACTGAAGGGGCGAAATGATGTAATTTACGGCACGCCGCTCCGCCATCATCCATCCCCATCCGAACCCGCGCGGCGGCGGCGAACGCTTTGCGCGTTTATGAAACGGACGCTGTTGTTTAATACTTTCTGAGCGGCAGCGCCTCCTCCGCGTTCTCCGCCGTAAACACGCCCTCTTCCGAGAGCACCCTCTTGGGGATATTCTGATCCCCGGCGGCGATTTTTTGCGCCGTCTCCATCAGTTTAGGCCCCAGCAGGGGGTTGCACTCTATCGAACAGTTCATTTTGCCGGCGGCGATGGCTTCCAGAGCGTCGCGTATGCCGTCCACGCCTATTATCATCACGTCTTTGCCCGGCTCGATCCCCGCCGCCTCGAAGGCTTTTATCGCGCCGAGCGCCATATCGTCGTTATGCGAAAAAAGCACGTCAATACGCGCGCCGTCCGCCAGCCAGCGCTCCACGATCTGACGCCCCTCCGCCCGCGTGAAGTTGCCCGGCTCGGACACCACGACCTGAATCTTGGGATTGTACGCGGCGGAGACGGCATAGTCGAACGAGGATTTGCGGTCGATAGTCGGGGCGGAACCGGGCGTGCCCTCCAGCTCGTACACGTTAATAACGTCTCGGTCCGGAAAGAAGCCGCGCGCGTTCTCGGTGAGAAAGGCCGCCGCGCGCCGCCCCTCCTCCGCGAAGTCCGACCCTATGAACGACACGTAGTAATCGGCGAGCCGTCCGCCCTCGGTCAGCTTGACGGAACGGTCCAAAAGGACGACCGGTATACCCGCGTCCTTGCAATCCGCGAGCACGTTGTCCCAACCGGTCTCGACAATCGGCGAGAAGGCTATGACGTCTACTTTCTGGGCAATGAAACCGCGTATAGCCGTTATCTGGTTTTCCTGCTTCTGCTGGCCGTCGGAGAATTTCAGCTCAATGCCGTATTCCGCGGCGCTTTCCTTGATGGATTTGGTGCTGGCGGTGCGCCAGCCGGATTCGGCGCCCACCTGAGCGAAGCCCAGCACGATAGGCGTGGGCGGATCGGTCTCGGAGACGGCGCCGCCGGAGCAGCCCGCCGCCCAGAACGCCGCGGCAATCAGCGCAGCCAGACCTCTAATCCTCGTTCTCCCAGGAATGATACACATTGGTCACATCGTCCTCTTCGTCCAGAAGGTCGAGGATACGCCTCATCTTTTTGACGTCTTCGGGATTGGTCAGCTCGGTGTATGTCCGCGCGAACTTGCCGACCTCGGCGGAAACCATCGGCACGCCCGCCTTCTCGAGCGCCTCACGCACGGCGGAGAAGTCCTCCGGCAGAGTGTATATCTCGTAGCCGTCCTCCTCGGCGGAGAAATCGCTGGCTCCGGCGTCCAGCGCCAGCAGCATAAGCTCGTCCTCGCCGAACTCGTCTTTCTCTACCATAATAAGGCCCTTCTCGTCGAACAGCCGCGCCACACAACCCGGGGCGCCCATGCCGCATCCGCCCTTCGTGAACGCGCTGCGCACGTTCGCGACCGTGCGGCTCTTATTGTCGGTCAGCGCTTCGATTATGACCGCGACGCCCGACGGCCCGTAACCCTCGTACGTCACGGACTCGAAGTTGACGGAATCGGTCTCCCCGACCGCCTTCTTGATACTGCGCTCTATGGTGTCGTTCGGCATATTCGAGGCCTTCGCCTTGGCCACTATGTCCCGCAGGCGGCTGTTGGACGCGGGATCCGCGCCGCCCGCCTTAACGGCCACGCTGATCTCGCGCCCCAGCCGCGTGAACACGCGCCCGCGCGCCGCGTCGGATCTCTCTTTCTTATGCTTGATATTAGCGAATTTTGAGTGTCCCGACATTATCGCTTACCCCTCAGTCGTCGATATATTCCACGCCGATTATGTTAACATGAATCGCGCCGCCTGTCAATTCATTTAGCGCCGTGGCGTACGCGTCAAACCCCTCGGGCGCAGCGGCGTGAATTACGACGCTTGCGGCGAAATCGCTCCCCAGGATCAGAACTCCGCGCCGCAGCGTCTCCCGGCGGACTTTATCGTACATATCATACGCGACGGATATTTCCGCTACAGTGTGCGGCCGCTGCGTGACGACCGACGACGACGACAGCGCTCCCGCCGCCGCCGCCGAATACGCCCGGACCAATCCCGGCGCCCCGAGCAGCACACCGCCGAAATACCGCGTGACGATTACGGCGACGTTCGACAGCCCCCGCGCCTTGATTACGCCGTGGATGGGGAAGCCCGCCGTGCCTTGCGGCTCGCCGTCGTCGGAATATTTGAACTCGCCGCGCAGCGCGTAGGCGTAGGTGTTGTGCCGCGCCTTGTAGTGCCGCGCGCGGATTTCGGCCAGGAACGCCGCGAACGCTTCCCGGTCGGCCACGGGCCGCGCCTCGGCGATGAAACGGGATTTCTTCTCGACAAGCTCGAACGCGGCGGGGGCCGCGATGGTAGTGTACGGTTCCATTATACCGCCGCCTGTTATTTTATATAGGTGTCCTCAAAGAGGACGGGGAAACCCAGTTCTTCTTCCCGGCAGTAAAACTCCGACGGGTAAACGTTCTCCTGAGTTACCATCGACACGTCCGTATAATGCCATATATTATCGCCCAGATACAAAAAGTGAGGGTGTGCTATCCAACGACCCGTCTCGTCGTAAATGTTTTCCGATACTGCCGCCAGTTTAGCGAAGTCGGGCTGGCCGCCGCCTTCCGAGACGGGAAGGAACGCATTTGTGACTTTCAGCGCGCCGGTGCCCGTCCATTTTAAGGAGATAACGTCATAGTCGAAAAAAGTGCCGAAGCGGGAACTTTCGAGATTATCTCCCCTCCGGCGCCGCTTGACGGCGAAGACAACGTAACGGTCGGCTCAGTCGCAGCCGGCGATGAGGCGGGCGGCTTTGCCGCGGTAGGCAGCGCGGCCGGCTCCGTCACATCGGGCGGAATCCCCGTGGTTTCGTACACAAAAATCTCCGTAGCGGCCGTCGCGGAGTTGAAAACGCGATCAATTAAGGTCGTAACCCATGATGAATTTGCCCTGAACCCGGCAAATTCCTTGGCGCGCTTATCAGCGCGCCGATTATCACGGCCCAGAAAGCGAGCCAGTGTTTAGGTTTCAATTTATCGTCCGGCATAATCTCCCGTCCCCTCATCGTACTGTTTCAGAATTAAGGTTGACATTTGTTTTCAAGGTTCGCGCCTTAGAAGTTTGCGTGAACCAAGCAAACTTCAGAGCCGCGCGAACACGCTATCGCTCTTAAAAACAAATGTCACTGTCTAATCTGAAACAGTATCAATCCGCGCCGCGGGGTCGTCCCCGCGCAGATACGCTATCTCTTCTTTGTAGTAATTCCGGTCGGCGGTGGGCCAGGGCGTTTCCAGTATCAGAGGGCGGCCCTCGGCATAGCGCGAACGCGCCGCGCGCCAGACCGCCTCCTTGCCCAGCTTGTCCGTGCCCTTCGGATTGTCGGGGCCGGCGCCCAGGTTGGCGTGGCGGTCCTTGCGCGCGCCGCGCGGGTTCAGCGATCCGTTCAGATGGAACACTTTGAGCCGTTCAAGCCCGACCACGGCGTCGAATTCCGCCATAACCCCGTCGAAGTCGCCCGCTACGTCGTACCCCGCATCGTGCGCGTGGCACGTATCGAAACAGACGCCGAGACGGCCGCCCCGCTCCGCGCCGTTGATAATCGCCCAAAGCTCCGCGAAAGTGCGCCCAAGCTCGCTGCCTTTGCCCGCCATCGTTTCCAGGCAGATGATCGGCGGCTCGTCGTCCGTGAGGGCCGCGTTAAGACCCTCGATAATCCGGTTAAGCCCGAACTCGGCGTCTCTGTCGGTGAAACTGCCCGGATGCAGCACGAGGTACCCGCTGCCGACGGCGCGCGTCCGTTCTATCTCCTTCCTCAGAAACGACACCGCGAGATGGAACGTATCGGGCTTCGGGCTGGCTAGGTTGATAATATACGGCGCGTGAACGACGATGTCCGACAGGCCGTTCTCGGCCATAAACGCCAGCCCCTCCGGGATTTTCAGCCGATCCACCGGTTTGCGGACCGTGTTCTGCGGCGCGCCCGTGTATATCATGAACGTGTCGGCGCCGTACCCCGCGGCCTCCCGCGCCGCGCCCAGAAGCCCTCCCGCCATGGAAACATGCGATCCAATCAGCACAGCGTACCCTCCAATCAAAAACCGCTTAATCTCTTAAGCGGCAATAACCCCAAATTTACCACACGCAGCTCTTGCTCTAGCCCTTGCCCTTAATCTAGCTTCTAGCCTCTAGAAACTAGATCCCTTTCGGGTTCGGGCCGTACTGATTATCGCCGGGGGCGCTGTCCTGAATCCACCAAATAAGCAGGACTATCCCGCCGATACCCGTAAGCTCGAGCAACAGCCACCAGCCTGATTTACCCGTGTCGTGCAGACGGCGTACAGCGGCGCTGATGATCGTAAGACTCCAGAGCACGCCGACGATGGAGAACAGCACCCCGATAACAGGGATAACCGACAGGATGTTGCAAACGACCGAGACAATCACAGTGCCGAGGTAGAACCACCAAAATTCCGCGCGGCGGGCGCGCCCGGTGAATACGTTCCACTTCTTCAGCGTTTCGATATAACCGTTCACGAATTCCATAAACTGTAAACCCCCTCGTTTATTTATATGTACTGCCTTTCTTGATTTTATTCTATCACGCGCGGGGTAAATTAGCAATAGTTTTCGTAAGTTTTAGCCGCGGTTATTTTTAATCGCCTGTAAAGCGTCTTCTGTATTAGGAAAATCCGTATTCAAAATTAAGAACTAACTCCCTTATCCAACAAACGAAAAAACGTTCCATATGTACAATGAATCGCAATACGCACAGAATGTTTGCGCAAATAAATAGCGCGGAATCAGCTTATCAAATCCCATATTCTCCACGACCACCCGCGACAGCCGTTTCACTATCGCTCCAAATTCGCCGTCCGCAGAATCGCCCGTCCGCGCGTTCCTATATTATTCTTCACCGGCATCCCCAAATGATGGATTTAGCGCCGAAAAGGCTCACCGAGAAGGAATCTGTACTCGCGAAGATACGCGAAGCAAAATCGGCGGCGAAAACCGCGTCCCTGCGGCAACTGAGAGAAAACAAGCGCGGCGGGCATAAAAAATCCTATGAGCCGGAGGCGTGAGTATGGCAGATGAAAGATTTGCCGCTGATGTCTGTTGTATTTCTTACTCAAAAAATCATCTAGGCAATATAATCTGAATCCGCCACTAGCAAAATGAAGAGCCCTAAATATAGCTCTTTATTTTGCTATAGGATACTCGCCGCGCTCCCGATATGCCGGGTCACGGCAAGCGTCAATGAAGTCAGGCGGTTTATCCGCGAAAAGAAATCGCCAGCCTATTTCTCACGGGCAACGGTTTGAACAACG
>JAISCI010000077.1 GCA_031265685.1 Clostridiales bacterium
GTCGCGCGCGCTCGTCATCGCGAACAGGACGCTTGCGGAGAGGGAGCGGCGCATTGCCGCGCTAGCGGCTGAATATGAATTTTGCTTGGTTCACGCAAAATTCAGCGAGGATCTGGAGGCCGCCCTGAACACCTCATTGGAATACTGGACGGTGATGAAATACAATACCGAAATGGGCAGAAAGTGGACGATGGCCCAGTGCCAGAGCGTTGGGCGGCGCTTGTCGGCATACTGCCGGTCAAACGGTTATGAAATCAAGTCTTGCCTGACGGGCGACGACCGTTTCTCCAGCGTCCACTCGTATCCGCTGACGGCGTGGGAGGCGTTTATGGAACGCGCGGCAGTCTGACAGTTTAAGGCAACCGCGCGAAGCCACAGGAAGTTACGGCGGACAGACTGACAGTGTGTAAACCGTGTCGTTAACGTGTTACTAACGCCCACCACCGCAAGCCGCTTAACTTCGCTTAAAAGTTAAGCGTGTACTTAACTTTGGCTTGTTTGGCGGGGTTGAAAATTAATTAAAATCATATTTCAATGATTTCATACACTCAAGAGGGTGAAAAGACGTAATTTACAACCTCTCCCCATTCATCTGCCTCTCCAAAACTGCGGCGCGGCTATTAGCGGAAAACGGATACGCTGGGCGGGTACAGCGTTGTATTATGTTTGACGGGCTTTGGCGCGTTTATAAAACGAACATGTTAGCGGGGAATCTCCAACCAAATATTACCTTACAATATGCCCGTTACTGATGTTTTCGTGCGTTTATTGTGATTTGTTCGCGTTCCGTCTTGACTACCGTCTCAAACCATGTTATAATACCACTTAAATCAACATTTTAACGTTCCTAAAACGGCAAGACCGGAAGGAAGTGACGAGCACAAACAATGTCAATCCATAACAGCGCGAGCGATATGCCTATATCCCCCAGGATACCGAAGCTTGCCGCGGCGCTTTTCGCGAAGCCGCCCGAGATTGAGCCGGCGCGGGCCGTCCTGCTCACCGAGTCGTTCCGGGCGACGGAGGGCGAGCTGACTGTCGTCCGCAAGGCGAAGGCTTTCGCGCGTATCCTGCGTGGCATCCCTATCGTGATCCACGAGAGTGAGCTGATAGTCGGCAGTTCGACGCTCGCGCCGCGCGGGTGCCAGACCTACCCCGAGTTCTCCTTTGAATGGCTCGAGGCGGAATTCGATACGGTGGCGAGCCGTTCCGCCGACCCGTTCTATATATCCGAGGAGACGAAGGCCGCTCTGCGCGCTATCCACCCGTATTGGAAGGGGCGCGGCACGTCCGACCTCGCGTTCTCGCTCATGTCGCCGGAAGCGCGTCGAGCCATCGACGGGAATTTCTTCACGCCCGGCAACTACTTCTACAACGGCGTCGGGCATGTGTGCGCGCGTTACGATAAGGTGCTGGCAATCGGGTTCGGAGGGATAATCCGTGAAGCGGCGGAAGAGCTTTCGCGGCTCCGCCAAGGGGCGCGGGATTACGCCCGCCGCGCGGGCTTCCTGAAAGCCGTTATCCTGAGCTGTCAGGCCGCCGTCGACTACGCGGCGCGTTACTCTTCTCTCGCGCGGGAGATGGCGGCCAAACACGACGATCCTGTCCGCAAAACCGAACTGCTCGAGATAGCCGCCGTGTGCTCCCGCGTGCCCGAGCGCGGTGCCCGGAGCTTCCGGGATGCCTGTCAATCCTTCTGGTTCGTCCAGCAGCTTATACAGCTGGAATCGAGCGGCCACTCGATCTCGCCCGGCAGGTTCGACCAGTACATGTATCCCTACTATATAAAGGACCTCGCGTCCGGCGCGGTAACCCCCGAGACCGCGCAGGAACTGATCGATTGTGTATGGGTGAAGCTGAACGATCTGAACAAATGCCGCGACGCGGCCTCGGCGGAGGGCTTCGCGGGATACAGCCTTTTCCAGAACCTAATCGTCGGCGGACAGGACGAGGACGGCCGGGACGCTGCCAACGACCTGTCGTACATGTGTATCGAGGCTTCCGCTCATGTGCGCCTGCCTCAGCCGTCGCTTTCGGTGCGCGTATGGAACGGCTCGCCGGGCGAACTGCTCATCAAAGCCGCGCGGCTCACGCGGTCGGGCGTCGGGCTTCCGGCTTATTACAACGACGAGGTGATCATCCCCGCGCTGATGAACCGGGGACTGCCGCTCGCGGACGCGCGGGACTACTGCGTAATCGGGTGCGTCGAGCCGCAGAAGCCCGGCAAGACCGAAGGCTGGCACGACGCGGCGTTCTTCAATCTCTGCCGGCCGCTGGAGGAAGTCTTCGGGGGCGACCTGTCCGCGCTTGTCACTTACGATGATTTCTACGCCGAATATCGCCGCCTGACGGAATATTACATAGAGCTGCTCGTCAACGCCGACAACGCCATCGACGCGGCGCACGCCGAACGCGCCCCGCTGCCGTTCCTCTCGGCGCTGGTGGACGATTGTGTCGCGCGCGGCAGAACCGTTCAGGAGGGCGGCGCGGTCTACAACTTCACCGGGCCGCAGGGCTTCGGCGTCGCGAACGTAGCGGATTCGCTGCTGGCCGTGAAGAAACTCGTCTACGAGCAAAAGCGCGTTACGCTGGAAGAATACAGGGACGCGCTCGCCGCCGATTACTGGCGGAACCCTTCTGCGGGCGACATCGCGAAACGCGTCGCGGAAGAAATCGCCGCGCGGGGCGCGAACACCGACCCGGACGCGATCGCTGCGGCGGTGATCAAGGCTGCCCGCGTCGGCGCGGAGCAAAAGGCCCAGGGCGACCGGCTGCTCGCGATGATCGCGGAGCTGCCGAAATACGGCAACGACGAACCGGAAGTGGACGAGATCGCCCGCGCCGCCGCGAATATCTACGCCCGCGCGCTCGAGCGCTACGAGAATCCGCGCGGCGGCAGGTTCCAGGCCGGGCTGTACCCGGTTTCGGCGAACGTGCCTCTGGGGGCGCAGACCGGGGCCACGCCGGACGGACGGCTCGCGGGGACGCCTGTCGCGGACGGCGTTTCCCCGGCGGCGGGTCGCGACGTGAACGGCCCTACGGCGGCGGCGAATTCGGTGTCGAAGCTCGACCACGCGATCGCGTCCAACGGCACGCTTTATAACATTAAATTCCATCCATCCGTGCTGGAAGGGGAATCGGGTCTCTGGAATTTCGTGGCGTTCGTCCGCGCGTATTTCGACCGCAAGGGCAGCCACATGCAGTTCAACGTGGTCAGCCGCGAAACCCTGCTGGACGCGCAGAGGAATCCCGGCGCGTATAAGTCGCTCGTCGTGCGCGTGGCCGGGTATTCCGCGTTGTTTACGTCGCTCTCCCGCGCTCTGCAGGACGACATCATAAACCGCACCAGCTACCAGTCGCTATGAGCGAGACGGGCGTAATATTCGACATACAGCGGTTCAGCCTGCACGACGGGCCGGGCATACGGACGATAGTGTTCCTCAAAGGGTGCGGGATGCGGTGCCGGTGGTGCTGCAACCCTGAATCCCAGCGGAGGGAACCGGAGACGATGTCAGTGGACGGCAGACCGAGGACGGTGGGCCGGCGGGTTTCCGTCGCTGAGACTATGGACGTCGTCCTCCGGGACGCGGCGTATTACCGGCGCTCCGGCGGCGGGCTTACGCTTTCGGGCGGGGAATGTTTGCTGCAGCCGGAGTTCGCGGCGGCGTTGCTCGCGGCGGCCAAGTCCGCGGGGCTTAACACGGCGGTCGAGAGCGCGGCCTTCGCGGACACCGCCGCCGTGGACGCCGTTCTGCCGTACACCGACCGTTTCCTGCTTGATATAAAGCATATGGATTCCGCGAAGCATAAGGCGTTCTGCGGTCAGCCCAACGAGCGTATCCACGGCAACGCGCAGCGCATCGCCGAATCGGGTGACACCGAGCTTACCGCGCGCGTACCGGTTATCCCCGGCTTTAATGATACGGCACCGGAGATAGCCGCGATAGCCGCTTTCGCGAAGCGGCTGGGCGCGGCGGAAATATGCCTGCTTCCGTATCACGGCTATGGGGCGGGCAAATACGCCGGGCTGGGCCGAGAATACCCGATGGGTTCCGTCCGCCCGCCCGACGGCGGGACTATGGCGCGGCTGGCCGAGGCGGCGCGGGGCGCGGCGGGAGTGCGATGCCGGATCGGGGGTTAGGCATGGACGGACCGAAACAGCGGATAGTTCAGGAACTGGTGCCGGGCAAGCAGATAACCCTGGCGCACATAATCGCGAACCCGGTCGCGGCGGTCGGCGAAAAGCTGGGAGCGGCCGGGCGCGGGGCGATCGGCGTACTTACGGTCAGCCCGGCGGAAACGGCCATCATAGCGGCCGACATAGCCGCGAAGTCCGGCGGGGTGGATCTGGCCGTCGTCAACCACCTGAGCGGATCGCTCATCGTAACGGGCAGCGTCAGCGAGGTTGAGGCGGCGATATCCGCTATTATGGGCTTCGCGGCGGAAAAGCTCGGCTTCGAGACGTGCGCGGTAACCAAAACATGAGGGATGAGGCAATGATACCCAACGAGTATGAAATCAAGAAGCAGATCTGCGACATAGGCCGCCGGATCTACAACCGCAATATGGTGGCGGCGAACGACGGCAACATCTCCGTAAAGCTCGGCGGGAACGAGTTTCTCTGTACACCGACGGGCGTCAGCAAAGGCTTTATGACGCCGGAATATATCTGCAAGGTGAACGCCGCCGGAGAGACGATCCAGGCGAACAAGGGATTCCGCCCGTCGAGCGAGATTAAGATGCATATGCGCGTATACGAGAAGCGACCGGACGTAGGCGCGGTGGTGCACGCGCACCCGACTTTCGCGACGGCGTTCGCGATAGCGGGCATACCGCTCACCGCGCCGATCATGCCGGAAGCCGTCATAGCGCTGGGATGCGTGCCGATCGCCGAATACGGCACGCCGTCCACGATGGAAATACCGGATCGTGTGGAAAAATATCTGGAGCATTACGACGCGGTGCTGCTGGAGAACCACGGCGCGCTGACATACAGCGTGGATCTGCTGGCCGCCTATCATAAGATGGAATCCGTCGAGTTCTACGCCGAGTTGCTCTACAAGGCGAAGGCTCTGGGCGGCGCGAGAGAGTTTAACGACGAGCAGATAAAGCGGCTCTACGAGATACGGCGGCAGATGGGGCTTCCGGGGCGTCACCCGGCGGATCTCTGCCCGAACGAGCGGAGCGGCTGTGCCAGCTGCCATTCGCGCGGGGAAAAACACGGAGGCGGGTCCGGCGATCTGGTCGCCGAGATAACGCGGAAGGTACTCGATCAGCTGGGAAAGTAACCCCGCCGGAAGCGCGGATAAACGCCGGCGCGGCGGATCGCCTGATTGCGGCGGTGTCGGCGAAAGCCGCGGAGATGGGCGCGCGCGTGGTGGTGGCCGTCGCGGGGGCGGCGGGCGAACTCGTCGCCGCGCGGTCGATGGACGGCGCGTACCCCGCCAGTTTCGACATCGCCGTAAACAAGGCGTTCACGGCGGCGGGGCTTAAGATGCCGACATCGGCGCTAGCTGGGCTTGCCGCGCCCGGCGGCCCGCTCTATGGTATCGGGAACACCAACGGCGGGCGTATCGTCATATTCGGCGGCGGGGAAACGCTGGCCGCGGATGGCGGGGTAGTTGGCGGCATCGGCGTTTCCGGCGGAACGTTGGAACAGGACACACATTTGGGGCTATACGGCAAAAGTCTTTTTGAATCGGGGCGGTAGGGTGCCTGTTGACGAAAAATTGGTGCGGAGGGTGGTATCGGCGGTCATGGCTTCCCTTGCCCTCGGCGGCGAGGGAGCGCGGCGCGGAATCTTCGAGGACATGAGCGAAGCGGTCGCCGCCGCGAAGAAGGCGCAGGCGGTTATGCGCCGCCTGACTATGGATCAGCGCGAGCTGATCATAGCGAAAATACGCGCGAAGACGATAGAAAACGCCGAGTTGTTCGCGCGGATGGCCGTGGAGGAGACCGGCATGGGCAATGTCGGACACAAGATACTGAAGCACAGGCTGGTAGCCGAGAAAACGCCGGGTACGGAGGATATAGTGACCACGGCATGGTCGGGAGACAGGGGGCTGACGCTGACCGAGATGGGGCCTTTCGGCGTGATAGGCGCGATAACGCCTTCCACGAACCCCTCCGAGACGATTATATGCAACGCGATCGGCATGATCGCCGGCGGCAACACGGTTGTGTTCTGCCCGCACCCGGGCGCGGCGAAAACGTCGCTCGCGGCGGTCTCGATGATCAACGAGGCGTGCGCGGAGGCGGGCGGCCCGGAGAACGCCGCGACGGTCGCGGCCAATCCGACCGTAGCCGCCAGCGCCGCGATGATGAAACACCCGGACATTCAGCTGATAACCGCGACGGGAGGGCCGGGCGTAGTTACCGCAGCGCTCTCTAGCGGCAAACGCGCGATAGGCGCGGGCGCGGGCAATCCCCCGGCGCTGGCGGACGAAACGGCGGACATAGCGAAAGCCGCGGCGGACATAGTAAACGGGTGCTCGTTCGACAACAACCTGCCGTGTATCGCCGAGAAGGCGATCGTCGCGCTGGATACCGTCGCCGACGAACTTATCGGCAGGATGGTCGCGGACGAGGGGTGTTACCTGATAAAGGGCGACGAGCTGGCGGCGCTCACGCGGACGATCATAACCGAGAAAGGCCTGAACCGGGCCTGCGTGGGTCGGAGCGCCAGGGCGCTGCTCGCGATGATCGGCGTAAACGCGCCGGATTCGACGCGCTGCGTGGTGTTCGAGGGCGCCTGGGATCACCCCCTTATAAAGGAAGAAACTATGACGCCGGTGATAGGCGCCGTCCGCGCGCGGGACTTTGCGGATGCCGTCGATACGGCGGTACGGCTCGAGAGCGGCAACCGGCACTCGGCGCACATCCACTCGAAGAACGTGGACAGGATCACGGCCTACGCCAAGGCAACCGACACGGCGATCCTGGTCAAGAACGCGCCCAGCTACGCCGCGATAGGCTTCGGCGGCGAGGGCTTCTGCACGTTCACGATAGCGTCACGCACGGGCGAGGGGCTGACGAGCGCCGCGACGTTTACGAAGCGCCGCCGGTGCGTCATGGCGGACAGCCTATGTATCAGATGAAGGAAGTGGTTTGATGACACAAGACGACATAGAGAGCGTCGTCCGCAAAGTATTGGAGGAGATGGCGGGCGGCTCCGCCGGGCGTGTCCCGGAGGAAACCGCTTCGGGGAAGATCGTGACGGGCAAGACGCTTCCGGGCAAATCCCGAGTCGCTATGCTTACGGCGCCGGAACGTTTCGACATAAGGGAATACCCGATTCCCGCCGTCGGCGACGGGGATATACTCGTCAGGGTCGAGGGGTGCGGGGTATGCGGCACCGACGCGCACGAGTTCAAAAAAGATCCGTTCGGGCTTATCCCGGTCGCGCTCGGGCACGAGGGCACGGGCGAGATCGCCGCCATGGGACGGAACGTGAGCCGCGACAGCGCGGGGACGCCGCTTCGTGTCGGCGACAAGGTAGTATCGTGCATGATATTCAAGGACGACCCGGACATAACGATGTTCGACCTGAACAGGCAAAACGTCGGCGGGGCGGACGTATACGGCCTGCTGCCCGACGACGGCGTTCACCTCAACGGCTGGTTCGCGGACTACATACTGATACGGGAGGGTTCGACCGTATTCAACGTAAACGGCCTCTCCCTCGACGAGCGTATCCTGATCGAGCCGTGCGCCGTGCTGATCCACGCCGTCGAGCGCGCGAAGTCCACGGGGATACTGCGGTTCAACAGCCGCGTCGTGGTGCAGGGCGCCGGGCCTATCGGGCTGATATGCGCCGCCGTGCTGCGGACTATGGGCGTCGAGCGTATCACCGCGGTAGACGGCGAGCCGGGCAGACTGGCTTTCGCGAAGCGCATGGGCGCGGACGGCGCGGTCAACTTCAAGGAGCATAAGGGTATCGAGGCGCTGGCGGCGGCGGTCGAGGGTACGTTCGGCGGCAAGCAGGCCGACTTCGCTTTCCAGTGCACGGGCAGCCCCGCCGGGCACTCAAACGTTTACAAATTCATCCGCAAAGGCGGCGGGCTGTGCGAGCTGGGCTTCTTCATCAACGGCGGCGACGCGGTGATCAACCCGCATTTCGACATATGCGCCAAGGAACTAACCGTGGTCGGCAGCTGGGTATACACCCTGCGCGACTATGCCACGACGTTTGACTTTCTGCGCCGCGCGAAGGCTATTGGCCTGCCGCTGACGGAGCTGATCACGCACCGCTTCCCGCTGGAGCGGATAGACGACGCCCTTAGGACGAATCTTTCGATGGAGGGGCTTAAAGTGGCGGTCGTCAATTGAGGGCGGTCGGTCTTTTGGAGGTATACGGGCTTACGGCGGCGTTCGCGGCGGGCGACGCGGGCTGCAAGGCGGCCGATGTAACGCTGGAGATTTTCGATAAGAATAAGCCCGCGAACGCCGACGCGCTGCCCGTGCCGCTGATCGTGACGGTCAAATACCGGGGCGGCGTATCGGACGTAACGGCGGCGGTGGCGGCGGGGTCCGAGGCGGCGCGGAAGGTGTCCGGAGTGGTCGTGTCGCGCGTTATCCCGAACCCGGAGCCGGGCACGGAAATGATGCTCAAAATATCGGCGCTGGATCGCAATTAGCGGCGCAACTCAATCATGATCATGGGAAGGATTGGTATATATGGCGAAAGAAGCGCTTGGACTTATCGAGACGCGCGGCCTTACCGCGGCGATCGAGGCCGCCGACGCTATGACGAAGGCGGCGGAGGTGTCGTTGGTCGGCACGGAGAAGATCGGGTCGGGGCTGGTAACCGTCATGGTACGTGGCGACGTGGGCGCGGTTAAGGCTTCGGTGGAGGCCGGCGCGGCGCAGGCTTCCAAGCTGGGCGAGCTTGTCGCGGCGCACGTTATCCCGCGCCCCCACTCCGACGTTGAGAAGATACTGCCCAAGCTGTAGCCGTGGCTGGGGCGCTGGGATTTTTCGAGGTGCAGGGCGTCGTCGCCGCGGTGGACGCGCTGGATATAATGGTTAAGACGGCGGACGTCCGGTTCCTCACGTGGGAGCGGAAGCTTGGCGGACGGCTGGCGACGGTCGTCGTCGTTGGCGGCGTCAGCGCCGTAACGGAAGCGGTCGAGGCGGCGCGGGAGCGGTGTATCAGGCCCCCCGCGGCGTGGGCCGTCGTCGCGAATCCCCATCCGGAGATTGCGCGGATAGTAGCGATCAGCGCCGCGAGACTCGAAGCCGGAAACCAGGATAGAAAATATTTGCAGGAATCGTAGGAGGATGGATATGGCGCATGAAGCTCTCGGGCTTATCGAAACGCGCGGGCTTGTCGCCGCAATCGAGGCGGCGGACGCTATGTGCAAGGCGGCGAACGTATCGCTGATCGGTACGGAGAAGATCGGGTCGGGTCTGGTGACCGTTATGGTGCGCGGCGACGTGGGCGCGGTGAAATCGGCGGTGGAAGCTGGCGCGGACAACGCGAGCCGTCTCGGGGAACTGGTCGCGAGCCACGTTATACCGCGCCCGCATACGGACGTGGAGGGGATTCTCCCCAAAATCCAGAGTGAATAGGCGGGTGATCCCGCTTGGACAGGGAATGGGTTGAACAGATTGCCCGAATGGTTATCGAGCGGCTGCGGGCGGAATCGGAGACCGGGTACGCAGTGCCTGTGGGCGTATCCGCGCGGCATATTCACCTGACGCGGGAGCACGCCGAGACGCTGTTCGGGCCGGGGCATGAGCTTACGCCGGTAAAGCCGCTGATGGGCGGGCAGTTCGCCGCCGACGAGCGCGTCACCATCGTAGGGCTGGGGCTGCGCGCCATCGAGAATGTCCGCGTTCTGGGTCCGTACCGGGGCGCGTCGCAGGTGGAAATATCCGCCACGGACGCGGTTCGGCTCGGCGTCCGCGCGCCGGTGCGCGATTCCGGGGACATAGCGGGGTCCGCGCCGGTGGCGGTGGTCGGTCCGCGCGGCGCGGTGTACCTCAAAGAGGGGCTTATCGTCGCGAGACGTCACATCCATATGTCGCCGAGAGACGCGGCGGCGGCCGGCGTATCCGACGGCGAGGAAGTGTCCGCGCGCTCGGGCGACGGGCGCGGGGCTGTGTTCCGGCACGTGAAAATCCGGGTAAGCCCGGACTTTACGACGGAAGCGCACTTGGATACGGACGAGGCCAACGCCGCGGGGATAAAACGCGGCGATCTTGTTGAAATAATCCGCGTGGGGGGCGGCGCGCCATGATAATAGGAACGGTGGTCGGCAGCGTCGTTTCGACGCGGAAAGCCGACCGGCTCGTCGGCAGCAAGTTTATGATCGTCGAGCTGCTCGACAGTATGCAGGGCGCGGGCTGGAGGCTCGTCGCCGTGGACAGCGTGGGCGCGGGCGTCGGCGAAACCGTGCTCGTCGCGACGGGCGGCGCCGCGCGCCTGGCTCCGGGATACGACGGCGCGCCGGTGGACGCCGCCATAGTCGGCATAATTGACGACGGCGCGGGGCTTTCGTAATATGGACGCGGCAAAGTTCGCGGATACGCTCCGCGCGGCGGGCGTCGTCGGGTGCGGCGGAGCGGGTTTCCCGTCTTACGCCAAACTCGTGCCCGGAGCGAAGTCTATCATACTCAACTGCGCCGAGTGCGAGCCGCTTTTAACGCCGCACCGCCAGCTGCTGGCTATGGAGGCGCCGGAGATAATCGGGGCGCTGGCGCGTATAGCCGAAATTATCGGCGCGCCGAACGTCGTCGTCGCCGTCAAGGAGACGTTTCGCGGCGCGATCGCGGCTGTACGGGAAGAGATCGCCGGGCGTCCGGCCTTCCGCCTTATGGAATTGCCCGACGTTTACCCGATGGGCGACGAGGTGATTCTCGTTTATGAGGCGACGGGTATAGCCCTGGCGCCGGGCGAGCTGCCTTCCGCGCGCGGTATCGCCGTTATCAACCCGGAGACGGCGCTGAACGCCAGCCGCGCCATGAGGCACGGAGCGGGCGTGACGGATAAGCTCGTGACGATTGCCGGAGCGGTGCAACGCCCCGCCACGGCGCTCCTGCCGCTCGGCGTCAGCTTCGCGGAGGCCGTGGACGCCTGCGGCGGAGCTACGACGCCAGATCCGGCCTACATATCCGGCGGGGCGATGATGGGATTCGCCGCGGCCGGTTCGTCGCCCGTCGTCAAGACTACCAACGCCATAATCGTACTCCCGTCCGATCATAAATTGATATTGCGGCGCGAAACGCCGGCGCGGACCGCGCTGAAACGCGCGGCGGCGGCTTGCTGTTCGTGTTCGGCGTGCGCCGATTTCTGCCCGCGTGCGCTTCTCGGCCATCCGATCCGGCCCGACGCTTTTGCTCGAGCGGCCTTTCTGTCCGACACGTCCGATCTGTCGGTGTTCGCGGGGGCGGAATTCTGCTCCGGATGCGGCGTGTGCGAGATGTTCGCCTGCCCGCAGGGACTCAGTCCGCGCGCGATTATCATGGAGTATAAGTCGCGGATGCGCGCGGCGGGGGCAGCGGCCGACGCCGTTCCTGGACGCGGCGTCAGTCCCGAACGCGGTTTGCGGCGCGTGAGCGAGGAGCGGCTGACGGCGCGTATCGGGCTGTCGGAATATTCGGGCGATTCCCCTGTAACGGCGCTGGAGATAAAACCGCGCCGCGTTCGCCTGCCGCTTCGTCAGCATATCGGAGCGCCGTCGGTTCCGACGGTTCGGCCAGGCGCGGACGTTACGCGCGGACAGCGGATCGCCGCGCCCGGCCCAGGGCTTTCCGTCGCGCTGCACGCGTCCGTCGCGGGAAGGATTTCGGATGTGACGGACAATCATATCGTAATTGAGGGATAGTATGGGCGAAGCTATAGGAATGGTCGAGTTCAGAACGGTATCCTCGGGGATCGCCGCCGCGGACGCCATGGTCAAGGCGGCTCCGGTGCGGATGCTGGAGGCGCAGGTCGTCTGCCCGGGCAAGTACGTCGCGGTTATCGCCGGATCTATTTCGGCTGTTCAGGCGGCTGTTTCGGCGGCGCGGGCGCTGGCCCCGGACCGGCTGATCTCGGACTTCGTTCTCGGCAACCCTCACCCTTACGTCATACCCGCCGTGTACGGCGCGGGGAAGGTCGGCGAAGTTCGCGCGCTGGGCGTCGTCGAGACGTATGACGCGGCGACGGTCATCGTCGCGGCGGACGAGGCGGCCAAGGCCGCGAGCGTCGAACTGATTGAAATACGGATCGCCCGCGGCATGTGCGGCAAGTCGTTTCTGCTGCTGACGGGCGAGCTGGCGGCGGTTGAGACGAGCTGCGAGAAAGCGCGGCTGGCCGCCGGCGCGGTCGGGATGTACCTTGATTCCGCCGTAATCGCGCGGCCGGACGAGAAAATTATAGAAGCCATAATGTGAGGAAGGGGAGCAAATGTTACCAATCGAAAGACGGGGCGCCATTCTGGATCAGCTGCAACGGGACAAACGCGTCGTAGTCGGGGAGCTGATCGAACAGTTCGGCGTATCCGACGAGACGATAAGGCGCGACCTGGCGCGTCTGGAGAAAGACGGGTTCGCCATAAAGAGTTACGGAGGCGCCGTTCTGGCAGAGAATGACGGCGTGGAGTGGCCATTTGACGTGCGCAAGAATCATAACGTGGAACAGAAGCGAAAGGTCGCCGAGCTTGTCTCCAGGCTGGTGAGGGACGGCGACAGATTGTTTCTGGACGCCAGCTCGACAGCTGTTTTCGTGACGCGGGCGCTGGCCGAGAAGAAGAAGCTGACCATAGTAACGAACAGTATCGAGATCACGCTCTCGCTGCTGATGCGGAATGATTGGATGGTGGTATCGACGGGCGGCAACGCCAACGCCGGCAGTTACGCCCTGACCGGTCCGGCTACGAACCAGATGATCGCGTGCCGCCACGCGGACAAGGCGATTATTTCATGCAAGGGCTTGAGTATGGATAACGGCGTGACCGACGGCGACGAGAACCACGCCGTTAACAAGCGCACGATGCTCGGGAGTTCGAGCTATCGGATACTGGCGGCGGACGGCGGCAAGTTCGGGGAAGTCGCTTACTCGAAGGTCTGCGATTTTTCGGGCATCAATATGATCGTGACAGACCGCGATCCCGGCGGCGAATGGAAGGAATTTCTTGGTAAGGCGGGAGTGGAGATTGTCTGGGAATAAAAGAAGCCGCTCGCGCGGCTTTTTTTGCTAATCCCGCCTCAAAATGACAAGGGTTCGGGCGGGATTAGTATATCCGTTCCGGTTTGATCCTGCCGCCGATCATAGTCAGAACGGCCACGGCGATAGCTCCGCCAATCAGAGCGGTTATAAGCTGCGATACGCCGAACATCACCGAGATCTGCGGCGCGGCCTGTTCCGGTACTATCCCGAAGACGGGTATCGCGATGCGGACGATCGCGAAATACAGGAATGCGAATTTAAGAAGCGCTCCGGCGACGGCGGCGACCGCCCACACGGCGGGCATTTTCGGCAGGCGTATTTTTGACGCGAAGTGCCACGCCAGCACGAGAATTGCGTTGCCGGCGGCAATAAACGGCACCAGCGGCAGGAATTTTGGTATGCCGAACACGAACGCCAGAACGGGCGAGATTAGCGCCACGCAAAGCCCGCTTGGCAAACCGGCCAGCGTTACAGCGGCTATCAGTATCAGGTTTACGCCGGAACCCGTCAGCAGGGTTATCCCGAGCGGATTGGTCGCCCATTGCCACGCCACCAGCAACGCTATCAGTATCGCGGTGCGCGTCAGCCAGAGTACAGCGCCAGCGCGGGGCGCTTCCTTGGAGCGATTTTTTGTTTCTCCCATTTACAATTTCTCCCCTCGAAGTCTGTTTGGATTATTATAAGGCATACGAGGGGAAATGTATGTTGCGGTTGCAACATAAGCGAAATTTTTATGACGCGAACGATTCGTCGATCAGGCTGGACGCGATCTCAGCGGCGTCGGCTATGACGGATTCGCACGCGCCGAAACGCGAGCGTCCCTCGATTATCTTTCCGCAGTCCAGCGAGCCGCGCCTGCGATTGAACTCCTCAATAAAGCGCAGCCGGACGCGTTTCACGTCGGTTTCCTCGAAGAACAGTCCGAAAAGAAGCGCCGCCGCGATGACGACGGCGCACATGGCGCCTACGCCGAACCCGGTATTGATCCCGGCGCACATGTCTAAGAGTCGTGCAGGCAGGTCGATCTTGTAGTGTTCCTCGGCGGCCAGCAGAATGGATTCGCTGCAGCCATAACCTCTTTTGTAATAGAAAACAGCTTTTTCACGCATAGCGCGTCCCCCTTGCGGATAACTCTACCTACATTTTATTTGGGGAGCGCCGCGCGGTTACAGTCAAAGATCGGCGCCTGCCGCGAGCATCGGCTGGAGATCCGGGGTGGGCTGCCTTCGATATTATATAGATCTCCAAATAATTTTCTCGGCTTTCATACCGGCTTGTCATACTGTTTGCCCGCGTGACAGGCTCAATATTAAACTCACCGTACAACTCCCGAACAAACTCACAGTCATTATAAGACAATACGAACCGGCCTATGGATTTCGCTTGGACGAATTTTTCGTGAATCGAAGCATTTTCGTGTGGATGAATTTTGCATCGCATTATCGTTTGAACCAAGCGATAATGCTTCGATTTATGCAAAATTCTGTCACGCGAAAATGCGACGCGAAATTCACTCGGGAACACCCCCGGCCTTTTTTCGCGCCGTCATCGTCCTAACGGTGACGGACCCTCCAGACCTAAGAGGAGTGGACAAAATTTGTCCCAAGTGGTATAATAGTAATATGGATAATAACGATAGCAAGTGCCCAAAATGCGGGAGCGGAGAAAGACAGCACAAGAAAGGACACACGTCGGCAGGCAGCCAGCGTATGTACTGTAACAATTGCGGGTGTAAGTATACGCCCGCGCCCAAGAGCCGCGCGTACTCAGAAGAAACGCGCAAACAGGCGCTTTGTTTGCTTGCGTTGGGCAGCACCGGCAGATGAATTGGAAAAATATTGAATATGAGTAAGGCAAACGCCTATCGCTGGGCAAAGGAGGAGATAAAAAAAACTCCAAACGGTGTTGGATAAGCCCGAATACGAAGCTTGACGCGTTCGAGCTGGACGAGATATTTTGGTTTACAGAGCGTAGAAAAGGTCATGAAGGCGGCATAAACGCCTACATAATGACAATGATCAGCCGTGAGCCGCGCCAAATTGTGGCGTTTGAAGTGGATAAATCCGTCAAATCAGAGCTAATCCAAGCAATGTATTTCTTACTCGAAAAATCGGCATAGCAATATAATTGAAATCGGCCGCCGCATTTTTAAAGTTCGCTTAAATTCGCGCTTTGTTATGGGGGTGGCC
>JAISCI010000086.1 GCA_031265685.1 Clostridiales bacterium
GGACGCAAAATCAGCCCCATTTTGGTTCGGGAATAGAGTGAAAAAGAATAACGCCAAACCCGCAAACCCTTGATATCACTGGGTTCTTGGATTTAGCGTTATTATACCATAATGGCACACGTTCTGTACCAACTTAGCCAATGCGGGAATGAACCCTAAAGCGTTACAATACCTTATGGGACACTCCGACATTACAATGACGCTGAACTATTACGCACACGCGACATTCGCTTCCGCAAAGGCTGAAATGGAACGGCTTGCCGCATAATTTACTACTCTTTTACTACCTTTGGGAGTGAAAACACGGCAGGTTATGAGAACATACGCGGACTTCTTCCGTCACGCAGAGCGCCGCAAAAGCCTGTAAACACAGGCTGTAACGGCATTTGAGAACTTATGAAAAGATAATCAATATTTTGCTATACTTTTCTAAGACAAATACAGCGATTCAAGCGAAATCCGTCCATGCGAAAATTCATGGTAGGCGATTTCAATTATATTGCTGATTTTTCGGGTAATAAATACAAACAGCGATATTAATCGCGGCCCGCAATCTGTAGTAATGGCTTCCAAATATAATGGGCGGCGTTTTTTCGATTGGCATATACAAGTCATAAACCTGTCCCCCGCCCCATAATATCAATAAAGCATTCCTGTAATCATTGAAAACGGGATTTGAGAAAAAGAATTTCCCCCGTTAAGATATAAGTGTGCTATCGAACGCACATAAATTTATGGACAGGGGAGATTCGGCAATAAGAGACCGCTCAGATCAACGATTAGAGAAAATTACCCCTACGACGCTCGTGGTCGGCGTGGACATGGCTAAGTCCGTGCGTTGGGCGCGGTTCACCGACTTTCGAGGGATCGAAGCCGGCAAGAAAGCGGCTTAAATCTGCTTTAGAAGTTTGCATCGAAATTTCGCTTGGATGAATTTCGCGTGATTCACGCAAACTTCCTAGGCCAATTCGAACGCCGGGCAAGGCGGTATCGTTTAGTAGCGACCGCAAAGGCTTTGGAAGCATTGCAGCAAAGATTGAGGAAATCCGCAACAGTAAAGTTGCGCGGCGGAAGTTCAACAGCGTGATAATCGGCATGGAGCCGACCGGTTATCAATGGCAAACGCTGGATAATTGCCAGATAAAGGCCAAGCACCGCGCTGTCGGCGTAAATCCGTTCCGCACGAAACGCGCCAGGGATTTTGCGGGACAGAAGTTTGCATCTCATTTTCGCATCTCATTTTCGCGTGACAGAAGTTTGCGTGCCGAATTTTGCTCGGTTCACGCAAAATTCTGTCCCGCAAAATTGCCTTCGGCTGGCTTGTTAAAGATGGTACGTACTTTGAGCCGTATCTGCCGCAAGGCGAATACGCCGAGCTGAGTAAGCTGGCTAACACCCGTGAGAATGTCATTCGACGGAGCAATGCGGTCAAGAACACTATCACGGCGGTTTTGGATGAATACTTGCCTGAAATATGTAGTGTATGGAAGAAACCTCTGAAAAACAAGGCCGCTCGCCAGATACTGAGAAGCTGCCCATTTCCGGCGTTTATTCTGAAAACAGTCGAAACCAGAGTGCTTTCCGAGATCGAAGAAGGCGGTCAAGAAAACCGCAGGCGTCAAGAAGATTAGCCGGCTAATCGAGTCCGCCAAGGTATCCGTTGGAGCGGATTACGGTCTGGAAGCGGTCAGGGAATTTTGCGCCGAAATTTCGCGTGGTTCAAAGCGTTTTCGCATCGCATTATTGCGCGACAGAATTTTGCTTGGTTCACGCAAAATTCTGCCACGCAAGATTCCATGGCCCTTATCATAAAAACCTCACGAAGGAATGTTAGCGAAGCCGAACGATGGCTTACGCAGCGCGGCGTGATAGGGTGAGTTTTGTGATAAGCGTCAGCGAAAGGAGCGGCAAAACCGGGCGGCTAAGGAGCTGCGGCGAAAGCCGTGCCGCAACATCATCAATTATGTCGAGGGAACTTCCGTGCCGCCCAATGTCGGGCCGGCCGCCGCTTTGCGGCTGCTCGCCCATGCGTCCGGAGTAGTATTTTCCGCAAAGAGCGCGGAAAATCTCCGCCCTTCTATTGATTGCGCTCTGATTACGCAATGACTGATGAGAAATAAACTTGAATTGTGAGAAATCACGAGATAATTGGAGCTTTGGCTTCAAAACAAGAGATAGGAGATGCTCTTATGGACGAATACATCAGCGCCGCCGCGCGGCCCGTAACGAAGCCGGTCTCGCGGCGCTCGGACGATCCCGAGACATCAGAGCGCGAAACGACCGTGACGGAGCGGTTCATATCACAATGCGTCGTTTGCGCCGTTATTTTGACCGGGATTATGCTTGTGCGGCTTATCAGTCCGAGCGGACTGGACGGCGCGCTCCGCGACGTGAAAAATGTACTGGCCGTCAACATAACCGCCGAACAGGCGAGCGGCGTCATCTCAGGCGCGGCGGACGCCGTTTCCAAGACGCTGGGGTTGGAGGGGCCGGCCGCCGCGCCGCCCGCGGAGGTTCCTCCGGCGGAACACACGACCGCGCCGCCGAGATCCACATCCATCGGTGTCAGCATCGACATCGCGGATTTGCCCGACGACCGAAACGCGCGCATCGACGAGGACATCCTGAACGAGATCCAGAGCGAGCCGGTTTATGGCGGAAACTCCCCAAACTAACCGGCTCCGGCGGGAATTTTCCCGCCAGAGCCGGATCCCGCTTCACGCATCCGGACTTTGATCAATATAACGCTCGTCGTACATGACGAGCGCGTCAGCTTCCGAAATGAGCGTCTCTTCTAAAACCGCCCCTGTCGCCTTATCAACGGTTATGCGGCACACCTTGTTGCGCCTTCGCCAATTGCCGTCCACGCGGACAAAGCGGCGCTCGCGCTCCTTAATGTGATACGCGAACGCGGACGGAGACTCCGCGCGCAGTTCCCCGCGCAGATGCTCGCCATCAACGCGGCATATGAACTGGAACGCTCCGTCCGTGTCGTTGCGGACTCGGTAGTCGAGGTAGTTGTAGAATATCGACGTGCCGCAGCCGAACGGCACCTGCCGCCCGAAATCCGGAAACAGGTCGAATCCGCTGTGGTGCCGGCGTTCGGCTATGGTGAGCGGGCTGTGCAGAACAAGCCAGTGCAGAAGGTTGGTAAACTGACACATGCCGCCGCCGATACCGGTGGAAAGCGTTCCTCCGGATATGACCAGCCCCTCGCGGAACCGGCGCCGCGCAGTGGGCTTGCCGACCAGCTTCCAGAACGAGAACGTCTCGCCCGGTCTGATCAGTACGCCGTCCACGAGCGGCGCGGCTATGGCCAGATTGACCGCCTTGTTCTCCTGCAGTCTGGCGTCCACGCCGCCAAGCTTCCGGCGGATCAGCGAACCGTGACGGTATACGAGCGCCGGAAGCGGCGCCGCGCGCTCCCGCGCGAAGACCGTCCGCGAGAACAGATCCGATATAACCCGCCGCGCCCGCTCCTTTTGAACAGAGACCGCGTATGCCGCGGGTCCCAGAGAAGAAAAAGTCCGCCGAGCCATAGTATCACCCTCTGGAGGCTGGAAGCCGGAATAGACTGCCGCTTACCGTCCCGCCCTCTCCCAAATCCGCGGCCGGATCCGGGTTTTTAGGTTTTTCTAGGGCGTGTTTGAAAACTAGCCCCGGCAGATTCGCGAGATGATTTTTCGATAATCAAGGAACTAAAAGTAGACGCGCAGCAACGCTACGCTAGACTTTTAGTGACACATAGCAGCGGAAAATCAGCCGCGAAAATGTCGCGGCTAGTTTTCAAACACGCCCTAGCTTCTAGCCTCTTGCCTCCTGCTTCCTGATCCCGTTCCACGCCGCGGCGCCCTTGATCAGGTAAAACAGCGCCAACGCGTGGAACACGATGTCGATGATACCGTCGGCCATATTTCCGCTCAGATAGAACAGCACCAGAAGAAGGAGCGTATCCAGGACGAACATAACAAGCGCTATTACAATAACAAACGGATGCGCCTTCGATAGAATCCAGCAGAGAAAATACGAGACGATCGACAGCGCCGCGACGGCAAGCCCGGCCATCCAGAAAACGCTCGAGCCGCTCTCTTCCGCGAATGTCTGCCCAATCGCTATCGCCATGGTCGGGAACGACGCCGAGAACGTAAACGATATGCCCGCATCCATGAGCGTAAGCGCGACGTTCACCAGCGACAGCGCGGCGATGACCAGAACGGCCTGCCTGCCCGCGTTCAGCGTCTTGCCATGATCAAATTGTTTATTCATAATCCCGCCTCCGATTCAATCAGATTTTGGTATATGTAACTTTTCCGTCTCTTCCCTCATCCCCAAGCCCGCGGCGGGGTTTGGGGGTCAAGGTTTTTCCGGCAGCCGAACATTTACGCGCTCAAATACTTTCTCTCGGCCCAAGGCATTACGAACATGTCCTCAATTGTTTTCACGGAGCAAACGGCGATGCCTCCGGCGGTTTGTCCCGAGCGGATAAGCGTCGCGCCGCCTAGCGTGAACAGCAGTATCCCGCCAATAGCTTTGGCGTTTGTCAGGAGCTTTTCCCAGTTGGGGTATTTCGTCTTTACAGCGATTGCCGCGAGCGTCGCCGCGCTCAGCGCGATACACGCGACGCCCCACAGGGAATATCCGAGCGCGATCAACGCGATCCCTCCGCCGATTACGCCGAGCCGCTCAGTAACGGACATAATCTCAAGCGCGAGCTTCGTTTTCTGAATATCCACGGTTTTTCTTTTCATTTCGGATTATCCCCCCTCACTTTCAAAACGCGGCGCTTCGCGAAACCACGCCTCATCTCCAGCCTCTGGAATCACTCGTACTCTATCGTGGCGGGCGGCTTCCCCGTGATGTCGAACAGTACGCGGTTGACGCCCTTTACTTCGTTTATGACGCGCGTCGTCACGCGGTCCAAGATGTCGTAGGGTATCCGCGAGTATTCGCACGTCATGAAGTCGCTCGTTCGCACGGCCCGCAGCGTCACGGCATAGTCGTATGTGCGCGCGTCGCCCATGACGCCGACGGAGCGCAGGTTGGTGAGCGCGGCGAAGTACTGGCTGGCTTCCACTCCAGCTGACTCCAGCTCGCGCCGGAAAATCGCGTCGGCTTCGCGCACCGCGGCGAGTTTTTCGGGCGTAACCTCTCCAATGACGCGTATCGCCAACCCCGGCCCGGGAAAAGGCTGGCGGTCGACCAGGCGGTCGTCAAGGCCCAGCCGGCGGCCCAGTTCGCGCACCTCGTCCTTGAAGAGCTTGCGCAGCGGCTCGAGTATTTTATCGAACGGCATGACGCCGGGCAGTCCGCCCACGTTGTGGTGGCTCTTTATCGTCGCGCCGGCCTTGCCGCCGGACTCGACCACGTCCGGATAGATCGTCCCTTGGACGAACGCGCCGATACGGCCGAACCGCCGCGCTTCCTCCGCGAACACGTTAATAAATTCCGCTCCGATTATCTTTCGTTTGGTTTCGGGGTCCGAGACGCCAGCGAGCGCCGACAGGAAGCGCTCCGACGCGTCCACGCGGACGAACTCGACGTCCTTTCCGGCGAAGGCGGACTCAATCTCGTCGCCCTCGCCCTTGCGCATAAGCCCGTGATCGACGAATACGCACACGGCGCGTCCCGGGACGGCCTTAGCCAGCAGCGCCGCGCACACCGACGAATCCACCCCGCCGGACAGCGCGAGCAAAGCCCTGCCGTCCCCGACCTCGCGCCGGATATGCTCTGTCAGCTCGCGCTCAATGTCGGCGATGCTGTAGTCGAGGGCGGCCCCGCATATCACTGCGAAGTTGCGGATTATGTCAAGCCCCTGGTCCGTCTGCTCAACCTCAGGGTGGAACTGAACGCCGAAGAGCCGCCGAGCTTCGTCCGCCATAGCCGCGACGGGGCAATCCGCCGAGCGCGCCGTAACCGCGAAGCCATCCGGCGGCGCTATCACCTGGTCGGTATGGCTCATTACGGCGGTTATCGCGGGCGCGACGCCCGAGAACAGCGGCGAGCCGAGCAGCTCCACGGTCGTCTTGCCGTATTCGCGCGTACCGGAAGGGCGGACGTCTCCGCCCAGTTCCCTCGCCATAAGCTGCATACCGTAGCATATGCCGAGGATCGGTATGCCCAGCGTGAATACCGCGGGATCGCAGCTCCGCGCCGACGCGTCGTACACCGAATCCGGGCCGCCCGTCATGATTATACCGACGGGAGCCATGGCGCGTATCTCGTCCGCGCCGATCGATCCCGGCTTTATGACCGAATAAACCCCGGCCTCGCGCGCGCGCCGCGCGATCAGCTCCTTGTACTGCCCGCCGAAGTCCAGCACCAGTATTGTTTCCGTTGACATCCCCATACCCCTTTACAGTCCGCCGTATATAATCGCGCCGATGTCCGGATCGCCCAGCTTCAGGTATTCGTATTCACGGTCTTCATAGCCGTCCCCGATGCGGTCGGCCAGTGAGACGAACACGCGCGTGAAGCCTCCCTCCGGCGACGTCTTGATATACGCGCGGCGAACCGTCTCGAACGCTCCGTCATTCCAGCGGTACACGGCGTAATCCCCCGCGCCCGGCCCGGCGCTCGTATAAACCGACATAAGCCGGCGATCCGGCTCAAACCCCCAGCGCGAGCCGACGAGCACCTCGCTCTCGCGGAACATTTCCGAATCTGCGTCCCAGACGAACAGCCGCGTGGTTACGTTGTCCGCCGCCTTGTTTATGTCCACGCACAGATCGGGTATGCCGTCGAAAGTAAAATCCGTGAAGCGGACGGTCCGCTCCGACGGGAACATATACGAATCGAAAGCGATACTCTCGAAAATCTCGCCGTCCCTGCCGCAGGCGAGCGTATAATCGCCGCGCCCCTCGCCCGCGTAGTACTCCTCGAGCGTGAAGCTGAAACTTATGTCGATATCGCCGACGCGACGGGCGACGGAGTACTCCTTACCCGCGGGCGCGGCTGTCATGACAGGCTCCGTCGTCATGGTTGGAGACGCGATTGGCGCGGCGGCCGCCGCGATGGTCGTTGTCGCCGCGGGCGGTGCGGAAATCGCCGCCGAGTCCGCGCAGCCTGTAAGGAGCGCGGATACAGCTATCGCTGTTATTGGTAATCGTTTCAATTAATTCACCTCGTATCCGCTCCAGAAAGCGGCGTCCCACTCGATCCGGCTCACGCGGATGTATTCGGCGGCGGTCTCGCCGCCTTCGCCGTGATCCGTTATCACGCCGGAGAGCGTGCCGTTAAACTCAACGTTATACGCGCTTGCCGGATACGTATCCGCCGATCTCTCGCTACTGCGCAGAACGGTCAGTTCCGAGCCGTCCCAGCGGTACAGGTAATCGTACCCCGTCACGCGGTGACCTTCTCCGCGGTACACCAGACCAAGCTCGGGAAACATTTCAAAGCTGTCGGCCGTGAAGCCGAACGCGTATACAAAACGCCCCCGGGCGGTATCCCAGAAGTAAAAACTCTGGTCGGCGATACCGTGCTGGTCCCAGTTGGTTTTGATAACCAGATCGCCGAAGCCGTCTTTATTGACGTCGTCCAGCCGCGCGATTCCGTCTATCCTGTCCCGCTCGGACACAACGTCTATCGTCTGCGCGAAGCCGTCGCCGGATATGGAGACGGCGTACTCGTTCGGCGATTCGTCCGCGCCGTTTGTCCGCGTCGTAACGAACTCAAACTCCGGCATATCAGGCGCCACGGCCCGCCGAAACGACGCCGATTCCGGCGGTTCACCCGTCTTATCCGTAATTATGACGGGCGCGATCGTCACGCCTGGCGGTTCGGAAGGTACCGCCGGGGCCGCGCAGCTTATAAACAGCGCGGATACCGCTGCTGCGATTATTGATAATAGTCTCATTGTCGGGTTGCCTCGCAATGTTCGCACGGCGTGGGGGCAAGACGCCGGCATCAGCCCTGCCGGGGACGCCGAGGGTGGGCGGGTGGGGGCCGGACGCACGCGACAGTCACACTATACAACGAAGCCGAGTCCTGCGTCTCCGGCTCACACGCGCGTAATTCAGCGCAACGCTCGCCCAGCGCAGTGGTCCGGCCCCGCCCACCCGCCCTCGGCATCCCCGGCTGCGCCGGAGCTAGAAGCAAGAAAAACCTCAAACCCAAAGCCCCAGCCATCGCCCTTGACCTTGCCTTTGCCCTTATCTTTTTCCAGCTTCTTGCATCTAGCTTCTAGAATCTAAATCTCCACGATTCCCTCGTACACTTTCTTCGCCGAACCCGTCAGATACACGCTCTCGTCGGTATATCTCACCACGAGTTCGCCGCCGCCGACTATTACGCGCACGTCCGCGCCTTTCTCGCAAAGCCCGTTGCGCGCGGCGGCCACTACGGACGCGCACGCACCGGTGCCGCAGGCGAGGGTCTCCCCCGCGCCGCGCTCCCACACGCGCATACGGATGGTGCGCTCGTCGATCACCTTGACGAACTCGGTGTTTACGCGCTCGGGGAAGAGCGGGTCCATCTCGAACATCGGGCCCAGCTCGGTCAGGTCGAGCGTATCCACATTGTCATAAAATACCACGCAGTGCGGGTTGCCCATTGATACGCACGTTATCTCGCGCTCGGCGCCGGCCACCTCCACGCGGCGGCTTATGACGCTCTGCCCCGAAAGGCACACGGGTATATCGCTCGGAGTCAGCCTGGCACGCCCCATGTCCACGGTCATCTTGAACGCCTTGCCGTTCTTCGTCGTCAGGCGTACGGACTTTACGCCGTCCAGCGTCTCGATGGTCAGTTCGCGCCTCGGCGCCAGCCCGCTGTCGAACAGGTATTTGGCCACGCAGCGCACGCCGTTGCCGCTCATCGCGCTCTCCGAGCCGTCCAGGTTGAACATCCTCATACCCGCGTCGGCGGCGTCCGACGGCAGTATCAGTACGATTCCGTCCGATCCCACCCCGAAATGCCGGTCGGACAGGAACACCGACAGCGACTCCGGCCAGGTCAGCTCCAGATCCGCGCAGTCGATACAAATATAGTCGTTGCCGCAGTCCTGCATCTTGAAGTACTTGAGGCGCGTCGGCTCCTTGCGCAGGGCGTTGATGTCCACGTATTCTATGTTGGTTTCGGAATACCGGCTTATCAGGCAGTCGGCTATGGCGTTAGCCGTGTCCACGGACGTAAGGCACGGTATGCCGAGTTGTGAGGCCTTCCGCCTCATCTTCACCGAATCCAGCGCCGGGTCGCGCCCTTTGGTGGACGTCGAGATAAGGTAGTTCGCTTTCCCGCTCTCGAGCAGCTCGATAGTGTTCATCAGGCCGCCGCCCTCGTAAATCTTGCCGATACGCGTCACGCTCATACCCGCTTTTTCAAGAACGTCGGCGGTACCCTTGGTGGCGAACAGATTGAAGCCCAGCCCGGCGTACTTCTTTATTATATCCACAATCTCGTCCTTGTCGCCGTCGCGGACGGTTACGAACAGGCCTCCCTTGCGGCGCATCTTGTACCCGGCGGCGATGAACCCCTTGTAGAGCGCTTCCTCCAAGTTCTTGCCGACGCCCAGCACCTCGCCCGTGGACTTCATCTCGGGGCCGAGCTGCGTGTCCACGTCGATCAGTTTCTCGAAGCTGAACACCGGCACCTTGACCGCGACATAAGGCGGCACCTTGTACACGCCGACGCCGTACCCCAGATCGCGCAGCTTCCCGCCCAAACTCACGCGCGTCGCCAGATCCACCATAGGAACCGATACGACCTTTGACAAGTACGGCACGGTCCGGCTGGCGCGCGGGTTAACCTCGATAACGTATATTTCCCCGTGGTAAATAATGTACTGTATGTTGATTATGCCGACCGCGCCCAGTCCCTCGCACAACTTGCGCGTCGTCTCCAGGATGCCCTCGGCGAGCGGGTCGTCGATGTGCGGCGCGGGGTAGACGGCGATAGAGTCGCCGGAGTGAATACCCGTCCGCTCCACGTGCTCCATTATGCCGGGTATGAGCAGATCCTCGCCGTCGAAGATCGCGTCCACCTCCACTTCCGTGCCGGAGAGGTATTTGTCGATAAGGACGGGATTATCCTGTTTCTGGCGGAAGATAATCTCCATGTATTCCCGGATGTCGCCGTCCGTGAACGCGATGATCATGTTCTGCCCGCCCAGCACGTAAGACGGCCGCATAAGCACGGGATAGGACAGCTCGTTCGCCGCGCTCAGCGCCTCGTCCGTCGTCATGACGGTGAAGCCCTTTGGGCGCTTTATGCCCGCCCGCTCGAGCAGCGCGTCGAAGCGCTCCCTGTCCTCGGCCATGTCGATACAATCCGCCGAAGCGCCGATAATGCGGACATTGTTATCAGCCAGCGTTTTCGTCAGCTTTATGGCCGTCTGCCCCCCAAAAGCCACGACGACGCCAAGCGGCTTCTCCATGCGGATAATATTCATCACGTCCTCGGGCGTGAGCGGCTCGAAATAGAGCCTGTCCGACGTGTCGAAGTCCGTGGAGACGGTCTCGGGATTGTTGTTGATGATAGCGACGTCGTAACCCATCTCTTTGAGCGCCCACACGCAGTGCACGCTGGCGTAGTCGAACTCGATGCCCTGGCCTATGCGGATCGGCCCGGAACCCAGCACGATAACCGTCCCGCGGCCGCTCTTGCCGATAAAGTCCGGCGCCTCGTTCTCCGCGCCCATCTCGGGCGTGTCGAACGTCGAGTAGAAGTAGGGCGAAACCGCCGCGAATTCCCCGCCGCACGTATCGACCATCTTGTAGACGGGTTCGGCCCGGGCGGGCAGTTCCGCGCCGGACAGCCGCGTAAGCGCCGCGTCGGTGTAGCCGAGCCGCTTGCCCCGGACGTACTCCTCGGCGCAAATCGCCCGTCCGGCTATGGATTTCTCATATTCGGCGAGGTTCAGCAGCTTATGGAGGAACCAGCGGTCTACCTTCGTCATCCCAAAAATCTCGTCAACGGGGATGCCGCGCTTCAGCGCCTCGAACAGCACAAACGAGCGCTCGTCGGTGGTTCTCGTGAGCAGATCCCGTATCCCGCCGTCCGAAAGAGCGGCGAGGCGCGGCAGGTTGAATGTGTCCCGCCCCACCTCGGCCGAGCGGACGGCCTTCATCATGGCCATCTCGAAACTGTCCGCTATGGCCATGACCTCGCCCGTCGCCTTCATCTGGGTGCCCAGGTCGCGCTTGGCGTATACGAACTTATCGAACGGCCACTTGGGGAACTTGACGGCTACGTAGTCCAGCGTCGGCTCGAAAGCCGCGTATGTCCGCCCGGTGACGGCGTTCTTTATCTCGTCCAGCGTGTAACCTATCGCGATCTTCGCGGCGACCTTCGCGATGGGGTATCCCGCCGCCTTGGACGCCAGCGCCGAAGAGCGGCTGACGCGCGGGTTAACCTCGATCACGGCGTACTCGAAGCTGTCGGGGTTGAGCGCGAACTGCACGTTGCAGCCGCCCGTGACGCCGATCGCCGTGATTATGTCGAGCGCGGCCGAGCGCAGCATCTGATATTCCTTGTCAGAGAGCGTGACGGCCGGGGCGATTACGATAGAATCGCCCGTGTGCACGCCGACCGGGTCCATGTTCTCCATCGAGCAGACGGTGATCACGTTACCCGCGCCGTCGCGCATTACCTCGAACTCTATCTCTTTCCAGCCGGCGACGCACTTCTCTACGAGCACCTGTTTTATCGGAGACAGGCTGAGACCGTTGCGCGTCGTCTCGCGCAGTTCCTCGGGCGTCGCCACTATGCCGCCGCCGGAACCGCCCAGCGTGAACGCGGGGCGGATTATGACGGGATAACCGATCCTGCCGGCAAAAGCTTCCGCCCCGGCTATGTCTGTCGCCACGACGGACGGTACGCACGGCTGGCCGATAGATTCCATCGTTTCCTTGAAGAGCTTGCGGTCCTCGGCCTTGTCGATCGTCTCGGGAGACGCGCCGAGAAGCCGAACGCCTCGTTTTTTAAGAAAACCCTCGCGCGCCAGCCGCATACAGAGGTTGAGACCGGTCTGCCCGCCTAAACCGGAGAGGATCGAGTCCGGTTTCTCCTTGTCGATAATGCGCTCGACCGTCTTGACGGTGAGAGGCTCGATATATATTTTATCGGCCATGGCCGAATCGGTCATGATCGTCGCGGGGTTGGAGTTGATAAGGACGATCTCCACGTCGTCCTCGCGCAGGGCGCGGCAGGCCTGAGTGCCGGCGTAGTCGAACTCGGCCGCCTGCCCGATAACGATCGGTCCGGAGCCGATGACGAGAACCTTCTTTATACTTGCGTCAAATGGCATTGGGTTTCCTCCTGATTATACTAATCTCCGTTAGATTGGGAGAAAAGATTTTTCAAAGCGGAAGCGCGTCCGCGCGGGTTGGAAGTTTGCTTGGTTCGAAGCATTTTTGCTTGGTTCACGCAAAAATGCGATGCAAACTTCCTAGGCGCGGACTTGAAAAATCCTTTCTATTCCTTAAATGGAGATTGATACTAGTTCCCCATCATCCCGATGAACCTGTCAAACAGCCACTCGGTATCCATGGGCCCGCCGCAGTGTTCCGGGTGGAACTGCGCGGAGAACGCCGGGGCGCCGCGGTAGATTATGCCTTCGTTAGTGCCGTCGTTGACGTTGACGAAAGCTTCCTCCGCTACGTTTTTGTCAATCGTATCGGAGACGACGGCGTATCCGTGGTTCTGGCTGGTTATATAAACCCGCCCGGTCGCCAGCTCTTTGACGGGCTGGTTCGCGCCTCGGTGTCCGTATTTCAGTTTAGTGGTTCCGAAACCCGAAGCCAGCGCCAGCAGCTGGTGCCCCAGGCAGATGCCGAAAATCGGAATCCCGCTCCCGAGAAGCGCGCGTAGATTAGCGATTATCCCAGTGTTTTCGGTCGGATCGCCCGGTCCGTTCGAGAGCATTATCCCGGCGGGACCCGCCGCGAGGATCCTCTCCGGCGGAGTGTCGCCCGGCCATACCGTAACCCGGCAGCCGCGCCGGATCAGCTCGCGCGTTATGTTCTCTTTGAGGCCGAAATCCAGCAGGGCGACCTCGCGGCCTTCGCCGACCGTCCGGGGTTCCTTTGCCGTAGTGGACTCGACCGCGCGTTCGACACGGTACGCCCTGATCGCGTCCATGTCGGCCAACGATGGGTCGTCCACGATGGCGCCGTTCATGACGCCGTGTTCGCGGATCGCCTTCGTCAGGCTGCGGGTATCCACGTCACAGAGTCCGGTGATTTTCCGTCTCTTCAAAAAAGCGTCAAGACAGCCCTCCGAACGGAAATTAGAAGGCCGCTGACACCAGTTTTTTACAATATAGCCGCTGGGAACGGGATTATCGCCCTCGAAATCGGCGGGAATTACGCCGTAGTTGCCGATGAGCGGAAATGTCTGCACAATTATTTGTCCATAATAGCTTTTATCGGTGAGCGTTTCCAGATAGCCGGTCATTCCGGTCGTGAACACGACCTCGGCGACGGCGGCGCCGTCGAACCCGAAAGATCGGCCCCGGAACACCCGCCCGTTCTCCAATACCAGATATTTTTCCCTTGACACACAAACAACCTCCCTATCGTCTAGAACGATTATAATACGAATTAATGCGTTTGTCCAGAGTTTTTGGCGAGCGGCGGCGCGTTTTGATTGAAACGATTTGTCCGAATATTAAGATAATTTCGAAAAAAATGAAACAAAGGACATAGGCGCCATTTTTGTTTGGAGTTAACAAAAATATGTTGAAAAATGCCGGAAAGTATGGTAGAATAAAATAAAATCAAAAGATCTGTTCTAAAACCCCATTTCAAAGTTAATCAGACCGCAAACTAACGAGACACGAAGTAAGTGTTTCAGCTGCTTGTTACGGTAACGGTATGAAAACATCTTGAAGCGCTTAATCAAGCGGTTCACATGCTCTATAAGGATGCGGAACTTGGTGTAAATGTCAACTGAAAAATCACCCACCCAATATAATTGAAAAATCACCCACCCCCAAAACGAAGACCGCTTAAATTCGCGCTTTGTTTTGGGGGTGGGTGATTTTTCAATTATATTG
>JAISCI010000091.1 GCA_031265685.1 Clostridiales bacterium
GCAGACTGACAAGTTCTTTTTCGTGCTCGGTAAGAACGTTTTTCGATGCCTTCATTGTCATAACCTCCATAATATTTATGTGGAGATTATTACCGATTACACGGGGTTTTAATCAGCCTCGAATGTACAAATTATACATCTCGACTGTATATAACAAAACTTACTCAATCGAATGAATAATAGCTATACTCCTGAATCTTTCGGAATTCTTTGTTTTTTTTGCTTGCTGCCGGTTATCACCTTTCCTTCGGGATATCTTATTACAACGTCGCCTCGCAACGCCACAAGGCGCTTTCCGCCAGCGGAAAGCGCCTTGTAAGCCCGTGCGCTAAAAAAACGCGAACATCGGGGTATCTATCCGTTTACGACTTTGTTCACCTCGTCGGCGAAGTTGTCCTGCCGCTTCTCCAACCCGTCGCCGCGCTCATACGATATGAAACGCATGAGCTTTATCGGCGCCCCAATCGCCTTGCCGACCTGCGCGATATAGTCTTTCACCTTTATATCCTGTTGCTTTACATACTCTTGCTCAAGCAGTATCTGCGGCTCGAGAGCGGCCTTCACCTTGCCCTCGGCGATGCGCGGCTTGATGGCGTCGGGTTTCTTCGCGAACGCCGGGTCGTTGCCGACCTGCTCCAGCGCTATCGCGCGCTCCTTCTCAAGCACGTCGGCCGGTACTTCGTCATATGATATATATTTGGGATAGAGCGCGGAGATTTGCATACAGACATTCCGAGCGGCCTCGGCGGCATCGGATCCAGCCGCCGCCGTCTCATACTCCAAAAGGACGCCCATCTTGCCGCCGCCATGCACATAGTTCGCGACGTATCCATCGGCGCCGCCGTCAATACGACCGAAGCGGCGGATGCTGATCTTCTCGCCGATCCTGGCCACCATCTGGCTAAGCTGCTGCTCGACGGTATATTGAGGATCCGCCGCCCATCGCTCCGCAAGGAAATCATCGACGGCAGCCGCCTTGGAATCCAGAAGCTGCCCCGCGACCTGGGCGACGTAGTTCTTGAAAACGGCGTTGATAGCGACGAAATCGGTCTCGCAATTGACCTCGACCACGACTCCGCGCTTGACGTCCGGGCTTATCGCGACCGCGACGGTACCCTCGGCGGCGATACGGCTCGCCTTCTTCGCGGCGGCGGCCAGTCCCTTCTCGCGCAGCAGATCCACAGCCTTCTTTATGTCGCCGTCCGAGACGACGAGCGCGTTTTTGCAATCGACCATGCCCGCCCCGGTTATCTCTCTCAACTCTTTGACAAGCGCCGCTGTAACGGCCATAAAAATACCTCCAATGAGAATTTATTCCCCGGCGGCTTCCTGCGTCTGCTCGCCCTGCTTGCTCTCGAGGACGGCGTCGGCGATCTTACCGGCTATCAGCTTGACGGCGCGGATGGCGTCATCGTTTCCAGGTATAGGATAATCGACCTCTTCGGGGTCGCAATTTGTGTCCACGATAGCGATGATCGGGATGCCCAGCGCGCGAGCCTCGGCGACGGCAATGCGCTCCTTCTTCGGGTCAACGATGAAAAGCGCGTCGGGCAAGGCGCGCAGATTTTTGATCCCGCCGATGTTCTTGTTCAGCTTATCGCGCTCAAGCGTCAGTTTGGCGACTTCCTTTTTTGGCAGAACCTCAAAGGCACCGCTTTTTCCCATTTCCTCCAGATCCTTGAGCCGTTTTATGCGTGTCTCAATCGTCCGAAAATTCGTCAGCATACCGCCAAGCCAGCGCTCGTTGACGTAGAACATGCCGCAACGCTCGGCTTCATCTTTGATGGAGTCCTGCGCCTGCTTTTTTGTCCCGACGAACAGAATGGCGCCGCCTTCCGCCAGAATCGAGCGCACGGCGTTGTACGCCTCGTCAATCTTGCGCACGGTTTTCTGAAGGTCGATGATATAGATCCCGTTGCGCTCGGCAAAGATAAATTCCGCCATTTTGGGGTTCCAACGACGAGTCTGGTGACCGAAGTGAACGCCGGCTTCCAGAAGCTGTTTCATTGAAACAACACCCATAGATACCGCCTCCTTTTGGTTAATCCTCCGCCGGGCTATATTATTCAGGCGGCGCCATGCGGCGCACCGTGCCCGATTCGCGTCCGGCGTGCGGTTTAGAACGCGCAATGCGCGACAGAGACATTCTAACACATTGGCGGGAGGATTGCAAGGCGTTTGTTAAAAAGATCACGGCCTTTGCTCAAGCTTGATCGGCGTTCGAATTTGTCTAGGAAGTTTGCGTGAAATTTCGATGCAAACTTCTCAGGCAAATTTGAGCCGCCTTCTTTCTGACGTTTACACTACGGCTGTGTTTGCGCATGAACATTGCGCCATTCATTACAGTTGAAAAAGTCGCCGGCCAAATAAAAAACGCCGCGATTGGACTAACTGTGAGCGGTGGGCGGCGGCTTAATTTTAATGAGTGGCGGAAATTCCAATCAGCGAATACACTTGGGTTAGGAATCTTTCTCTCAAAGCTTACGAAAAGCCGGTTCCACAAGGCGCGGTCGACGCTGAGGCTGATAAAACGCGGCATTCTATCAGGTAAAAAACAAATATTGGATCTGGAAGGCGTATTGCCGCGCTGCCGTCGGTTTGCGGCTGGGACCGCGCGGATTAAGCGCCGGAACACTAAAAAAACGCTTGACCGATCGCGGCGTCTGGACGTCAAGGTTTTCCTGGCCAACCATGGAAGTTTGCGTGGGTCAGACAAACTTCTATCATACGATAATGCCACGCGAAATTCGTCAAGCCGCCTTCCTATCCAAAGAACGGCTCCGCTTTCGGCGGAGAAACATACGTCAGCACAACCGTATCTTCCCGCTTGACCTTGCGGAATATCTCGGCGGTGTAGAGCGCGTCGTTCAGCGCGTCATGGTACTTGCCGAAGTCAGCCGTCACGCCAAAAGCCTCGGCGGCGCTCTTCAGGCTGATCTGCCGGCTTTTCGGCTGACCCAGCGCCGCGTCCGCCAACTTCTGAACGTTTATATAACGTCGGGTGATAAGCCGCTCGTCCAGGCCGAAACACTCGATGTTTTCAAAAAGCGCCCGAACGTCGTCCGGCCCCCAGAAACATAGAACCCTCTTATGGTCGCGCCCCATGAAGGCCGCCAGCCTGCGGTACGCCCGCGGAAGCCCCCACGCGCCGTTCAGATCGCGGTTTTTGATTCCCGTCATGTGCGACACAAACGGGTGCACCCGGGGATAAAGGCTCGGGCGCACGTTGATCCGCACACGGTCCGTCTCCGCGAGACCACCGTCCAGCTTCACAGCGCCGATCTGCATAATCTCCTGCGGGCATCCGGGCACAAGTACGGTCTTCGTGCCTTTCGGAAAGTCGAACGGCTGGTTGAACTCGAAATCTATAACGATGTAAGTCACCGATAACCCCTTTGCTATTTGAGCGGCACGGATCCCCGCGTCGGTGTGTATTATACTAATCCCATTTTAACGGATAAAATTTTTTGTCCGCAAGTCTAAATGGGATTAGCGTTACCGCGCTTTAACGATACCCGTTATCTTGGGATTATATTTCTCCCCGCGCCATCGCTTCTCCCGCGAAGCGATAGCTCTGTAAGCAATCAGCGTAGCGGCTCCTCCGGCGGCGAAAGCGGCAAAGTCCCCGCCGGGCAGGCCCAGAGCGCCCCAGAGCGCCCAGCCGCCGATAAGCCCCGCGAGGAACGCGGCCAGCGGCGCGCCGTACATAACCAGCGCCGCCGAAAGGAACGCGCCCTCGGCCAGCTCGAGCGTTACGCGATCCCCCGGCCTGGCGCCCACGGCGTTCGCGAGCGAGACGCGCGAAGCCCGCTCTCCGCCGGTCACGCCGCACGCGCCGCATTTGGCGCACATATCCCCGCGCGCGGTCTCGACGACGGCGAGTCCGCCTTCCGTGGATATAACAAGCCCTGTCTCGGTCATATGATCACACCCGCAAAGGTAAAACAAGGTATTTGTTCATCTCGTCCGCTTCTCCGCGTATAACGCACGGCGTCAGCGGCGTCTGAAAACTGAGCGTAACGCGCTCGCCGTCGATTACCTTGAGCGGCTCGGTAATGAAGCGCGGGTTGAACGCTATGTCGATAGGCGCGCCGTCGATCTCGACGTCTATCTCGTCTCGGCTGTCGCCCATCTCGGCGCGGCTCGTTATAACCATGCTGCGGTCGCTGATTGAGAGCAGCACGGGGTGCTTCTTCGCGTCCTTGCCGATTACGCCGGCCCTGTCCACGGCGTCGAGCAACTCACCCCTGTCCGCCGTCACCAGCGTCTTATAGTCCCCGGTGAACAGATTTTCGTATTTCAGGAACTCGCCCTCAAGCAGGCGCGTCACGACTACGCAGCCGCCCAGCTCGAACAGGGCGTGCTTATCGGAGAAATACACCGTGACCGTCTCGTCGTCCCCGCCGATTATCTTCGCGACCTCGGAGAGCGTCTTGGCCGGGATAACGGTCGTCTCGCGGTAGCCGTCCGGCTCGCGCGGGGCCTGAGCGACGGAGATACGGAAGCCGTCCACCGAGACAAGGCGCACGGAGCCGTCCGCGATCTCGATCAGTTCCCCGGTCATAACGGGCTTCAAATCGTCCGTCGCGACGGAGAAGATCGTGCGGCGGATCATATCGCGCAGAGCGCCCGACGGCACCGCGTATCCGCTGGTCTTAGGCACCTCGGTCAGGAACGGGAAATCGTCCGCCGGGCTGCCCGGCACGCGCGACTCGTACCGTCCCGCGCGGATGACGGCGGCGTTCTTCTCATCGGTCGTAATCGTAATGTTTCCCTCGGGCGCGCGGCGGATTATCTCTGAAAACAGCCGCGCGTCCAGCGCGACGCCGCCCGGCTCGAACCGCTCGGCCTGAGTGGGGGCCGTCTCTATACCTATCGCGAGATCGTTGCCGATAAGCCGGTACATGCCCGACTCGTCCACTATAATAAGAAGACACTCGAGTATCTTCAGCGCCGTTTTCCCCGAAACCGCCTTCGACGCGAGGTTGACGCGCTCCAAAAGCTCATGCTTTGGGCAGGTGAGTTTCATCCGGATACGCTCCTTTACCTATTCCCCTGTGATCATATTTTCCAGCTCGGCGATCGTGCCCCTTAGCCCAGGGTTGACCTCAAGCTCGTCGTTTATTTTATTGTAGGCGTGTATGACGGTCGTATGGTCGCGCCCCCCAAACGCCCGGCCTATCTGATTGAGAGGTATGTCCAGCAGCATACGGCACATATACATCGCGAGATGCCGCGCGTATGTGATATTTTGGGTTCGCTTCTTCGCACGCATCTCGTCGGGCCGCACGCCCAGCTCGTTGCCGACTATCTTCATGATCAGATCGCACGTGACCTCGCGCTTCTCGCCGCCCGAGATCATATCGCGCAGCGCGCGCTCGGCCAGGTCTATCGTGATGGTCGTGTTCGTCAGTTTACCGTAAGCGCTCACCTTTATGAGCGCGCCCTCCATCTCGCGGATGTTGCTCGATACGTGCCGCGCGATATGCCGCAGCACGTCCACCGGTATGTCGAGCCGGTCCAGCTCGGCCTTCTTCTCAAGGATCGCCGTGCGCGTCTCGAAGTCCGGCAGGGTTATATCGACGATCAGCCCCATACCAAACCGGCTTGTCAGCCGTTCCTCCAGCGTCTTAAGCTCGACGGGCGGTTTGTCGCTCGAGATCACTATCTGCTTGGAGTTGTTGTACAGCGCCTCAAAGGTATGGAAGAACTCCTCCTGGGTACCTTCCTTCTCCGTCAGAAACTGTATGTCGTCCACGAGCAGAACGTCTACCATACGGTATTTGTCGCGGAATTCCTGGTTCTTGCGCTCGCGCAGGCTGGTTATAAACTCGTTCATGAGGTTCTCGCTCGTGGTATAGAGCACCTTGCTCTCGGGATCCCCGTGCAGGATGGAATTCCCGATCGATTGCATCAGGTGCGTCTTCCCCAGGCCGACACCGCCGTACAAAAACAACGGATTGTACCGCGTTCGCCCGGGCGCCTCCGCCACGGCGCGCGACGCCGCGAAAGCCATCTGGTTCGACTTCCCCTCGACGAACGAGTCGAAGACATAGCGCGGATTAAGGCTTGAACCCAGCATTCGCTCCGTCTGGCGCGGTCTCGCTATCTCGCCGCGCTCGTTTATGTCGCCGGGCAGGATCACGCGTACGTTTAGGTCTCGCTCGGTCACGACGCGGATAATCTGAGAGATGAGCGGCAGATACCGGTGCTCCAGGGTCTGCTTGGTGGCTTCCTCCGGCGCGACGAGAATAAACGAGTCGTTTTCGATTGTAAGCGGCTTTATCGGGCGCACCCAACTCGCGAACATCGGCGTGGGCAGCTCGCGCTCCAGTATCGCGGAAGCCTTCTGCCAGCAGTAGTTAACGTCGGACTTGTCCGCCCGGCCCACGGCAGCCCTCGCCATGACGGCGGCCAGAATGTCTTTCTCCATTATCCTCTTGTCCCCCGCTCGGGCGTCGGCGGCGCCCCCTCGCGGAGACGGTTCGGCGCTTAAGTAGTATCATAGCAAATTTGGAGAGAGATATCAAGGGGGATTTGAAAAGCATTTGTTTCACGAACGCGCAAGCCCGGCAAACATGGTGTCGTGCGGATGGGTGGCGCAGGAAACCCGAACGTTCGAATTTTGTTCGTAACACGCACTTAAATAAAATCCGAACCTTTTTAGGTAGTGCCGCGGTTGTTGTGAGTAGGTTGTAAAAACCGCAAGGAACACCCCATACAAAACGCCAGTAAACCAACCGTTACAACCCGTTATCCGCCGTTGTTCAGTGTTTAATTATGCATTATCAGCGTTGCCCGCCGTTGCCGGAGCGCTTATAAAACACGTACTGTCAGCACGTTTTTGTTGCTA
>JAISCI010000100.1 GCA_031265685.1 Clostridiales bacterium
GTCGAGCTGATAACGCGGTAATAAAAAGTTAAGCGCGTCACTTAACTAGCGGCAAATTAGTAACACGGACATGCCGGAAATCCCGTGAATTCGGGGTTTCTGGTGCGGAGGAGATTCACTGAAATATACATGGCTTTTGCGGATAATACGTGGTATAATTATCTTCTTTTTTGACAAGTGCCGCCGCGCCCGCCAAGCGCCTCCTCTTTTCCTTCTATAGAAACGAACGCGTTTTCGCCTCATCCGGATAAGAAATCGGATAACTCAAGCCGATATTTTAGTATGGAAAATTTACGCCAAGTGTGATATTATGATCCCGAACTATTTATCCGGGGAATACGTAATAAAAATTGGGAGGTAAATTATGAGACGCTTTGAGGATCAGGGCTTCCGGGACTCAATGAGGATCGTGATGGATTACAACAATATGACGTCGTCCGCCGTTCCGGACGGCGTTTCGCCGGCGGACTTCGCGGCGGCGAAAGCGGCGGCTGACCGAGCGGCGGCGGCCATGCCGAAGCTGGCCGCCGAAGGACGTATGGATTGGCGCGCCCTGCCGTCGAGCCAGGCGGAAGTCTCGCGCGAGATAATCGATTATGCTGATCAGGCGCGCGAACGGTTCGACGCGTTCGTCGTGCTCGGAATCGGCGGATCGGCGCTGGGACCCATGGCCGTCCAGCAAGCCGTAAACCATCCGTACTACAACGAGCTGAGCCGCGAGGACAGGGGCGGATACCCCCGGTTCTACGTGGCGGACAACGTGGATCCCGAGCGGCTTTCGTACCTGTTCGACATACTTGACTTGCGTAAGACGCTATTCAACGTAATCTCGAAGTCCGGCTCGACGAGCGAAACGATGAGTCAGTTCATGATAATCAAGGACCGGCTTGAGCGCGAGCTGGGAGCGGAAGCCGCCGCATCGAACATCGTCGTCACGACCGACCGCGAGAAGGGCGCGCTGACGAAGATCGCCCGTGAGGGCGGTTATAAGACGTTCTACATCCCCGCCGGTGTGGGCGGGCGCTTCAGCGAGCTTTGCCCGGTCGGGCTGCTGCCCGCCGCTATGTGCGGCGTGGACATAGAAGAGCTGCTGGCCGGCGCCGCTTATATGGACGCGATATGCTCCGAGCCGGACGCAACGAAAAATCCGGCGTATATGTACGCACTGCTCAACTACATCGGGATGAAAAAAGGCAAGCCGATCTCCGTTATGATGCCGTATGCCGACTCGCTTAAATATATGGCGGACTGGTACGCGCAGCTCTGGGCGGAGTCGCTTGGCAAGGCGAAGGACCGCGGCGGCAGGACGGTCAACGCCGGGCCGACGCCCGTCAAGGCGCTCGGCGTGACCGATCAGCACTCGCAGGTACAGCTCTACGCCGAGGGACCGTTCGATAAGATGATCGTGTTTCTGGCCGTCGGAAAGTTCCGCCGGGAAACCGCGATACCGCGCGTGTTCGGGGACGCGCCGAACTTGGCGTTCCTTGGCGGGCACACGCACAGCGAGCTTATAAGCGTCGAACGCGCCGCTACCGAATACGCCCTGATGAAATCGGGCAAGATGAATATGACGATAACCCTGCCAGAGGTAAACGCGTTCACGGTCGGGCAGCTGCTGCAGCTGTTCGAGGTGGCCACGGCTTTTTGCGGCGAGCTGCTTGACATCAACGCCTTCGACCAGCCGGGCGTCGAGGGCGGCAAGAACGCGGCGTACGCGATGTTCGGCCGCCCTGGGTACGAGGCTGTCCGGGCCGAGCTGGACGCGCGGCCCGCGAAAGACGCGAAATTCATAATTTGAGAAAAGATGGCGGAGATGCCATGTCAAGATTCATGTCAGGATTTCTGAAGTCCGTCGCGGCGGTCGTCTGCGCGCTGCTCGTCCTACAGGCGGTACCGGCGCGGGCGGAGGAGGATACCGTCGTAAAGTCCCGGACGCGGCTCGATACAGCGCGCGGATACATAGCGGGGCTTAACGCGGACTACTCGTTCAACCTTCCGCACGACGCCAGCGCCAGGCAGATCATCATCGACCGCGTTATCCTGCGCGACGCGACGATGGCGCTGGAGAGGCTCGACTTTTTTGTCGCGCCCGTCACCGCCGGCCCGGAACCCGCGCCGCTCCTCAGTCTGTACGTATTCACCAACTACCAGTGGAACGATATGTACCGGCTTAAGCGCGTGCTCAAGAGCCGGGATTACGTCTTCGCGGCGTATTTCGAGGATAAGAACCCGTTTACCGATCTGGCTGACCGAACGGCGTATACCTACGTCAAGTACCTGCTCGGCGACGTGGACAGGCTCAAGCGGCTGATCGTTCTGCCGCCGAACCAGACAAGCCTGTACGAGTTCACGCTGTTCCTTAACGGCGAGCCTCTGACCGATCCGATCATCGAGCGCGGAGGCACGTACTATATACCGCTGCGCCGCCTGTGCGAGGCGATGGGCTACGGCGTCACGTGGATGGCTCCGAAGCGGACGGTTTATGTCATCAAGGGAACTTTCCGGTATTCTTTCGCCATATCCGGCACAGTATATTGGGGTAAGGGCTACGTGGTGTCATTGATCGGAGGGCGCTGCTACGCCTCCAGCGGGTTCTTCACGAGGGTGCTGAAAAAGAACCTCGAGATTGACGAATGGGGCAACGTTTATGTATTTGACAAATAGCGGAAGGGGTAATCCGATTGGAAAAGTTCATTAAGAATTTCGCTTGGTTCACGCGAAATTACCTTAAGAATTTCGCTTGGTTCACGCGAAATTACCTTAGGGCCGCGCTCGCGGCTGTTTTGCTGATCGCGCTGTCGGCGGGCTGTGCGGGTAACGGCGGTCAGCCGTCCGTGACTTCCGAAACGGTGACGGGGGCAGCCGATGCCGTAGTTCCGACGGCTGATGTGACCGAACCGTCCGACCCGGCGACCGAACCGTCCGACCCGGCGGTGGAACTACCCGAAGCCCCGGCGGACGAGCCGCCGAGTTCCGGCGGGCTGGGCGGCACATCCGCCGAGGCGCTCGACGCTCTTCTCGCGAAAGCGAAGGAGATGCTCGCCGAGCCGGATCAAATGCCCGCGTCGCTGCCCGGCGCCGTCACGGGCGAGAACAGCAAATCAGCGCTCGGCGTCGAGCCTGAGGACTTCGACAGGCTTGTCGAGGACGCCGCCGCCGCGACCGCTATGATCACCACGTTCGCGCATGAGATCGCGGTCGTCAAGGCCAAGGACGCGTCGGCCGCCCAAGAGCTTAAGTCGCTGATCGCGCAGGGTTTCGACTACGCGAAGTGGATCTGCGCGTACCCGGAGGAATGCGTCGTCGTCGAGTCGGGGCGGTATGTGATGCTGGCGGCGTCCAAGTTTGCCGCCGCCGAGATCTCCGTCGAGGCTTTCCAAAAGATAGCCGGGGAAGCGGGCGAGAAGAACATATTCTATATTGACGCGGTCGGCGGCGGGGTAGAGTACTAAGCCGCCCGCGCCGGCGCGTTAATCTCTGAAGGGTCGGAAGCGCGTTGCTGTTTTCGAGCGTTACTTTTTTGTACTATTTTCTTCCGGTGGCGCTGATTCTGTATTACGCCGCCCCCGCGCCGAACGGCGGAACAAAGTGGCGCAACCTCGCGCTGCTTGCGGTCAGCTTCGTCTTTTACGCCTGGGGCGAGCCGGTCTATTCGCTGCTGATGGCGGCGGAGATCGCCGTACTCTGGGCGCTCGGCCTGCTCATCGAGCGGTTCCGGGGAACGCCCTGGTCTAAGGCGTTCCTCGTTCTCTCGCTCGCCGTGGGTCTGGGCGCGCTCATGTACTTCAAGTACGCCAATTTCTTCGCCGTCAACGTCTCCGCGCTGTTCGGCGCAGACTTTAATTTACGCAAACTGGCGCTGCCGATCGGCATAAGCTTCTACACGTTCCAGACCCTGAGTTACTCGATCGACCTATACCGTGGCAAAGCGCGGGTCCAGCGGAATATACTGATTTTCGCCGCGTATGTGACGCTGTTCCCGCAGCTCATCGCCGGACCGATCGTCCGCTATACCGACGTCGCTGAATCGCTCGGCAGGCGCGGGCATTCGGCGGAGCAATTCGCCTCGGGAGCGGCGCGGTTCTCCGTCGGGCTGGCAAAGAAGGCGCTGCTCTCGAACACGCTCGGCCAGCTTTCGAGCCTGACGCGCGCCGTTTCGGAGCGGAGCGCGCTGTCGGCGTGGGTGTACGCCGTCGCTTACGGTCTCCACTTGTATTTCGACTTTTCAGGATATTCCGACATGGCGATCGGCCTTGGGCGTATGTTCGGCTTCGAGTTCCTCGAGAATTTCAATTACCCGTATACAGCCAGGAGCGTTACGGATTTCTGGCGGCGCTGGCATATCTCGCTGTCGTCATGGTTCCGCGACTATGTGTATTTCCCGCTGGGCGGGAACCGTGTCGCGCCATGGCGGCATGTGGTCAATATTCTGGTCGTCTGGACGCTGACGGGTTTCTGGCATGGCGCCGACTGGCAGTTCCTTTTCTGGGGGCTGTATTTCGGTGTTCTGCTCGTCGCGGAGAAATATTTCCTGGCTAAACCGCTCGCCCGGGCGCCCGCCTTCGTCGGCTATATCTACGCGCTGCTGGCCGTGCTGGTGTCGTGGGTAATTTTCGACGCGCCAAGCGGCCCGGAGGCTTTCGCGCAAGCCGGCCGTATGTTCGGGATTGGCGTGCGGTCCGCGGTTGACGCGGAATCGCTTTACTATCTGCGCAGTTACGCCGCGCCGCTCATCGTCGGTATAATCGGCGCCACGCCCTTGCCGAAGCGCGTGTTCGCGCGGCTGTCGGAGCGGTTCGGGGCGCTTCAGCCCGTCCTGATCGCGGCGGCGCTGGTCGTCTGCACGGCGTTCCTCGTGGACGGATCGTTCAATCCGTTCATATATTTCAGATTCTAGGGGTGAGCCTGGTGAACGATAAAAAACCGTCCGTCCGCGCGATCTCTTCCGTCGCGGTGTTCGCCGCCGTTATCTTCGGGTTCACGGTTCTCAACCGGGTGCTCACGCCGCCCGTAATATCCCAGAGTGAGCGCCGCCCGCTGGCCACGATGCCGCCGATAAGCGCCGAGGGTATCGCGTCCGCCAAGTTCATGGACGGATTCGAGAACTTTGCCGCCGACAGTTTCGCCTTCCGCGACGGGTTCCGAACGATCCGCGCCGCCGTTACGCTGGGCGCGTTCGCGCAGTCCGACAAAGACGGACTGTATATCGGGGATTCCGGCGCCGGAAAGTTCCAGAAGCTCGACGAAAAATCCGCGCGGAACGTCGGCAGGAAGATCGCCGCCGTCGCGGACACGCTTGGCGGGCTGAACGTCTATTACACGTTCGTACCCGACAAGAGCGTCTACGCCGGGCGGTACATGCCCGGGTTCGACCCGGAGACGGCCGAGCGGATCCTCGCGGAGGAATTGCCGGATTCGCGGTATATTGATATAACCGGTGCGCTGTCCGGCGGCGACTTCTATCGCACGGACCTGCACTGGAGTCAGCCGAGGATCGGCGGAGTGGTGGGATGTCTCGCGGGCGCTATGGGCTTCGAGTTCGCTCCGATGGGCGCTCCCGTGACCGCTGGAACGTTTTCGGGCGTGTATTCCGGGCAGATTGCCCTGCCGCTCGCCCCCGACGTTATGGAATATATACCCATGACCGACGGCGTGACCGTCGAGTATATCAACGAGAACACGCTCGCGTGGGAACCGGGAGAAGCATATGATACGGCGGCTTTCGGCGGACGCGATCCGTATGATCTGTTTCTGAGCGGCTCAAAACCGCTCGTACGTATCGACAACCCCGCCGCGCCGACTGACCGCGAGCTGTATCTGTTCCGAGATTCGTTCGGCTCGAGCTTGGCGCCGCTGCTCGCGGGGTCATACCGCCGCGTGACGCTGATTGACCTGCGGTATGTAGATTCGCGCGTACTGCCGGAATTGATGACGTTCGCGCCGGGGTCGGACGCGCTGTTTATCTACAGTTCGCAAATTCTTAACAGTGATTCGGCGCTGTTGGTGACGGATACGCGGTAAACGCGGACTATCTTCTTGTTTGAGAATGGTATCAGCAAATAAAAAACCGTCAACCGGGCAGGCTAACCCCATGATGAAAACGCGGGCAAAAAAAATCTGGGACTGCGCGAAAGAGCTTATTACGGCAATAAACGAGAACGAGCTGACGCTTCTCGCCAACGATCTGACTTATCGGATGCTGCTGTCGTCGATACCGTTCCTGCTGTTTTTGATGAGCTGCTCCGCGTTCGTGGGTTTGGACGCGCGTGACGTCGCCGAGCGGCTTCAGGGCGCCATGCCCGAACAGGCCGTTAACTTCGCGGAACTCGTCGTGGATCAGGTGGCGGACATCAAGTCGGCGGGCATTCTCAGCGTATCATTGCTGGTGACGCTGTACAACGCGTCAAACGGGTTTGCCGCAGCCGTGGACGGCATCAACAAGGCCTACGGCATAAAGGATCGCCGTGGATTCATCAAAAGGCGTCTGCTGAGCGTCCTTCTGGCAATGGTATTCGCGGTCGCAGCCATACTGGCCGTGACATTCCTCGTGGCGGGCGTCTTTGAGCTTGGTTGGGCGGGAAGCGCCGGATCGCTCGCCGTTCTGCTGGCGGCGATAACGCTTATATACCGTTTCGCGCTGGCTCGGCCGACGCCGTACCGCAAACTGCTGCCCGGTTCCGGCGTTACGCTGGCCGCCTGGGTCGGCGTCAGCAAGCTGTTCAATATCTATGTCTCGCATTTCAGCTCGTACGCCAACGTATACGGCAGCCTGGCCGGGGTGATCATCTTCATCACTTGGCTGAATATTCTGTCGTTTTCACTGCTCGTCGGCGGCACGGTCAACGCGCTGTTTGACGGAGATCCGGATACGCCGTGTATACTACAATCAAAAAATCGGCCAGTCAAATGTAACAATTAGTATTTGGTTTCGACTATGCGCGGTCCCGCCATAAACGCCGGCAAAGCAAAGTCAAAAGCATGGGAAAGGGCTTGTTGAAGCGGGTTTCTTCAATAAGCCCTTAGCCGCTGTATTACCGCGATTTTTGGATGATTTTTGATTGCCATAAAGCAAAAAAACCGTACAAGCGCGTATAAGTCTGCCGACCGAAGCCGCATAAACACGGGTTTTCACGTTTTTCCGCCACTGTAAAACGTCCTGAAGACTGACAACTGACGGAAAGTGAAAAAAAGCGAAGAATCCAGAAGGATCCCGCAATACAGCCATTCTGAAACTCGATTGCGGACATTTTAACATATACAGTGGAGATGTATAAAGCGTATATTTATACATTTTGCTTGAAACAGCCCCTTGGAGAGTTTTGTAAACTTCGACGTTTAGAAAGTGTAGTTTTACACCAATAATTCATCAATCTTTTCTTCTTTGGCCAAAGTTAAACTTTCTAAACTCCGAAATTTACAAAGCCCTCCAAACGGCCGATCCAAGTAAAATGTATAAATATACGCTTTATACGCCG